>JAWBPP010000011.1:0-20678 GCA_038824715.1 Candidatus Anstonellaceae archaeon
TCATGCTCGGCTGCATCACTCTTTTAATTATATTTCATCTAATCTGCCACAACGATTTAAAAAACAAGGTTATTTCGCATGGTTACAATAAAGAAAGGCGACCTCGTCCGCATGGAATTCACTGGCAGGGTTGCAGCAACAGGCGCAATCTTCGAGACAACGGACGAAACGCTTGCCAGAAAGATAGGCATTTACGAGGAAGGCGCAATCTACGGCCCCAAGCTCGCCATCTTCGGCAACGGCAACATCCTTCCCGGCATGGAAGAAGCAATAGTCAAATCCACGCTCAACAACACTGAGCAATTCGTCATTTCTGCCGACAAGGCATTTGGGGAGAAGCTTCCTCATCTTGTGCGCATGATTCCCGAAAAGGAATTCGCCCGCCAGAACATCAAGCCGGTGCCTGGCATGGTGGTTGGCTTGGACAGGGCGCTTGCCAAGGTGAAAAGCGTCACCTCAGGCCGTGTTGTGGTGGACTTCAACCACCCGCTTGCAGGCGAAACAGTCTCCTATTCCATAAAAGTGGTTGAAGTGATTGCAGACGACAAGAAGAAGCTCGAAGCCCTCTGCGCATCTCTCGGCTTGTCGCCAACCATCTCGCAATCAGGAAGCAGATTCAGCGTCTCCTTCTCAAAGTCCGATCCGCCAGAAAAAGTCGAAGCCCTCAAGCAGGCAATCCTCGCAGCAGTTCCTGGAACGGAAATCAAGGTTGTTTAAAGCTTTCTTACTCGCTCCTCTGCCTTCATTTTTTTCAGCAAAACAAGCACTTTTTCTGGCACCCTGTCCTGCCACTCCTTCCCTTCCTTCATCCTTCCCCTTATTTTCGTGGCATCGTAAAGCACTCGCTTAAAAAATGGAATCCCCTTCACCGCCTTCCTCTTCTCCCGCATCAATCGCTTCACAAGCGCATTATTCGAATAAACAACATCGTAGTCAGGCACACTCTTATCGACGTGCTCCACCCACCTTTCATTGTCGTTTATGTCGGTGACAGGAACAACAACGCACTTCTTTCCAAGCCCAGCATCCACGAGCTGCTGCCTTATCATCCTCTCCCTCTCGCTTGCGCTAAACGGGTTTTCAGGCTCAAAGGATTTCTGTGCGCTCCCTATAGCGACAATAACTTTGCCGCTTCTCTCAGCGATCCACTTCACTGCAGACAAATGCCCTATATGGAAAGGCTGGAAACGCCCGATGAAAAGTGCGACAGGTTTATTTTTCTGCATGCGGCATTATTCAGAACCAGCTCTTTTAATGCTTGAAGTGCCGCCTTCCGGTGAATATCATCGAAATCCCATATTCATCCGCAGCTGCAATGACTTCTGCGTCCCGAACAGAGCCGCCTGGCTGGGCAATGCAGGAAACACCAGCTTTTGCAAGCGCATCCACAGCGTCGCGGAACGGGAAGAATGCGTCAGATGCGGCGGTAGTCCCTTTCAAGTCAAACCCGAACCTCTTTGCTTTCTCAATTGCAATATTGCACGAATCAACTCTGCTCATCTGCCCAGCTCCGTTTCCGACCAGCTGCAAATCCTTGGCAATTGAAATGGCATTTGACTTGGTGTGCTTCACGAACTTCGTTGCAAAATATGCATCATCAAGCTCGCTTGCGCTTGGCTTCTTTTTCGTTGGCACGGTTATTGCCTTCCGGTCATAAATTCCCGGGTCCCTCCCTTGGTAGAGCATGCCGCCGGTAATGTACCTGAAGTTCACTGCACGCTCCTCGCTCATGTCCCAAATATTCGAAACGTCGATTATCCTGCGGCTCTCCCTCTCTCGCAATATCTTGAGCGCATCCTCTTCATAGCCAGGGGCAAGCACCACCTCGATGAACTTGCTGCCTATTGCTTTTGCTGTTGCAGTATCTACTCTCTTCGAAAATGCAATTATCCCTCCGAACGAGGACTCCGGGTCGCCTGCATGCGCCTTGGCATACGCCTCTTCAAGAGTCTTTCCCTCTGCGCCTCCGCATGGGTTGTTGTGCTTCAGAATCACACAGGCTGTCTGGTCCTTGAATTCTCGGATAAGCCCAAAAGCAGTGTCAGCATCCAAAAAGTTGTTGTAGGACATTGCCTTGCTTCCTGCCCAAATCTTGGAGTCGAATATGCTAGTCCTGCCAAGTATCCTGTAAGCAGCAGCCTGCTGGCTCGGGTTCTCACCGTAGCGCAGCGGATAAGCCCGCTCGAACTTCATCTCAAGGAAGTCCGGGTAAAGCTCGCCATCGCTCACCTTGGACAAATAGCTCACAATCGCAGTGTCATATCCGCTTGTCCTTGCAAAAGCCTTGAGCGCAAGCTGCCTTTTCCTTTCCGCGCTTACCTGCCCGCTCTTTTTTATCTCCTCAATGACAGCGCCATAGTCATGCGGGTCCACCACAACCGCAACATCAGCGTGGTTTTTCGCCGCAGCCCGAACCATGGCAGGCCCGCCGATGTCAATGTTCTCAATCGCATCCTCGAATTTTGTGCCCTGCTTGCCGACAACGTGCTCAAACGGGTAGAAATTCACCACAACAAGGTCAATGGGCTCGATTCCTGCGCTTTTTGCCTCCTCGTCATCCCTGCCTCGCCTGAAAAGTATTCCGCCGTGTATTTTCGGATGGACTGTCTTCACCCTGCCGTTGAATAGCTCGCCAAAGCCGGTTATGTCGCCCACTTCCTTTACCGGAATGCCGTTTTCTTTCAGCAATTTTGAAGTGCCTCCGGTGGAGAGTATCTCGATCCCAAGGTTATGGAGCTCTTTGGCAAAAGGGACCAAGTCCTGTTTGTCCCAGACGCTCACTAAGGCTCGGGTAATTTTATTGCCCATCAAGACGACCGTCCGATTATGCTAGATAGTCTTTATAAATCTCGTCGCAGCCGTCAAATCCATGCAGGGCTTTGCCGAGCGCAAAAAGGAAGAGAAAAAAGCCGAGGAAGAGGAAAAAAAGCAGCTTCCGGCGTCGCATGTGCAGCTCTTGTCCATGTCCGAAGGCCCAATGGCGCTCAAAGAATCGCAGAAAGTCGAGCAGATGGGCCGCGCCTCATATGAAAAGTCCGTAAAAATCGAGCTTGGCGAGCTTTCCGGAAAGAAAAAAGGGAAGAAAGGCAAAAAGGTGCGGCGGAAGAAGAAAATCAAAATACGTTAAGCCTCCTGCGTTTCTACCAGCGGGTGCTGCTCCATCCATTTTGCTTCGGCTCTCTTGAAGCCAGCAAACAGCCTTTTTCTCCACTCCTCGGTCTTCACTCCATATCCGATGGGCAAACCAGCTGCCTCAAGCTGGGCAATCCTCAGGTCGCTTGATTCGTCCGCAGGGGTTGCCATGTAGCGGGCGCCCATCCTTTGCATATGCCCTGCTGCAAGCCATTCGGCATAATATCCAAAACCGCGCGAGCCATTAAGGTATTCCTGAGGGTAATTCTCCATATCTCCTTTCGGGTAATACAGTATTGTTGTGGCTACGTCCCTGCTTGTCCGGTATTGGATAAATCCCACTTCCTGCACAAAACAGCCGCCAACCACCATGTTTGTCAGGAACTCAGGGAGTTTTTTGACCAAAATTATTCTGCCATCGATATGCGTAGGATTCCTTTCCCCAATGTTCCTTCTCTCAGCAGTAATGTCTACGCAGTAAGTGGAGTATTTGAATTCCCTGGCATTTGGGGTGAGCCTGTCACCGCTGAAGCTGACCTGCACATATCTTTTTGGAAGAACAAGCCTGCCCATGACAAATCGAGAAGGAATTGCCTTAAAATCGGCATTTAAATGCTATGTTTCAATTGGGACAAAATGTTTTAGACAAAAAAGCGCAAGCATAATATTATTTGTCCATTGATTCTAACCAATGCCGATGCATGAGATTGAAAAAGCCTGGAAGTCCGCCTGCCGCGTGCTTCTTGGGGAAGAAATAGGCGGCATGGAAGAGTACGAAGGATATCTCCTCAAGCACCTGGAACCAACTGATGTCAAGCGCTCAGCGATTTCAGGGAGGAAGATAAGCATTTCTACCCCTCTTTTCTGCGGCAAGGCGAAATTCATAAGCAACGAAGAGCGTGAAGCATACGACAAAATGCTCCGTGGGCAGAAGCTTGACATAAACAAAATCAAGGACATCGATTCAGCCCTTGAAGCTCTTGCTGAAAAGCTCTATTATGCAGGCAACATAGTGACGGGCAATTCGCACGAAGTGGAGGGCTCGGATGGCGTCCACAACTCGTCATTCGTATACCGCTCCTCGGAAATCTACGACAGCAAATACATCGCCTACTCGGATGCCATGCGTTATGGCGAATATGTCTTCGGCTCCAACTGGATTGCGGAAACAAAATTCGCGATAAAAACCTACGAAACGCACAAGGTGGTGCGCTGCATGGAAGCAATGCGGATAGCCACATCCAGCGACTGCTACTATGTGGCTGGAGTGGAAGGATGCCTCAGCTGCATGTTCTGCTTCAACCAGCGCAACAAGCGCCACCTCATTGGCAACCTCGAATTCCAGAGGGACGAATACGCTGCCCTTCGCAACAAGCTTGTGGGCGAAATGAGGGAAACTCTCAAAGCCAAAAAGTCGGTTCCAACCATAGTGGACATGGTGAGTGGTAAGGATGGGTAAGGAAGTGCAGCAGGCATGGTCTGCAACCACGCAGGTCTTGTTCGGGAAAGCACTCGGAAGGCTGGAAGACTACGAGGAATGGCTCAAGCTCAACGTTCCTGGGATGCTGGCCTCAAAATCAGCCATAAGCGACAAGATTGTCTACATTCCCAATTTCATCTATTATGCCGAAACCCAAAAGCAAGCCATAAAGCTCGAAGAGACGGATGAATGGGGCAAAAAGCACCTTGAAAAGGCCGAGGCAGAAGGTCTCAGTCTTTCGAATGCTGCTGGAAAGCTAGGCAGCCTGAAATATTTTTCCCCCGAGGTGGCAATGGGCTTCAATGTCGGACTTGAGGAATGCAGCGTTTACTTCAACAGCAGCTACTGCTTCAAGACAAGCGCAATGGTGGCTGACAAATACTGCGCCTATTCCATGTGGCCTCGCAACTCAGAGTACATATTCGGCTCCTCCTACGTGTTTTCCTGCTCGTTTTGCGTGAAGTGCTACCACTCTGAAAACCTTACTCGCTGCTTTGAGGTGAGCAACTCCAGCAACTGTGCTGACTGCTACTTCTGCCACAACTGCGAGAATGTCCGCGACTCAATGTTCTGTTTCAACGCAAAGAACCTGCGCCACGCAATAGGCAATGTGGAGCTTGGCAAGGAGCAATACGCAGAAATCAAGAAACTTCTTCTTTCCGACTTGGCAAAAAGGCTAGAGAATAACAAGGGTCTGAAGCACAGCATCTACAATATTGGCTGCTTCAAAAAGTGAAAAAAGCCAAAATAGCCCGGCTGCTGCCCGAGCCGGCGACATTATTTAAATAACTGTGACAGCAAATTCAGCCTTATGCCAGACATGCTTCGGGTGCGGGAGATACTGCTCTACTCTGAAAAGGTGGCAGTGGCAGACGTCAAAAACTTCTTCAACGTCATCCTAAAGGCAAGGATACCTCTTTTCGGCTTCATAGACTTCTCAGACGTTCTCTCGCTAAACGTTGTCAACCTGGTGATAAAGAAGAACCTCAACACCATCCGCTTCTTCGCCCGCGACAAGAAATCATTGGGCGACCTCTCCCTCTTGGTCTTCCCATACAAGATCTCCGAGCCATTGGAGATAGAGAAGGCAAAAGGCTCCATTTTCCCTTTTCCGAAGATATATTTCCTTCCAGGGAGCCAGAACTTCCTTGATTTTTCGGTGAAAGAAAGCCTGTCTGAAATAAACCTGCGTATAATCAAGATACTGGGCAAGTTCATCGGCCTTGGAAGCGCAATAGACGAAAGCGGGCGAAAGAGCCTAATAATCTCCACCACTCCCGAAAAGTTCATGCAGGTGGACATGGAGCAAAACCCCGCAGTATTCATCGACATCCTCGACCCCATCCCCAAGCGCATGTCAGTCACCTCCAATTACCCTGTTTTCGAGGAAACCGGAATCAGCGTTGGCGTTGACAACTTCGACGTCTTCCAGCACACGCTTTTCGTGGGCGCATCAGGCACAGGCAAAAGCAAAGGGCTTTATGCCATGATAAAGGCAATCGAGGCAAAATACGGCGACTCAGTCAAGATGGTGCTCATTGACCCGCACGGCGAGTTCATCAAGTGCTTCTCGGAATACAAGATCGTAAACCTCATTGACAATTACATCGAGCCATTGGATGTTGGTGGCGTAAAGACCCCTCAGATGACTCAACTAATCTCACAGCTCCTTTCATCTGCAATCGGGCAGGAGAACAAATATTCCGAGCGGGTTCTCTTCTATGCAACCCACTTGCTTTCTGCAATTGACAAGATGTCGCTCAAGAACATCTCCCTTCTTCTCACAGACTCCAGTAGGCGCGCCGAGTTCATCTCCGAAACAGACAACGATGAAGTGAAGCGCTTCTTCGACGAGGAGTTCAACGACATCTACATCCACCACTTCAACGATGCCGTCCTGCCTATCCTCAATTTCGTGGGCGAATATGAACTTTACCTTGGAGGGGAGAAAAAGCACGAGGACCTGCTGGAGTGCATAAAGAACAACCGCATCACCATCATTTCGTTCAACCCGAATTTCTTCGGCAAGCGCATGATAAACTTCCTTGCAGGCGCGGTCATAAACCAGATGTATATCCTTGCAATTACAGAGAAGCTCCACCAGCCAACCATCCTTATTGTGGACGAGTTCCAGCGCGTGGAGACTAAGGTGGTGCGCGACATACTGTCAGAGACGCGCAAGTTCAACCTCTACGCTTACATTTCCATGCAATACCTGGGGCAGTTGAGCAAGGAAGTGAGCGACAGCGTAGTCTCGAACATCCGAAACATTGTCTCCTTCAAGGCGAACCGGCAGGACGCCACTATGCTTTCCTCAATAATGGAAATCAAGATAGAGGAATCATTCAAGAAAGCGCGCTCGCAGACCGAGCTTGAGGAGTCCAAGAAGGAAATGTTCGTGCGGCTCCACCAGCGCGAGTGCATTGTGAGGCTTTTCGACGGAAAGAAGTACATACTGCCAATGAAATTGAGGGTGGTGGATGTCAGCCGCTGGGGCTACAAGGAGGTCAAGCCCCCTGAGCCAAAGCCGCACCCTGCCCTGACCAAGGGCGGCAAAAAGCCTGCCTCAATGGAAGAGGAGGCGCATACAGAAGAGGCAGGCGGGGCGGCAGAAGAGCCGCAAGCGCAAGAGCCATTGGACGTTTCATCTGCGCCAAAATTGGCCGACTGGTCCAGTTTCAAGATGGATGAGAGGATGGGCGAGCCAAAGGAAGAGGAAGGGCCTAGGCAGGATGCGGAAGAAAGCGAAGCAGCTTCAGGAGAGCCAGCGGAAGAACAAGGCGCCGGCGAGCAAGAGGGAGAAGAACGCTCCACAGCAGAAGAGCGCGAGGAACCTGCGAAAGAAGAGCAGGAGGACGAAAAGCCTGTGAGCCACCTATCTGTAATGGAACAGCTCCGCCGCGCAAGGGCAGAACTCAAGTCTGGAAAGAAAAAGAAAGAGTCAGAGCCGATACACGAAGAAGAAGTGCAACCAGACGCAGAAAAAGAGCCCATCGAGACGGGAGTCTCTGAGCAAGAAGCAGAAGAACCCCCGCAAGAAGAAAGTGAAGAGCCAACATTCTACGACACTCCCAAAAAGCGCATGCCATCATCAGAAGACGAAGAGCTGATCGACCGGGCCCATGAAGTGGCTGAAAGAGAGTCTGATTTGCTTCTCGAGGAAGAGCATCTGCCAGCAGAAGAAGAAAAGCCAAAGCCAAAAGCAGGCAAGAAAAGCAAAAAGAAGGCTCCTAAAACAGTCGAAGAGGAACTCGAAGAATTGGAAAAGCCATCCGAAGACGAATCTCCTGCAGAAGAAGAGCCATCCGGACCAGATTCCCTTCCAGAAGAGCGCCCGGCGTCAGTGGTAAGGTCGGTTTTCAAGAAGCCTGTTGCAAAGAAAGCAAAGCCAGCGCCCAAGGGCAAGGCAGCCCCAAAAGGCAAGCAGATTTCCAAAGCCCCAGGCAAATTCTCAAGAAGGAAATAGTTACTTCTTGCCAGCTCCAATCGAGTAAATGTCCTGTGGAATTCCTCTCTCTTTTTCCAATCTCCTAGCTATTTCTTCCAGCACCATTTTCTTCACTTGCATAAACTTTTCTCTTCCAACTTCCACATTGCCAATTGCATACTTCAAATTCTTCGCGTTGAAGCAGAACATGCAATCAGAAACATTCTCGCAATTGTGGCAGAAATATGAGTCCGAGCAATCCCTGCACGAATCCATCTCAAAGCATCTCCTAAGCTTCACCGAATGGTAGCAATTGATGCAGAACTCAGATGACAGGAGCGCCCCGCAGCCAAACGCATGCTCCGTGCTTCTTGGCCAGAAGGAATATGCGCAGAATTTGGAATAAACAATGGGCGAGCAGCGATAGGCATTCACTGTATCCGATGACGTTGCCACTTCAATCAAATTGGAATTCGTGCCGTCCACATATTCCGAAGTGAAAAAAGCAATCCTGCCAATCTTCTCATGCGCATTTGCCAGAGTCGTTTCGCTTGCTTCACTCTCACTCATTTTTACCTGCTCCCCAAACGCCTGCGACTCCTCATATGTAATCAGCCTGTCTTTCGGCAAATGGAAGTAGCTCGCGTAATCCCAGCGGTGTACTGGCTTTCCGCTCAAGGCCGATGAGCACTGTTCGTTCTTCCTCACATTCCTTCTCAACCAAGCCTGGTAGTCGTCAATTTTCCCGCCAGTCTGCCTCCCCACAAGCAACTGCATTGTTCTTCCAAAAGCACTCTCAATCACAGCCATGTCTGTTTTCTTCGGTGCAGACGCAGCCAGCGAAAACTTCGGCTTTTCGTATTTGCTTTTTGCCACAATATCCATCAAAGTCGGCAATCTCTTTTCTTTTTTGAGCGTTTCAGCCAAGTCCGCAAGCAATTTCGTTTTCACCGCAGCATATTTTTCCTTCCCAAGCTCCAAATTGCCGACTGCGTGCCTCTTGTTTTTCAAATTGAAGCAAAAAAGGCAATCTGAACAGTTGTTCAGTTGGTGAACGTAATAGCAGTCGGAGCAGTATTGGCCCATCCAAAGCTCGAAGCAGCGCTTGTCCTTGAATGTTTCATGGCATTTTATGCAGTGCTGGCTCTCGCCTATTCCGTTGCAGCCGAAGCAGTCTTCATCCAGCCTCCCAAGCGTGGAATAGGCAACGTATTTGCTGTCTGTAAGCTTGCCTGTGTCATACATGTAGAAGCTGTCTGAAATGTTGGAACTCTTTTCCACATAGCCAGAATTTCCCAGAATGACGTTTCCCGTATAGTAAAACCTATCTGCAAGCGCCTCCACAAGAGAATCAATGTCCTTCACATCATTCAGGGAAACCGGGGCAAACCTCTTCCCAAAGTCGATTTCCTCAAAGCTTACCCACTTGCTGTTCTCCTTGTAAGAACTAATCGCATAAGTGACTTCCTTGCCGCTCAGGCTTGACTTGCGCTGCACAATGGGCTCATTATACAGCTTGAGCCACGGCACGAATTCCGAAAGGCTGCCGACTTCCTCTTTGAAAATAACCCTGCAGGTGCTGCGCCACCGTTTTTCCAAGGTGTCAAGGCAAATCGAACCCATTTTCTTACCGGGCATAGTTTGCACTAGCCCTCATATATTTTTAACTTGGGCATATGTCCTGTCCGCCCAAGTGGGCTCCGCCCCCTAAGTCCCCGGCTGGAGCGGCGTTCCGCTCCACTGGGCGACAGGACTCGCGTCCTGTCTGCGGCACCGCCCAAACCCACGCCGATAAGTTACTCTATTCCAGGCCACTTCAGGTATTTTGCATATTTCCCGAGCGCTTCCTCAGCAGTAAGAACTTTCCTCATGCAAATTACCTGAATATATATGCATAATTTAGGTTTTATGTAGGTTCTGCATACATAGCGAGCCACGATTCAGGATTAAACTCTCTTCAAAAACTCCTTCAGCGCATACGGGATAAGTTTCGCTTCAGCCCGGCGGAGTCTTTCCTGCATGCTTCTCCTGCTCAGGTCGGCAACTTCGGCAAGCTTTTCAAGAGTCGCCCCTCGCGGCCAGGAATAGTAGTTGTTTATGAGCGCCACTTCAAGCGCGTCTTTCTGCTTATCCGTGATTTTCGGCATCTTGCTTATGCTCTTCGGGTCAAACGCGCCCATCTTCATGACCTTTACATCTCCAATGCACGAAAGCTCCCTCATCATCTTCTCAATATTGTTCGGGTCGTGCGCAATGAGGTGGTATATCTCGTAACCTGCTTTTGCCACAACTGGCGTGGTTGCAGTAACTCCGTTCGAAAGCACGGCATCATAAGTGGAGTGCGCTCCCCTGAAGCGAAGGAGAATGAGCGCGTGGTTCTTGCCCTTGTCAAGCACGTGCAGCTTGATGGTTTTCTTGTCGTTTTTCACATACTTCAGGTATTCCTCGAGCTCGGATGGCGAGTGCGCAGTTATGTCCCACATCAGGCTGTAGTCCAGCCTGTTCTTTTTTTTGGAAAGGTAAACCACTGGCGAAATCTGGTCAAGCGTTATGCCTGGGTGCTTTTCAGTTGAAAAGCTGGTCTGGCAGTCGTGGTGGAAAACGCCGATGGTTGCCGCCTTTACCTTGTCCATCTCACCGCTTCCGTTCAGCCAAAATTGTATATGCCCCGCGAAAAATCCTTTTCCTGTTCGAGTTTTGCCGCGATTCCATTTATTACTGCCTGTTTCACCTGCAAATATCTCTCGCGTCCGAAAATCGCCCTGCAGGTAGATTTCCACGGCATGTCGAGTCTTTTGTATAGTGTTGGGCCTGTGTTCATCCAGATGCGCCCTATCTCGCTCCGATATTGAAAATGTTCCACTTCAGGCTTTTCTTCTTTTCCAATTCCTCGCCAATCTGCGCAAGCACTGTGCCTTTCACCTGTGCATATTTTTCCTTGCCCACATCGGTGTTCCCGATGAAGTGCCGCCTTCCTTTCATGTTAAAGCAGAACATGCAGTCTTGCAAGGCTTCAGAGTTGTGGCAGAAATAAGAGTCAGAGCACTTGGAGCACGAGTCAAGCTCAAAGCAACGGTTCAAATACAGCGAGTTATAGCACTTGAGCGAGAACTGCGACTCAAGTATCCTGTATGAGCCGTAAACGTATTTGGAATTGAGCGCAAGGAAGCACACTCCCGTGTTCTCGCCATGCGTCACGTCGTATGTCTTGTATATGTTCGTGCCGTGGTAAACAAGCGGCGAGTCAATGTAATTCAAATTCTCGCCATCAAAAAGCTCAAGCGTGAAGTAGCCTATCTTGCCTATTGCTTTTCTTATCCCGCCAAGCGTCTGAATCTCGTTTTCAGCCAACGATTTTTTGCCAAGCGCAATCATCTCGGCAAAATTCACCATCCTTCCTTTTGGCACGCTCGGCACATAGGCAAAATCCTTGGGGCACTGGACAACCCTTCCAAATGGCGTTTTCAATGGCAAAAGCTCCCCGGTATTCTGCGAGAGCCAGCCTTCATACTGCCTGATGCTCCCAATATTCCTTTTCAACACGACGTTGCAGGCCGAGGCAAATCCCTTTTCCATCGGGGCCATGCTCTGTTCAAGCTTTTCTTCTTCAACCTCGAGCTTGCCTGCTGTTTCCGCTGATTCGCCTGCCATTTCAAGCAAAGTAGGAAATCGCCCTTCCTTTTCAAGTTCTGAAGCGACTTCTGACAGAAGTTTTGCCTTGAGCTGGCGGTAATTGTCCTTTGGCAAAGCAAGATTCCCTATCCTGTAGCTTGTGCTTCGCTGCCCGAAGCAGAACATGAGCTCGCGGCAGCCAAAGCAGCTTTCAGAGAAGAAAATGTCGCTTGAGTCTGGGACAAAATAGCTCTCAAAACAGCGCTTGGAGTTGAATGTTCCCACTACGCGGACGATGAACTCCGATACTCCCATGTAGCCCGAGCCGAATATGTATTTGCTGCCCTTCCTTATCATGAATGAGGAATCAACATACATCGACTCTTCTATGTTGGTGGAGTTGTTCACGTACTGCGAATCAATCACAATGTCTGATTCTTCAACGTACGCGCTGTTGCCAAGGAATCGGTTGCCCACGTATTCGCATTTTCCAGCAAGCGCTTCGGCAATTGAGTCGATATCCTTGATTTCATTTATGTTCAGCGCGTAGTTCCTGTTCTGCACCACTTCCTTTTCAGACAAAAAGCGCGCGTTTCTAGAGTAGGAATCCATAGCTAGTATTACTTCCTTGCCTGAAAGGCGGGATTTCCTGCGCGCAGGCTTTGGAAGATGCACTCCGAGCCAGTCCCTGTATTTTTCAAGCGGGCCAATCTCCCTGCCAAAAAGCACGCGGCAAGTGGAATTCCATGCCTTGTCAAGGGTTTTTTCAAGCACGCTGTCCATGGCTGCACCTTGTTCCGCATTCGTTTCCTGTGTCTGTTCCGCACAATCCCTCATTCCGTGATGTTATTCGCTGTTGGCTTCGTTCCAGTCCTCTTCAAATATCCTTGCCAGCTCTTTTATCTTTTCCCCCTCCACAAGCACCGCCGCCTCCCTGTTCGCAGTGAGCGCGCTTTTGGAAAAGTTGATGCTTCCGATGACTGCCTTTTTCCCGTCCACAATGATGAATTTGCTGTGAGTCAGCTTGTAGGCAAAGCTCGCCCATTTCACTTCTGCGCCAACATCCTGCAAAATGGCAGCTATCCTGTCCTTCCTTTCGTCCTGCACGCGCGGCTCAAGTATTACTCGCACCCGTGCTCCCCGCCTTTCAGCCTCGGCTATTTCGCGCACAATGGCATCGGATGTGAAAACATACATCTCAATGTCAATTGTTTTCTCCGCTGAGCGGATGAATGAAACAATCTCGCCTTCCGCGCCAGGAGAAAAGACAAAATCCACTTTCGCATTGCAGCCAGAGCAAGCCGGCAAGGTTGCAAATCCGGAATAAAGAAGCAAGGCGGCAACTAAAAGGAGCAGTGCAACAATTGCAATGTCGCGCCTATCCCGCCTTCCCATATCTGTCAATCCGCTCTAGTTTGGGTGTCTTGCCGTGCGAATGCTTCATTGCTTCAACAAGCGCCTCCGCAGCCTCAAAGTTTGTTATGCAGGGTATGCCGTTCTCCAGGCACGCCCTCCTAATCCTGAAGCCGTCAGTGCTTGCAGTTTTGCCCCTCTTGGGGGTGTTGAAGACCATCTGTATCCTTCCTTTCTTTATTTCACTTAGTATGTTAGGCTCGCCATCTGAAATTTTCTTGAGCATTTTCACCTTTCCTTCAAGATAGCTTGCAGTTGTGGGCGTGGCATAGACAGCAAAGCCCATTTCGGAAAGTGCATCTGCAAGGGGCGCAGCCCTTTCCTTGTCGCCGTCCTTGAGGCTGATTGCAACTCCTCCACTCTGCGGTATTTTCAAATTCGCTCCAAGCAGCGCCTTCATGAATGCTGACGGGAAATCGGCATCAGCGCCCATGGATTCGCCAGTGCTTTTCATTTCAGGCCCAAGCACAACGTCCGCACCAGGCAATTTCAGGAACGGGAAAACCACTCCTTTCACTGCGTAATGGTCCATCTTCGGCATGGTGGTTGCGCCAAGCTCAGACAGTTTCTTGCCCATTATCACCTGCGTTGCGACTTTCACGAGTGGAATGCCTGTTGCCTTGGAAAGGAATGGCATCGTCCTGCTCCCTCTCGGGTTTGCCTCAAGCACGAAGATGACATCGTTTTGCACGACATACTGTATGTTTATCGCGCCAACAGTCTGCAAGGCAAGAGCTATTTTCTCAGAATATTCTAGTATTTTTTCCTGCACTTCTGGCTTGAGCCGAACGCAGGGCACCACATTGTTCGCATCGCCAGAGTGCACGCCTGCCCGTTCCACATGCTCCATTATGCCGCCTACAAACAGCCTCTCTCCGTCAGCCACGCCGTCTATTTCGCACTCAATTGCCTTCTCAATGTATTTGTCTATAAGCACTGGCCGCTTTTCGCTGACATCCACCGCTTCCCCGATGTACTTGCGCAAACTTTCTTCGTCATAAACAATCTGCATGCCTCGTCCAGCAATAACATAGCTTGGCCGAACCACAACGGGGTAGCCAATCTTACCTGCGCACGCAACTGCCTCTGCTTCGTTTGTCGCAGTCGCGTTTTCAGGCTGGCGGATGCCAAGCTCGTGGAGAAGCTGCTTGAACTTTTTCCTGTCTTCTGCAATGTCTATGCCTTCAAGCTGTGTTCCCAATATCCGCACTCCGCTCATCTCAAGCTTCTGCGCAAGGTTGATGGACGTTTGCCCGCCGAACTGCACAATCACGCCTTCAGGCTTTTCGTGTTCAATGATATTCATCACATCTTCAAAAGTGAGCGGTTCAAAGTAAAGCCGGTCAGAAGTGTCAAAGTCAGTACTGACGGTTTCCGGATTATTGTTCACCATTATGGACTCGATTCCCATCTCGCGCAGGGCGAATGCAGCGTGGCAGCAGCAGTAGTCAAACTCGATCCCCTGCCCGATTCTTATGGGCCCGCTTCCAATTATGATTACCTTACGTCTCTCGGTCGGCTTGCTTTCGTTCTCGTTTTCATAAGTGGAATAGTAGTAAGGCGTTGCAGCCTCGAATTCAGCAGCGCAGGTGTCCACCATCTTGTACACGGGCACTATTCCTGCCTTTTTCCTCATATCGCGAACCATTGCCGTTTCATGCCCTATTATCGATGCAATCTGCTCATCAGAATAGCCCATCCTCTTGGCATCGTAAAGCAAATTCCTGCTGAAAACTTCCTTCCTCAGCCTGTTTTCCATGTCTGCAAACGCAGAGAGCCTGTCCAAAAACCACGGATGGATTCCAGTCAGCTGGTTTATCTTTTCCTTGTCCCAGCCACGCTTGAGCGCTTCCAGTATGGCGTATATCCTCAGGTCGGTTGGAGCGGTCATGTGCCGCTCGAATTCCTCGGGCTTTATCTTCGGCAATTTCATCTCAATGGAGCGGAGTGCCTTGCCAAATGCCTCCTCAAATGTCCTGCCAATTGCCATTGTTTCTCCAGTGGACTTCATCTGCGTGCCAATCACGCGGTTGCTCTCCGGTATCTTGTCGAACGGCCAGCGCGGTATTTTCACCACGCAATAGTCGAGAGAAGGCTCAAACGCAGCAGGAGTGGTTTTCGTTACAGCATTCTTTATTTCGTGCAAGCCCATGCCAAGCGCGATCTTTGCAGCCACTCTCGCAATCGGGTAACCGGTCGCTTTTGAAGCAAGCGCAGAAGAGCGGGAAAGCCGCGGATTGACTTCCACCACAATGTACTGGCCAGTTTTCTGGTTGAGCGCAAACTGTATGTTGCAGCCTCCCTCTATTTTCAGCGCCCTGATTATCTTTATGGCAGCGCTGCGCAGCATCTGGTGCTCATCATCGCTCAAAGTCTGCGAAGGGGCAACCACTACCGACTCGCCAGTATGAATTCCCATGGGGTCAATGTTCTCCATGTTGCAAATTGTAATGCAGTTGTCATACTTGTCGCGCATCATTTCATATTCAAATTCCCCCCAGCCAAGCACAGACTCTTCCACGAGCACCTGGTGCGTAGGAGAAAGCGTGAAGCCAAGCTCAAGAAGGGCCTTGAATTCCTGCTCGTTCCTTGCAATCCCTCCTCCTGTGCCTCCAAGAGTAAAGGCAGGCCTCAAAATGAGCGGGAACGGATGCGATGCAGCGAACTCCTGTGCCTCTGCCATGTTGTTCGCAGCCACGCTTTCAGGTATGGGTTCTCCAATTTTTTTCATCAAGTCCTTGAACTTGCCCCTGTCTTCAGCAAGCTCAATAGAGTCAACGCCAGTGCCGAGCAGCTCCACCCCGTGCTTCTCAAGTATGCCTTTCTCATGCAGCTCTATAGCAAGGTTAAGGCCGGTCTGCCCGCCCATTGTCGCAATAAGGCCCTGCGGTTTTTCCTTCTCAATTATCCTCTCAATAAAGTCAGCGCGCAAGGGCTCAATGTAAACAATGTCCGCAATTTCCCTGTCCGTCTGTATTGTGGCAGGGTTGGAATTCACCACTACCACTTGCACGCCTTCTGCTCGGAGAGAGGCGCAGGCCTGCGAGCCAGAGTAGTCGAACTCTGCGGATTGCCCAATGACAATCGGACCGCTTCCAATTACAAGAACTTTTTTTATGTCGGTTCTTTTCGGCATTGAAATCTCCTTCCTCATGCGCCACTCAATAGTTTCAGCATTATCGCCTTCTGCATGTGCAATCTATTCTCAGCCTGGTCAAACACGACCGACTGCTTCCCATCCATCACTTCATCAGTTATCTCAAGCCCCCTGTGGGCAGGCAGGCAGTGCATGACGATTGCATTCTCATTTGCATGCTTCAAAAGCGCGGCATTCACCTGGTAGGGCATGAATGCTCTCGTCCGCTCTGCTTTCTCCTCTTCCATGCCCATGGAGATCCAGGTGTCAGTGTAAACCACGTCAGCACCAGCAACACCTTTCAGAGGGTCGTTATGCACTTCCACTTCCCCAAACTTCTTTGCCTCGTTCACGTATTTCGGATTTGGCGCATAGCCTTTGGGGCAAACAAGCGCCACGTCCATCCCTATTTTTGCACAGGCAAGCATGAGCGAATTTGCCATGTTAAAGCCGCAGTCGCCAACAAATGCGAATTTGTTTCCAGAATTTAACTTCCCTTTCTCCTTCATCGTTTGCAAGTCGGAAAGCGCCTGGCAGGGGTGCTCCTCGTCAGTAAGGCCGTTTATTACTGGCACGCCTGCGTGCTTGGCAAGCTCAAGCAATTCTGTGTGCTTGTAAAGCCGAGCCATTATGATATTTACATACCTGCCCAGCGTTTTTGCGGTATCGCGCATCGTTTCCCCGCGCGAAAGCTGCGAGGTGGTGAAGTCAAAGTAAATCGCATGCCCGCCAAGCTGTGTCATCCCTGCCTCAAAAGACACTCTCGTTCGAGTGGAAGCCTTCTCAAAAACCATGGCAAGCGTTTTCCCATCAAGCGCATGCGAATATCTGGAGGGATTTTTCTTCACTTCAAGCGCAAAATCAACGTATTCGTCGATTTTCTTCTTGTCAAGCTCCCAAATGGATAGCAAATTCATTTCTCCACTCTCTCTAACTAATTGCTAAATCATATCGACAAACTTGTCAAACAGATATTTGGAATCGCAAGGTCCTGGATTCGCTTCAGGATGATACTGCACGGCAAACACCGGCAATTCCTTGTGCGCAATTCCCTCTACAGTTCCGTCGCTCAAGTTCCTGTGCGTCACTTCGAATTCCTTGGGCAGAGTTTTTTCATCAACTGCAAATCCGTGGTTCTGCGTCGTAATCACAACTTTATTCGCTTTCATGTCCAGCACCGGATGATTTCCTCCCCTGTGCCCGAACTTCAGCTTGTAGGTTTTTGCCCCGGCTGCCTGCCCGATAAGCTGGTTGCCAAGGCAAATCCCAAACAGCGGCACTTTTCCAAACAGCTCTCGCAGCTGCTCACTCTCCTTCATAAGCAGTGCAGGGTCTCCTGGCCCGTTCGATGCCATGATGCCGTGTGGCGAGAATGACATTATCTCGCCAGCACTTGCATTGAACGGCACTACGACTACTTCGCAGCCTCGCTTATTTAGTTCGCGCACAATTCCCATCTTCGCGCCATAATCAATGAGCACCACTCTTCTGCTTCCCTTTCCAAAGCTCTCTGCCTTTCCAATGCTCACCTTTTCCACGAAATTTATCTTGGAGTAGTCCAGTTTCTTTGCAAGTTCAAGCATTTCTGCTGTGTCTGCGCTGCCCTCGTAAACCTCGAGGCAGGCAGGCATGACGCCGCTGTTCCTTATTTTCCTCACAAGAAGTCGGGTGTCAATCCCCCAAATGCCGGGTATGCCTGCGTCAGCCATCCGCTTGTCGAGTGCACTCGTGCTTTCCACATGGTGCGGAGAAGGGCAAAGCTCCCTAATGCAGTAGCCTTCTACTTGCATCTTGTTGCTTTCGCACCATGCTGATTGCGTTCCGTAATTCCCGATGAGCGGGTAAGTGGAAACAAGAATTTGACCGGCATAGGACGGGTCAGTGAGTGACTCTTCGTAGCCTGTCATGTTGGTGGTGAAGACTATCTCGCCGACTCGCCTTCCGGTGGAGCCGAAACCCTTGCCGAAAAAAACAGAGCCGTCCGAAAGAACAAGAGCAGCTTTCTTACCGTTCGAAATCACATAGACCCTAGGGTAATCCATGCGTGCAAAATGAATTTAAAAGGCTCGGTTCGTATGGAGCGTGGTTGTTGCATGCCACTTCATTCAGCTGCAATCGCAACTCGCCTCTCCGCCTACATGGAAACCCGCATCTACTCCATGGAAATCGCAACCACGTTCAACTTCCTTCTTTTCGACGAATTTTCCAAGGCAGCTCTCAAGCCAATCTTCGTGGGCGAGTATTTTGTCGACCCAGCCTCGCCAGAGCAAACACGGGTTTTTTGCCATCAGGGGACAGAAGCATGCTCGCCAATCTCAATCCGCCGCGGCGTAATAGGCCGTGCCGTTTCCACAGGGCAAGACCAATACGTTCCTGACGTTACAAAAGACAAGGCACACGTTGGCTGCGACCCTAACATGGAAGGCAGCGAGCTTGTTCTCATCAGCTGGTCAGAACCCTATCCATCCGGGCAGCACAAGGGTTGCCGCGTTCCGCTTGGCGTTCTTGACATCGACCTGAATGTGAAAGATGCCTTTTCAGAAAAAGACATCGCAGAACTGAAAAAAATCTGGGAAAAATATGGAAAGAAAATATTCCCTGGTGTTGCGCAGTTTGAGCCCAAAGGGCGTCTCTTCATCCTGCGAGAATGATTCATTTTTAATTCTTGTATCCGAACCCAACTCAAGGTGGCTCACTTGCGGAAAAGCACCATGATAGGTTTGTTCATACTTCTTTCATACATCGTTCTGTTCGTAGGGATTTTTGGCGACGACAAGGCAGTGCTTGCAGGCGCGTTCGTGCTCGTGGTCCTGAATGTGCTTGCCTTCTGGCTCTCCTACCTTCGCCCGATTTTCCCCTCGCGGCATAGCCTCAGCCTTTACCTTGAAGAGGAACGGAAGAAAATGCGAATCAAAAAGCACAGGGGCAAATCCGACCTTTCCACCTTCCAGGAAGAGCAGAAGATGATGAGCGAAATGTCAAGCTCGGTGATGGTCGCGTTCCTTTCTACAGTATTGCTTGTGGGCATCACATTCGTGGTGGACACCATGCTCTTCAAAATCCCGAACATGGGCTTCGTGATTTTTTCCTACCTGATGATAACCATGCTCATAATGCGCATGCAGTGGGTGCACCACGCTGAAGTGGAGCTTGCCGCAGAAGCAGTGAACCTGGCTTAAGCCTTGCCGTTGCGCCTCACGGCATCTACCTTTTTTGCAAGCGCATCGAGCTTCGCCCTGCCGTATTCCTGTATAGTGAAAATCACGTAAAAGCCGACGCCTATCCCTATCCACATGAGGGGTATGGTGAAAAGCTTCCCGAAATAGGTCTTTGGCACCAGGTCTCCATAGCCGACGGTGGTCATGGTGGCTGTGGTAAAGTAAATGGAGTCCTCCCAGGTCCATGACTCCACGAAGTGGAATACTGGGATTGCAACCACGTATATCGCCAAAAGCAAAAGAAGGGCAGACACAACTTTTCCCCTCATCCGCTGCTTCTCTCTTGCAATCTCGTCATTGAAATATTCCTGCAGGTTGATGCTCTGGCGTATCACTGCCTCGTTGTTGATTTTATAATCCGGATACTTGAGTTTCCTTGCCATTCCCCCACCTATTGCGTTTTCTTGATTGCAAGCCCATATGCCCGGTAATAGTTTCTAACAAGTGCGCCCCAGTCGACGTATTTCATGGCTTCGTATGCGCGTTCCTTCAGGGTGTCGAGCTTCTTTTGTGGCAGAAAATAAATCCTCTCAAGCTCGCGCGAAAGATTTTCGGACGACTGCTCAGCGCTTTTGCCGGCCATCTTTATCACAATCACTCCGCTGTTCTTTCCTTTTACCTTGTCCATGATGAACCTGCCAAAGCCCGTCATATCGGATGTGATTGCAATATCCATTTTCACCGCCGCTTCCACGGGGGTGTAGCCGAACGGCTCGTAGCGCGAAGGGAAAATTCCAACATCCATTGCTGAAATGATGTCGTAATAATTCATGTTCATCAGCCCGTCATTTGGCTTCATGTAGGTCGGGTAGAAAAGCACCTTGACTACGTCCTCTCTGTCATTCCGCAGGCCAGCAGCCACGCAGGCATTGATTATCGCGTCATTCACATAGGACAGGTCGTAGCAGTTTATGTGGGGTCTCTCCCCGTCCTTGACAAACCCTCGGGCCATGTTCTCCACGTCGTGGCGTATTTCTCCATGCAATTCCGCGATCGATGTCTGCACATTGACATAGGGCTTGCCCTTGGTCTCAGGAAGCTGCTGGAGTATTTCGTTTATCTTGTCCAAAAGGAGGTAGTTCTTTATTATCGAGATTTTCGGGCCCTTGACTGAGCTTGGGGCGAAAATGAATGCGAACACGCGTTTGGTGTTCTTCCTGCTTTTCTTGAGCTTGGCATTCAGTTTTCCCAACGCTGAAATGAAAACGTCAAAGCCCTTGTTGGTGAATTCATACCTGCCTGAAATGTAGATGAAGAGGG
>JAWBPP010000012.1:0-20358 GCA_038824715.1 Candidatus Anstonellaceae archaeon
CGAGAGGCAATTATCGCTCCGATAAAGCAGAAGGAGCTTGCCTACACATACGGCATCAAGCCGCCAAACGGGATTCTGCTTTTCGGCCCGCCAGGCACAGGCAAAACTCTTCTCATGAAGGCGCTTGCAAAGGAATTGAACGTCGGCTTCTACTATGTGAAGTGCTCTGATCTGTTGTCTGAGTGGTATGGCGAATCTGAGAAGAATTTGTCGGAAGTGTTCTCGATTGCAAGGAAGAAAGCGCCGTGCGTCCTGTTTTTCGACGAGATAGACTCCATCGGCAAGCGCCGCGATTCCTATACTTCTGACGATGTTGCGCCGCGCGTGATGAGCGTGCTACTCGAGGAGATGGACGGCTTCAAGGGAAAGAAGAATGTGATAACAATCGGCGCGACAAACATCCCTGACCAGCTTGACCCTGCGCTCATGCGCCCTGGCAGGTTCGACAAGATAATCTACATGCACCTTCCTGATGCCGAAGCGCGCAAGGAAATTTTCAAGGTGCACCTCTCGAAGTTGCCGACGGATAAGAACATAGACTACGACAAGCTTGGGCAAATAAGCGAGAGATACTCAGGCGCTGACATCAAGAACATCTGCACCGAGGCTTCGAGGCTTGCTGCGCGCGAAGCGATTGCTGCAAACGTGATTGTCAATATTTCCATGAACCACCTCCTGACCACGCTCAAGAAGATGAAGCCCTCGACCTCGCTTGACCAGCTGGAGACTTACAACAAGTTCCGCATGGATTATGAGAGGAGGACAGAGGCTGAGGAGAAAAAGCCCGAGGAGAAGCTTGTGCGCTGGGAGGACATCGGCGGCTTGATGGACGTCAGGCAGATACTCCACGAGGCAATTGAAATACCGCTTCTGCACGAGGACGTGATGAGAGAGATGGGAGTCAAGCCGTCTAAGGGATTGCTCTTGTTCGGGCCCCCTGGCTGCGGAAAGACCATGATGGTCAAAGCCGCGGCAAACGAGCTGAAAGTGAATTTCATGACAATTTCAGGCGCAGAGATTATGCGCGATAGGAGCAAGAGCCCGTCTGCATATGTGAAGGAAGTTTTCAACCGCGCGCGCGAATCGGCACCAGCGCTCATTTTCATTGACGAAATGGAGGCGCTTGCGCCCAACCGCGACGAATACCGCGGAGGGATACTCACTGACTTGCTGCAGGAGCTTGACGGGGTGAAGGAGCTCAAGAATGTCATGCTGATTGGCGCCACCAACAAGCCCTCCATGCTTGACCCCGCAATACTTCGCCCCGGGAGATTTGACAAGATAGTCTACATTCCTCCGCCCGACCTGCCTGCGCGCGAGCACATATTCGCAACCAACTTAGCGAAATTCCTCAAGGGGCTTTCGCTTGGGAAGCTTGCAGAGGCGACCGAAGGGTTTTCCGGCGCAGACATAGCATCCATTTGTCAGGAAGTGAAGATGCAGCTGGTGCGGGACAAATTGAAGGGCAAGCCATCAACGCTCACTACTGAATCGGTGATGAAAGTCATCGCTGACAGAAGGCCTTCGATAACGAGGAAGGATTTGATCGAGTACGATTCGTTCCGGAAGGAATACGGCGAAAGGAAATGATTGATGGAACAAACCTAACGGGCGATTTCGATATGTTCAGGAAGGAGCATGACAGGAGGAAGTAAGCGAAGGCGGAAAACGAACCAATGCGAAATTAGGGAGCAACATGGCAGAAGGAATTGAGGGATGCGAAGCATTCTAGAAGGACTACTGGAACGCAAGCAGGCACTATTATATAATTGCAAGAACAAGGCAAATGCGCTCGCAAAAAGCGTTTGCGAATTTTGAGAAGGAGAACGTAGGCAAATCTTTTCCAAGCGTTCATAGGAAAACAGATATGTTCTTCTTTTTCCTTTTCCAACAACCAAAGTTCGTCAGTTTAGGGTTGATTAGAACTGGTATTGACGATGGTTAATATTTTTTTTATAAACTATTTTTTAAAAAACTGAAGAAAATTTATAAAGCTAGCTCATGACACCCTATCCGTCTCCTATGAGAGATGCTAGGCGGCATCATCGAGGGACGGATAAATGCATGGATGAAGAGATGAAAGAATACAGGGCAAAAAATGAATGTCGTCGTTAAATTTTGTATCCATGCCCTGAAAGACGACATTTGAGGTGAATAGATGAAAGGAATAAACGTGAGGAAAATAGCGGCCTTTGCCGGCGCAGCTGTCCTCGGTTTGTCCGCAGTCGCAGTGGCTGACGTAGTTTACGGCAGCACGCAGCTTGTGGATCAAAACGGGCAGCCGACAGTGAAAATCTATGTCGGCAGCAAGGCAGCAATCTCCGACGGTGTGGCAGCAGCCAACATCGCAGCGAAGATTGCGAACGAGGCATACAAGAGCTCTGTGCTCACAGCACAGGTAAGCGGAACCCCGAAGTGCACAGTGGGCAGCGGGGTTGGCGGAACCGGAACCTGCTCCATTGTTGAGAGCAGCAAGAAGGTGACGCTTGAGGTCAACGTCCCTGGCGTAGTTGCCGGAACAGCGACCTTCAAGACACTGATCACAGACACGATCGACAGGACCCCCAAGAACAGGAACAACACCCTGTCCGAGGACAACTACACGTCCACAACCACAGCGGCAGACACTTCAGGCTCAGTGGTTTCCCCGCTCCGCGCGGTTGAAACAGGCCAGAAGGGAGTTAACCTCTACAGGATAGGCTCAGGCGAATTCAATGCTTTTGCACCCTATTCGATAGTGGACAACCAGGCAACATCCGCGACCTACACAGAGGAGCAGGACGCATGGGTGGGCTCTGACGTCAATGCAGTTGCATATGACTCTTCCACATCCATAAGGGACGTGGCAGTGAACAAACTGGCATCATTTGTGTATAGCTTGAAGTTCACTGGCAACGACTACGGCATACCTGTTTGCACAGGAGACCTTGCGTCAAACGACAGCACCAACTGGGCAAGCTGCGGGTCTGACTCCAACTCCAGGACAGACAGGCACAGGCTTGGCATCCGCTTCATGGGCGAGAACTGGATCATAAGCGAAATGACCAACCCGACTGCCACACAGGCAAGCGGAACTTCGGTTGCCGCAGGAGGGCAGATCAAGATTGCCAAGGAGGCTAAATACGGCATTGTCAATGTCGGCCAAGTGCTTGACGCGGGAGCCTTCAAGGTTCGCCTGTCAGACATTTCAGTCGCAACCGGATCAACCAACGTGCACCCGGCAATCATTGATGTCTTGGACGCCAATGACCAGGTCGTGGGGCAGATACAGGTTGACCCTGGCACCACCTACACCTTCACGCAGAGCGGAACGGGCAACAGTGTAAAGATACACATCTACAAGACAGCGCCTGGTTTCACCCTGAACGCGAAGTGGGCTGAAATGGCCATCTACACAGATGAGGTGACGCTCAAGGATGCGCAAAGGTACAACCTCGTTTCCTCAAGCCACCAGGACAAGAACTTCAAGGTGTCGCTCCTGTGGAAGAACCGAGACTGGGCATCAGGTACTGACAGCAACGTGTCGGACTCTCTTCGCCAGATAGTCATCTGGAACCAGGATGACGTAAATGCTGAGAAGACCAAGGCAGGAGATGTCTACACCATGCTCAAGAGCAAGCCAGCCTACAAGCTGACTTACAAGGGGCTTGACCTGACTGATGACGACTACCAGCCATTGACCTTCAGTGCACTGTCATCCAACAGCTACAGGGTGGCAACCACTGATGGAGACGTGGCCTGCGGAGCTTCCTCATCTGCTGACATAACCTACACTGCGAAAATGGTGGAGATAAAGACCGGCGGTGACCAGAAGCTCGGAGGCACTGGAGACGGATTGTCCGGAGACTACCTGTTTGACAAGGTGCTCTTTGACCCAATCGGCACAGTGTCCAACGTCAGCACTGGAGGCATAAACGGCACGCAGAACCAAAGCGCTGCAGTAGCCCAATACGCCCCCAAGGTGTTCTGGAAGGCATCCAACAAGGAGTGCTGGAACTGGAACGACTTCAGCTATGTTGGCCAGAGCAACCCGACGCTGAGCACGAACTTCGTAAAGTTCGACACGGCAGGCGACAACAGCGCTGCACAGGGTGCGATTTACTTCAACAACTCTGGGCTGGGCACCACCACCTTTGGCAACGTGTCAATTGGCCTGCAAGAGGACGCTGGCTATTACGGCACCACAAGCAACAATGAAGTATACCTCATGGTGCCTGTGCTGACAACCGACACCTCGCTTAGCACGTTCAGGTTCAGGTCATCTGACTCTGCAACCCAGAATGTGTACTACGACGGCCTGACGGCGACAAGCTTCAGCGCATTTGAGCCGAAGCACGTTTCCGAAAGGGGCACCCAGACAACGTCTGTTGGCACCTCTGACGCAAGCTTCAAGGTGGCAAAGAAAGTTGCAAATGCCGTCTTTGAGTTTGCAGCAGCGGACACTGAAGCCGCAGCCTCTGCGAACACCTATGAAATGAAGGTGGGCGACAGCCAGGTCTTCGGTGGAGTGACCGTTAAGGTGAAGGCAATCGACGCAACATCAGGCAGCTGCTCGGTCTTGGGACCAGGCGGACAGCCTGCATGCTCTGTTGATTCCGCCAGCCTTGCAGCAGTGATACAGCCCAACAACCAGGCCTCAGTGGAAGTCAGCGAGCCATTCGCTCTCACGAGCAAGCTCGTTGGCCTTGACACTGACAGCGCTGGAGCAGGAGTGTCCATCCTTGTGGGCGGGCCTGCTGTGAACACCATGACTGAAGCCGCGCTCAAGGACACAACCGTCGACCTCAAGACTGACGGCCGTGTCGTGAAGGTGATAGGCGACAGCAAGATCGTGGTGGCTGGCTGGACTGCGGCTGACACAATGGCTGCGGCAGACGACTTCATTGCCGGAATACAGAGGCAGTAAGTAGTCAAACCCTAAGGGAAGCCATAAACGGCTTCCCTCCCTTTTTTATTTTTCTTTCTTTTTCTTTGTTCGATTTCCTCTTTTCCTCAAAAATTCGCCGAGCTTAATCTGCAACTTATTTAAACTAGAGGCGGCAGAAAATTAGCGTTCTGCTGCGGCGACCGCTTAACTTACCAATGCGGAGGTTATTTTGATGAGATTGGCACTGTTGCTTGCGCTTGCTGCGCTTTTGCTGTCCCCTGTTTTTGCTGCAATTGACCTCAAACCCTATCTTTACGCAGCCGAAAAGGCTGCGCCCATAGACTATGTCTCGTTCGATTCCGGCAACAACACGACCGCAAGAATCGTGAAGATAAACAATGATGAGGCAATGCTCCTTGTTGGCGACAAGATTGTGACTGACAAGAACGAGATTGCTGCCCTTGTTGCAAAATATTACACCGCAAACTTTTACCCGTCCGAAGGCGAGCTTTCCGACCTCAAAGGATACGCCGACAAATTCAACAAAAGCAGGAACTACATGACACAGTACGGGCCTGCCGAGCAGCAGTGCTTCACTTCAGGCACGCACCTTGATGTCCGGCCGTGCAACGACATGACCTCGTGCATGAACACTGCTTCGCTCATCTGCACGCTTTCCGGGGCGCAGGGCTGCACTGTCGATGTGCTTGCTGTGCCTGTGCTTGAATACAAGAGGGCGGTAGACAAGCTCAACGAAGGATATTCGAAATTCGAAAGCGCTTATTTGTCATTCGGGCCTTCCACCATAAAGACTTCGCTTGACTCCATGGATGCGGCATTTGACCTGATGAAGGCAGGGGCAGATGCACAGTCGCAATCCAAACTCCGCTACACCGACCCGTCCAAGTGCCGAGACTGCATAGGCATATGCGCAGAGCCGAAGCTGGACTACGCGTCAATTACCGCAGGCAAATCCGCAATTTCCTCGCTTCGAACCAAGACTGCCCCGTTCAACACGCTTGATGCGACGGTTGAGAAAATCTCCCTTTCCACAACCGACAGGATAAACTACCGCCAGGGCGAGGAAAAGGCGGTCATATTCGCTCCGAAATACAGCTCGATGAAGGAGAAATACGGGGGCTTGCGCGCCAGTGCGGTCGAGGCAAAGGCGCTTGTGGCTGACTCGGACTTTGTCTCTGCTGCAAACTCTTTCCTTGAGAAGGCAGAGTCGCTTGAACAGAAATTCGAGAAGCGCGACTTTGCAGGGTTCGACGCGCTCCTTTCGAGCTATGATTCCGCAGGCAAGACGCTTTCTTTCATGATAAACAATTCGACATCATCCTACAGGAGAGCGCTTGACGCGCAGGACGAGGCATCAGACAGGCTCCTTGAGGCGCAGTGGTCAGTAAACCGCGTATCCACGCAATCGGTTGATGCATACAATTCGCTTGCCAGCCGCAAGAATTCGCTTGACGCCAAATTCAAGCCGCCAATGACTTCTTCGCAGTATGATTCGCTGGCTTCCGACTACAACAAGCTCGCATCAGACGAGAAAGTATACCTTGCAAGCCAGACTTCGCTCCAGGAATCGGTGTTCGGCGCAGGGAACGCATTCGGCAGGGCCTCGGTTGACGGCGCCATGTCGCTTGCAGCAAGCATGATGCCCATTTCGTTCAAGACGCGCCAGAGCGTGGCAAAATACGTGCCGCCAATCGTGCTTGCAGTCATTGACCTTTCTCTTCTTGCCGCAGGGCTGCTTGCGTTCATAGCGGTGTTCTACTACTTCCACGGGTTCTTCAGAAGCAAGCTCGCACTTTCAGGCTGGGTGCTTGCGCTTTTGGGATTCGTCTTCATACTTGTTGTGGGCTCGGCAGGATTCTATTCCATTGCCCTTTCCGCTGAGAAATACACGACGTTCTCGGAATTTTATTCAGTGCTCAAAGCGTCTGACAGGGCAGCAGTCATAGTGGATGAGAATTCTGCAAGCGACCCGGGAGTGCTTGCCATGAGGAATTGCGCAGACCAGATACAGACGCAGCTTGCGGCAGCAGGCAAGAAGACTTACAAGTATTACATAAAGGGGACGACGTGCACTGCGCTCGTGCCAAAATCCCCCTCGTCAAACAGCACCAACAACTCAAGCGCTGCAGGCGTGATATACGAACGGATGACGAAGACTGCCTCCGAGTGCCTGGACAATATACCTGATATGCCAATATTCGACCTGCAGGCAAATTCACAGGTGGTGCAGCCAACTTTCACTACCGTGGTGACCAAGCAGGCGATATTCAAGGGGCCGGACACCTATTATGCGAAGAAGCCCATGTGCGACGCTGCAAACGTGATAGGCTAGTTTCATGCGAGGGATAAGATGAACAATTCCGAAAAGAAGCAGGCGGCTCCAAAAAAACCTGCCCTCACTGATAAGGACAAGAACGCCCTTCTGGCTGCACTTGCCATTGTGGCGGTTGCTGCTGCGGCATACGTGATTTTCTTTTCCGAGCCAACCGACTCCCCTTCCGGTGGATTCGAATTCATAGGCTATCTTGCGAACGCCGAGTCTGCAGCCTTCCTCTACGACACGCGCGGGGCTGACGACCAGCAGACGCAGGCAATATACCAGTGCGGCGTGGACTTGATTTCGAAGGGCATTGTTGCAGGGAAAAACCTTGTGAACATAGGATGCGACGACACGGGCTGCCTCTCGACCACAAGCGCGGGGAACGGCTCCAGTTCGCTCACATATGAGCAGGCGAAAAAGAAGGTTTCGTCCATGCCCTACATACTCATCAAGCCGGCGCAGCAAAGCAGCTTCTCGTTCTACCAGAGGCACATGGAAATCTACATCGGGAAGAACATAACAAATGCAAGCTCGTGCTCCATAAAGATAAGCGCGGAATAGATGGGAAGAATTGCATTCGATAAGAGTTACTTTTTCCCTGGAGCCTGCTCCTCGAGCAGCTGCGGCATGTTCTTGGGCCCGCGAAATACGCGGTATTTCCTCTGCTCCCCGTTTTCACCATTCACGGTGATTACGCCGCTCACCTGATCGAATTCCGCTGACGTTGCGGTGAAAGGCAGGCTGAAAAGCACAATTTTGTCGTCGATGTTTGGAGAGGTGCTTATCCATATCGCCCCTATACCTTTGGCACCGACCATCACGAAAACATTGTCAACGCAGCCACCTGCAAAAAGGTCGCTTTCGGTGATTTCCGAAGGATGCTTGCCAGTTATCCCTGAGGAGAACTGCCCGTCAAGCGTAATTGTCCCTGACTCCACGCTTTGCTCGCCTTTTTTGCCGCTGTAGCTCATCGAGAAGCCTGAAAGCTTCAGGGACCACACGGCTTTTTCCTGCCCCTGCTGCACTGGAAGCGGCTCTTTGGCAAGAAGCTTTGCTGCGAATGGGGAGACTGCCATGGCTGAGAGAACCGCCGCCCCAATGCCTGCTGCCGTATTCGTGATTTTTTGACCTGCTCGCCCTGCGTTCATCTTTCCACCCCTCAAATATTATGGTAAAATATGGTACAAAAGACGTATATTGCTTGCCATTGGGCAGACAAACCGTTTTAATCCTTTGATTGCCTATTCGCAACATGGACATAGAGACGAAAATTTCCCTTGTCAAGAAAAAGCCCGTCTGCGAAATCGTTACTGATGGAGAGCTTCGGCAGCTTTTTGAAGCCAATGCGCACCCGAAGCACTACATAGGGTTCGAAATTTCCGGAAAAGTCCACCTTGGCTCAGGCCTTCTCACGTCGCTTTTGCTCAAGGATTTCATTGCCGCAGGCATAAAGCCAACAATTTTCCTTGCAGACTACCACGCGTGGATAAACGGCAAGCTCGGCGGCGACCTGGAAAAAATACAGCGCGTGGCAAAGGGCTATTTCAAGTCCGCATTTGTTTCGCTTGGGCTCGACGAGGGAAAAGTAAAGTATGTGCTGGCATCGGAGATGTATGACTCTGACTATTGGAAGGAAGTGCTGCGCATAAGCAAAGATACGACCATGCAGCGGATGCTCCGCTGCACCACCATAATGGGCAGGAGAGAAAAGGATTCCCTTGACTGCGCATCCGTAGTCTATCCAGCAATGCAGGCTGCAGATATTCAGGTTCTTGACGCAGACATTGCGCACGCGGGAATTGACCAGCGGAAAGTGCACATGCTTGCACGGGAAATTTCCGAAAAGCACGGCTGGAAGAAAAAACCTGTTGCGCTCCACCACAAGCTCTTGATGGGGCTGCAAGGCCCGCAGAAGATGGGCTTTGAGGAGAATGCAGCTGATGATTTGGCGATTTCCTCCAAGATGAGCAAGAGCAAGCCTGATTCCGCAGTATTCATACACGATTCCGAAGAGGAGATTGCGCGCAAGCTGCGCGGAGCATACTGCCCGGAGAAAACCGCAGAGAGCAACCCGATTCTTGAGATGTGCGAGCATTTTGTTTTCCGAAATGAGAGGAGCGTGCTGAAGGTAACGCGCCCTGCGAAATTCGGCGGGGACGTTGAGTTTGCAAGCTACAGCGAGCTTGAGGCTGCGTACATTTCAGGGAAATTGCACCCCATGGATTTGAAGAGCGCGACAGCTTCCGCGCTTGCGAAGATGCTTGAGCCTTCGAGGAAATATTTCGAGAAGCATGCTGAACTTTTGGGGCAGGTCGGATAGTTTATAGCCTTTTTCTCCGAATACGGTGCGAGTGGCATGGCAAGGCGCGCACTTTTGGCAACCCTGTTTTTCCTGCTAATATTAGGCAGCGCAAGCGTTTATGCAACCTGCCCCTCTGCAACAAGGCAGATTTACCTTGCAGCCGTGACAGGCGAATCCTCAGGCGGGGTGTTCCAGCTCACTGTGGAAACTAGGCCTGGCAACGGCACCATCTACACTGCGGTCAACCCAAGGACAGGCTTTGCCACGCAGGAATCCGAGGAAATTGCAGTAGATTACGCTTTTGCAAACTCCAACTACCGCAGAAGCGAGTGCGACATTTTCTTCAAGATATCGGGCACTGACGACAAGACGACTGTAGACGGGCCTTCGGCTGGCGCCGCCATGACTGTTGCCACTCATGCCGCGATTACAGGCAAGCAGGTGAGGCAGGACATTGTGATGACAGGCACCATATCCTCAGCTGGAAATGTTGGGGAGGTGGGCGGGATAATCGAGAAAGCCATAGCTGCTGCAGACTCAGGGGCAAGATATTTCCTTACCCCCAAGCTTCAGGTTCACGAGGCCCTTTTGATATCCTCAATTTCAAAAGGAGGGAATTTCCAGGCGATTGAAACGCTTTCCATACCTGAAGCTGAAAAAATCGCGTTCTCGGAATACTCGAAGGAATTTGGGGCAAATTATACTCCAAAAAGCAGGCCGCTTCCGGAAAATCTTGAGGAGCAGAAGCTGGATGCCGAGATGGCGCGGTTTTCGCTTGTGGCAGGCAGAGTGGTTGGCAAGCTCGAAACAAAGGTGGACAGCGTCTTCGGGGATAACGGCAACCTGCCGCAAATTTTGGGGCTTAGGGAATATTTCCGCAACGAAATAGCAAAGGAAAAACAGCAGATTTCGCTTGGCTACCCGTTTACTGCCGCAAACGCGGCATTCCTGCTATCCATAGACGCGGAGTACGTCAGGATCGGAAACCGCGGCTTGGACATGACAGGCAGCCGAGCAGATGTTTCAAGCTGCATAGGAAAGCTCCAGAAGATACCAAAAACCGGCGAAAACTTCCAGTGGGCGCTTGGCGCCGACCTTCGGAGGAACTGGGCGCAAAAAAAGCTGAACGACACTTATGATTTGGATTCTGGGCAGGACGACTACTCCAGGTTGCGCGACCTGCTTTTCGCCTACAGCTGGTGCGGAATATCAGAAGAGCTTTCTTCGCAGGCATCTGAAATAGGAGGAAAGCCCATAGTCGAATCAGCGCTTTCTTCCTTGGCGGCAAAGAAAATTTCCGATGCTGACTCCGAGATTGCGAATGCTGCTCGGCCGGATATCGACGCATTCTGGCACCTTGAAACTGCAAAGCAGGCTGAAAAGAACGGGGACTTTGCCGCTGCAATCTATGACGCCACTTATGCAAGAGTCATGCAGCAAGTTTCAGGCGAAAACGTGCAGAACGTTTCAGAGGCTGCGAAAAAGATGATGGCTGAAGGGAGGAAATCCCTTTGGGGGAAAATCTACTACAGCCAAGGGAGTTATCTTTACCAGGAAGCCGTTTCCCAAAAGTTCCCTCCGCTGGACGCATACCGGATACTGAGATATTCGCAGGAACTTGATAATGTCGCTGGAGAAATAGAGGCCGAGCTTGCGAAGGGGAATGCGGCGCCTGCCAGGAATGGGAATGGGGGCGGGGCTGCCGGAAAGACTCAGCAAAAAGGCGAGCATGACCTTGCGGTTTCCGCCTTGCTTGCAGCCTGCGTTGGCGGGCTTTCCATTCTTGCGGCTTACCGCGCGATGAAAACGGACTCCGCAAGGCGGGCATAGACTGATGTTTTTGGTGTCGGCGGGGGAGATAGACCGGCATCCGCTACACGAAGCGAAGCTGGATAATTTGGTGGTGGTCTTATGGCACTGACACTTGAGGAAAAGGCAAAGGTCTTGGCAAAGGAGCACGCCGGCGTGAAGAAAATCGCGCTTTCCTTTTCAGGAGGGCTTGATTCAGCAGTAGTGGGCATGCTGCTGCAGGAAGCTGGCTTTTCCATACTGCCAGTAACAGTGAACATTGGGCAGCATTCCGATTTTTCACAGATAGCGAAAAATGCAAAAAAGATGTTCGGCGCAAGCGTTGTTGCCGATTTCCGCGATGATTTTTCGGCGAATGTATTCCGCGCAATAAAGGCGAACTTCGGCCTGGACGGCAACATGAGCACAGGCGGGCTTTCCCGGCCTTCTTTCGCGCGCGCTCTTTCCGAGGCTGCAAGGAAGGGCAAGTGCCAAGCGATTGCGCACGGCTCGTCAGGGACTGGAAACGACCACCTCACAATGGAAAATTCCCTTCGCGTGCTTGCGCCAGACATGAGGATAATTGCGCCTGTAAGGGATTTGGACATGAGACGCGACGAGGCGTTGGAGTATGCGAGGAAGAACAATCTTCCGACGAACATGGAAAGGGCGCAGCACTACTCTGTAGACGAGAATTTGCTTGCAAGGACAATAAGGCAGGGCGCGGCGCTTGATCCGGGGCATTCGCTACCAGAGGATGCCTACAAGTGGACGGTTTCCCCGCAGAATGCGCCCAACGTGCCTGCAAACGTTTCCATAGAATTCGAAAACGGCATGCCCAAGGCAATAAGCATCGAGGGCAAGAAATTCGCCGACGGGCCTTCCATGATTGAGAAGCTGAATGAAATCGGCGGGAAGCACGGAGTCGGGCGAGTGGACTGGCTCGATGACAAGGTTGTGGGGCTGAAGATACGCGAGGTGTACGAGTGCCCGGGAGCAAGGATGCTTCTCAAGGCGCACCGCGAGCTTGAGTCGATTACGCTGACAACGAAGGAATTGGACGTGAAAGGCTACATAGACGGGCTCTGGAACCGCCTGGTGCACGACGGCGGCTGGCACACTAGGCTTCGCCGAGGACTGGATGCATTCATCGATGAAACGCAGCGCGCGGTTGATGGAGTTGTGGATTTGCAGCTTTACAAGGGCAGCATAGTGGTAAAGGGGAGGAAAAGCAAGCACGCGCTTTATGACACGAGATTGTCAGGAAGGGGCAAGGATGCCATGTTTTCTCAAAAGGAGGCAAGATATTTTGCCAAGCTCTACGGCATGCAGGACGTAATTGCGTATGTGATGGATGTGGACAGCTGATGGGCTGACGAGGCTGCACATTGCAGGACGTAGTTGCATACAATATGGACGGTGGACAGCTGACGAGCGGAAGATTCGAGCCGGCGCATACAGTTGCGTATGCGATGGACGTCGATTTGCAATTTGCACGGCGATACCGAAATCCTTTAAAAGACAATTTAGCATAAATGACGACAGAAGGAATCTCATGCTTAAAGGACACTAAGGCAAAGGTGAGGGTATGCCCAGGCTCAAAACAGGTACAACAGAAGTCAACAAAGAGCACGCAGAAAGAACGAGGACTCCGCCTCAAAAGAGAGATGAAACCGCAATCATGGGCGCCGAGCATCTCCTGAGAACATTCGCTTCGAGGCACAGGTTCGAAACTCCAGCCAAGATATTCGCCGAGAAAAAAGAAAGGCGCGACCAGCTGCTTTTTGATTTTGTGAACGGCGCAGTAACCCAAGGCTACAAGGAATCCGAAATCGCCGATGCGCTGATAAAGTGGCGCTACCCGTCCAAGCTGCAAAACTACCAGGACGTAAGCAAGGACCAGGCGGAAAGCACCATAGTGTTTGCAAGCACCTCCAAGGTGAATTGGTTCGAGCTTTTCACAGGAGGCACGCCCATTGTGGAGCGCGGTGCCCTTCTTAACGGGACGTTCGGGAGGATGACCACTAACCACACCAATATCACGGACACCGTGGCGGCGGCACTTTACATCATAGGGCACGACATGGAAAAAAGCCTGCCGCAGCCCCCATGGATAATGTTCGGCGGTAGGGTGACCGGAGAGCATGACATTGCCGCAGAGATCCGGAACGTGGCTTCCGAGAGGTCGAATTTCGAGTCCAAGCTTGGCGCTCTTATCGTGGACAAGAACTGGTTCAAGGTGGACGACCCGAAGCACAACGGAACCGTGAAATTCAGGCTCATGTGCGCCATATGGGACGCATCCGAAGGCAGGCTTTACGTTGTTGACAACGGAGGGAAAACGCCTTTCGGACAATGGGTGAGCAAGAACCTCAATGATGTCCTTTCGTCTTCCGATTCCGAACTTGCGTCCATGAAAAAATTCATAGAGCAGATAGGGCTTGTGAAGAAGATGAAGGCGCCCGGAAAGGCAAACAACAGCTACCAGCCATGGAGCAACCTCTTGAAGGAGATAAAGGAACAGATGGGCCTGGACGACAACGCGGCATACAGGCAGGCAGTCAAGATGTGGAGGCTTGCAACTGTCATGATACACACTGAAAACGTGGAGAAATACGAGAAGCGTTGGGAAAAGATTAAGCTGGTCGAAAGCATACTTGACACTAACCTGAAGCTTTCCTGCGACGACGGGAGGCAGGCGGGAGACGTGAAGGTCCTTGGAGCGATACTGACAAATGAGGAGTTCAAAAAGATGTTCCTGGACAGCAACAGCAAGATGGCGAAGCTCCGCTTCGTGCCTCACTACGGGTGCGGGTTCCTTTCAGCCTCGCACGACATACACATGGTGATGAAGACGCTGATGGACAACATACTGGCTGAAAAAAACGATTTTGAAAGGGAGCGCATGCTCAACTTCTTTCAGATAAGGCAGCGGATGATTGTCACTGACAAGCACCACAATCCGGTCACTTCGGAGCTTGCGCTTCGGGACTATCTGCCAAGAGCACTTGCCGAGGAATACAGCGGATTCCTGTCCGGGACCAAGAGCGACAACCCTGACAGGAGGAAGCTCGTGGAAACGCTCCATGCGGTGTTCGCAGGGCACGACAAGAAGCTCCGGAGCGTCCTTTGCCGCGCAGTTGACACCGAGATATTGATCGGGAACGATGCTGGCTTCATAGAGATGTCTGCTGCAAAGAAAGTTTATGGTGACCTGGAATCTTATTTCGGGCAAGATTACCAAAAGGAATTCACTCCGAGCCAGATAAAATCATTCGTGATTGAGGAAGTTGGAAGGGAGACTGCAAAACGGTATGAAAAATGGAAAGAAGCGATGGGCGGGAAATTTTCAATTGAATTTATGATGGATAACTTTGTCACCGGGCAGTCCCTTGTTGTGCCGGAGGCGCCCAGGAACGGGGACGATTACAAGGACATTTCGAGGGCAGATTATTACCTGACTGGGCCAAACCGGCTGTTCACACCTGAAGAAGTGGCTTCGCTCGGCTTGAACCACAGGAAGACCTGGAACGTGGCATGAGAAGGCGATTTCTTATGGACGCAAATGTAGCATTAGCGAAATTGAAGGACGGGAATGCAAGGTTCGTTGCAGGAAAACCCAGCAGCAAGAATCTCGTAGCGCAGAGGCAATCGCTCGTTTCCGGCCAATCCCCATTCGCAATAATCCTCACCTGTTCAGACTCGCGCGTGCCGCCGGAGCACATATTCGATGCCGGCTTGGGAGAAATTTTCGTAATTCGGACTGCTGGAAATATTGCCGACGCGATTGCACTTGGCTCGATAGAATATGCTGCAGAGCATCTAGGAAGCCAGCTGCTTGTTGTTATGGGGCACGAAAGCTGCGGTGCTGTAAAAGCGGCTTGCGGCTCTGACCATGCGCCGGGGAATATTGATGCGATAGTAAAAGAATTGCAGGAGGCAGTGGAGCTCAGCGGAAAGGACACCGCAAAAACAGTGACGGAAAATGTGAAGTGCGTCCTCAAAAACATCCGCAGCAGGTCCTCAATCCTTTCCCACCTCGAAAAAGAGGGCAAGCTGAAAATTGCAGGCGCAGTCTACTCCCTTTCTTCAGGGCAAGTGATGTGGCTCTGACAGTCGGCAATTTAAAGTGTCTTTAGCGTAAGCTAGCCTGAGGTCTTGGATTTGGCAGAACACAGCAAGGAAAAATACGAGCTCAAAAAGCAGCTGGCGAAATTGCGCGAGCTTAAGGGCAGTGGAACCGAGCTCATTTCAGTCTATATCCCCTCAGGCCAGCCCGTGCACGAGATGTCGGGGAAGCTGCGCGAGGAGGCGGGGCAGGCATCGAATATAAAGAGCAAAAGCACGAGGAAAAACGTGACTGATGCGCTTGAGCGGATTGTGCAGCACTTGAAAATTTACGGGAACATGGCACCGAAAACAGGCGTGGCTATTTTCTGCGGAAACGTGAGCGACAATCCTGCAAAAACAGACATAGAGCTATTTACCGTCTATCCGCCCGAGCCCATCTCGATTTCCCTTTACAGGTGCGATTCGCGCTTTTTCCTTGAGCCCCTTGAGAGGATGCTTGAGATAACCGACAGCTATGGCATAGTAGTCATGGACGGCAGGGAATGCACTCTTGCCGAGCTGCGTGGAACCAACGTCAGAATTCTGTCGCGCATACGCTCCATGGCGCATGCGAAAATGAGCAAGGGCGGCCAGAGCGCGAATCGCATAGCGAGGATAATTGAGGAATCAATTGAGTATTACTACAAGCACGTGGGCGAGCACATGGACCGCTATTTCGTGAACACTGTGAAAGGCGTGATAATAGGCGGGCCCGGACCCACCAAGGAGAATTTCGTCAAGATGTCGCCATTCAACTACCAAATCAAGGTGCTGGGCGTGGTGGACACTGGCTACACCGACGAATACGGCATACGCGAAGTGATGGCAAAGTCCGAAGGGATACTCGCGGAGCAGGAAGCGATAAAGGAAAAGATAATCATTGAAAGGTTCATCAAGGAAGTGGTGTCAGGCGGCTTGGCAACTTACGGCGAGGCAGAAGTGAGGAAAGCGCTTGAGACAAAGCAGGCTTCGCAGCTTTTGATTTCCGAAGGGCTCACTTACAAGCGGGCGAAGTTAGTCGACACGACCACAGGCGAGGCGCAGTTCATCACCGCAAAAAGCCCGTTTGACTTGCAGGAGAAGATCAAGGCAATCGGCGGCACGGTGAATGTGGAAAGCGAAATGCCGCTCATTGATGATTTGATTGAGCTTGCCGAAAAGCAGGGCATTGAGGTCGTGGTGATTTCCCCGGACACCGCGGAAGGCGCGCAGTTTCTGGGGAGCTTCTATGGGATTGGGGCTTTCCTGAGGTATCGGTAAGAAAAAGACTGCTTTTTCCCAAGCACATAAGGCGTCTTTATCCGCCTGCCTATTCGTTCATTTTTTCCCAAGCACGTAAGGAGTTTTTATCCCTGTAAAAATCCCCATTGCCTCTATCTGTCTGGAGTAGCCCTCGTCAATCCTTGCCCCGTAGATCACATTTGCCTCCGGGTCAACGTATTGCGTGAGAAGCTCGCCTGCGCGCGTGGCATCGCCCAATGTCAAATCGTTTCCGCCAGTGATATGCAGGAGAACTCCGCGAGCGCCTTCGACATCGATGTCAAGCAGCCTGTTTTTGAGCACTTTTTCCATCAGGTCGTCAACACGCCCCACGCCGGATGCATCGCCAATGCAGATTGCTGAGATGCCTCCATTCTCAAGAATTGTGCGCAGGTCCATGAAGTCGAGGTTGAGAAGCGAAGGCTCAAGTATGGTTTTTGCAATCCCATGCACTGCCTTTGCAAGTATTTCGTCCAGAAGCTCGAATGATTTTTCAATTGGAAGGTTGGGCGCATAGGCAACCAGGCGGTTGTTGTCAATGAGCACAAGCGTCCCTGCGGCTGCCTTGAGCTTGCCGATACCTTCTTTTGCTTTGGAAAGTCGCACGCGCTCAAGCGCAAATGGGTAGGAGCCGAATGCAACGACGAGCGCGCCTTTCTCTTTTGCTATCTGCGCAATGACTGGCGCGGCTCCTGTGCCTGTGCCGCCCCCTAGCCCGCAAGTAATGAACACCAAGTCTTTGCCTTCAAGTGCGGAAGCAATCGCTTTTTTTGAGGAATATGCCGCCTTTTCCGCAACTTCTGGAGAGCCTCCGGCGCCAAGCCCGCGGGTCACCGATGAGCCGATGAGAATTTTCTTCGCGCCCTCGCCTACTAGGTTGAGGTGCTTCCTGTCGGTGTTGAATGCGATGAGCTCAGCGCCTGATGCGCCCATGCGAAGAAGCCTGTTGATTGTGTTGCATCCTGCGCCCCCGACTCCACAGACAGCGATGGTCGGCTTGCCTTCATCGTCACTCATGCCCACACCTGAAATAAAGACAGCGCCAAGATTTATTTGCCTTTTTGCCCTTTGGGCCCAAGCATTTCAATGCTCACGGCGATTCCCCAGAACGAAAGAGCAAGAGAGGAAATCAGCTCTGGAAGGGCAAGCCCTTTGCCGATGGTGCCTGTCCAGTGCAAGCCCCATGCCAAAACCGCAAGCAAAAACATCATCATGGTAGTCGTGCCCAAGTGCGAATTTCGCGCCTGCAAAAAGGCGCCGCAGATGAAAAGCATGGCAAGCGGGAAGAGGAAGAAAAACGAGAGCGCAATTTGCGTGTGCAAGGGCTCGAAGTTCTTGTTGAACACACCGCTGCCTGCAAGCGTGACGAGGCTGAGGGCGAAAAGGGCGACGCCGACTTTGGAAAGCTTGTAATCGGGCATGAAATCCCAAAGCCCGTAGGTGAAAACAAGCGAGAGCGCGGAGGAAAAAACTAGGCTTGCGTTGAAAAGCAAAGCTGCCATGCCGCTTGCGCCGCCGATGTCAGACAGGTCGTTCGAATACCAGTCAAAGGAAGGGTAATTGCCTACTGCGAGGATTATGAAAACGAATGCGACCACTGGCGAGATTATTCCGCAGATGCCTGCGAGCCGCAAGAGGTCTTGCCGTTCCAAATCCGCACCCGAAAGGGTGGCGCAGACAAGCTATTTAAAACGAAGCAGGCAGAAATACGACTGGCAGGATAGGCTTGGAGAGTAGGGGCCTCCTACACCGCAAACCCCCTTTGGCGGAGCCGAATGTCCATTTTAGTCTCGGAAGAGGCTGCAAGGCCCGCGCCTTAAGCGTCGACGTTTTGCCTTGCCGGACGGTCCATTGTGCCAACCGGGTCAGGCCGGAAGGAGCAGCCCTACGCATTCTGTACCGTGCTGGAAAGTTACAAGACTGAGCAGCGGCCGGTCAACCTTGTATTCTTTTTCGAGGCATGGTGGAAATTCTGCCACAGCTATTCTCCCTTAGCGTACGCTAATTCTTTGGAATAGGAAAATGGAAAAGGAAAAATCAATAGGCGCTTGCCCCTCTGAGAGCTGCCGCGGAAAGGCCTGCGCCCGCAAGCATTGCGATAATGGCGCCAATCAGGACAACCACGATGATGATTGCGATTATAACTGGCAGGATTATGAAAATCGCAGCGCGCATGGATGAGAACTGGTGTATGCGCTTGACTAGGAGGTACTCATTGTAGAGGTTGTACAGGCTCAAAAGCAGCGTCAGTAGCCCGAAGAAGAACCCTAAGAGCGGGATTCCTGAAAGCACGATGAACGGGAAGCTAAGGGCGTAGTAGCCGCCAGTAAGCAGGGCAAAGCCGAGTGTCTGTTCCATGAACCCTCCCTTGCCCCCAAGTATCTTGGCAAGGACAAACATGAGGGCAGAGCCGATAAGCCCGAAGATGACGAACAATATAGGATAGGCAACGATTAGCACTGCTGAAACGACAACCGCGCCTATGTTGAGGCTCGCAACCGATGAGAGCAGTGTTGCTATTGCAACAAGCACGCCCACAAGGGCCATGTGCACCACAACGCCGCCAAGCGTTGCGTCCTTCTTGTTTGAATCGAATGTTTCCACTGGGTGGAAATAAGCAGAAAGCCAGGTTTTTACCTGAGATACCGGAATTGCAGACGCTACCGGCATGACGAGATTTTCTATCGGGGCAAGAAGCCCGGAACCGCTGGAAGTAGCCATCAAACGCACCTCAGGCTAGCTGAACGAATAGAGAATAAATAAACTAGTATGCCTGGAGCAGAGGCCGCGTGGCTACTTCGGAAATTTTTCCGAGTAGCACTTCTGGCAGAAGCTGTGCATGAAACCGGCCTTGTCTATCTGCTGCTTCTGGTTGGCCCGCGTAAGCTCTGCCCCGCAAACTTCGCATGAAAGATAGTTGTTGTACATGAACGCACCTCTGAACAGCTTTTGGTCGCGAGTGCAAAATACGCGGCAAAGGAATAAAAGGCTGATTCAGCCCTAAAAACGTCGCGCCGGTGCAGTAAAATGCTGGGGTCAGATTGCCTGCAGGCAATACCCCAGAAAAAATTGCTGGGGTCGCATAACCCGGTATTGCGGCAGGTTGCTAACCTGTTGGGGGGAAACCCCCGTGCGAGTTCAAGAACCCTTTTTCTCGCTCAACATCGAGCGAGGAATCTCTCGATGTCTGATGCATTTTCGTTTCGGCGAAAATGCACAACCAGATGGGGACGCTCGAAAAAGCGTTCACGGAAAACCGCTTTCCGTGCTCTTGCTTCCTTCGATGTGAAATGCCCATGAAAAACGAGAAAACCGGTTGGACAAATCTCGCCCCCGGCATTTCATTTTTTACTTCCTTGATGCAATCGATAGGTTTAAATAATGATTACCAGATAAATACATAAGTAACAACAACAGGTATTAAGGGTCAGCTTATGGACCGGAAACAAAAAGTCGCATTGCTCTTCGTCGCTGCCATGCCCTATTTGGCAAACGCCAGTGGAATTGGCAATGTGGTCAATGCCATGGCAAGCCTTTGCCTTGGCTTGCAGAGCATGCTGCCTGTCGTGTGCATGCTGATGATTGTGGTGGCAGGAGTAATCTATGCGGCTGGGCAGGTAATGGGCGCTGAGACAAGGGCAAGGGCGAATGTCTGGGCGACTGCTGCGCTGACTGGCGCTTTGATTGCTG
>JAWBPP010000013.1:0-20343 GCA_038824715.1 Candidatus Anstonellaceae archaeon
GCGCGTTTCGCACAAATTCCCTCCCCGAAACGCAAAAACAAAAGTAGAAAAACGTGGAAAAAATCTGTCTTACATTATCGCATGGGGCGGAATTTCGTGTTCTCTTTTCTTTTCGCGCACGCTGCCCATGGGGCTTTCATCCTTCGTGGACAGCTTTAGCGTTCCCACGCAGCTTGTGATGTGCATTTGTAGAGTATTGTCTCTATGATGGGCCATCACAGGGCGCTTAGCATGCCTGCCTCCAATCTCCGGTGTATTTTTCTGAGCCATGCAAATCACGTTGGCACATTCTACCGGAACTATTTATAACCTAAATCCCACTTTCAACGACAATGGACGAACAGTGCGAAACAGCAAAAGTCCCGAGAGGTTTTTTTAACCTGTGCCTCGCTATTCAGATGGGAAAGGTGTCTTGATTGGCAGAAAAAGAACCAAATTCTTCAGTTGGAACCTTCGCAGTCAAAGCAGGCCTTGCGCAGATGCTCAAAGGCGGCGTCATAATGGACGTTGTCAATGCCGCGCAGGCAAAAATCGCCGAAGAGTCAGGCGCAGTTGCGGTCATGGCGCTTGAGGCAGTGCCCGCAGATATCCGCAGACTGGGCGGAGTCGCGCGCATGGCAGATCCTCTCAAGATAAAGGAAATCAAAGCAGCAGTAACAATCCCGGTCATGGCAAAATGCAGGATTGGCCATTTTGTGGAAGCCCAAGTACTCGAATCGCTCGAAGTTGATTACATAGACGAATCCGAAGTGCTTACGCCTGCAGACCACGAATACCATATCGACAAGTGGCAGTTCAAAGTGCCATTCGTGTGCGGCTGCCGCGACTTGGGCGAGGCTCTCCGCAGGATTTCAGAGGGCGCTGCAATGATTCGCACAAAAGGCGAAGCAGGAACAGGGAACATAGTGGAAGCGGTTCGCCACATCCGGACTCTCAACAAAGGGATAATCTCTCTAAAAGGGAAAAGCGAGGACGAGCTTGAAAAGTCTGCGAAGGAAATGCGCGTGCCGCTTTCCCTTGTGCAAAAAGTGGTGGAGCTTGGCAGGCTGCCTGTGGTTAATTTTGCAGCCGGAGGCGTTGCAACTCCTGCTGACGCAGCCTTGTGCATGCAGCTTGGCATGGACGGAGTTTTTGTGGGGAGCGGGATATTCAAATCCTCTGACCCTGAGAGGCGGGCAGAGGCAATTGTGAATGCGGTGGCTCATTACAACAACCCGAAAAAGATAGCCGAGGCATCCGAAGGCCTAGGCAAGCCCATGGACAGCCTTGACGTAAATTCACTTGCGCACGAGCAGCGGCTCTCCTACCGCGGCAATTAGCTTCCGAGGCACATGCATGAAAAAAATCGGCGTTCTTGCGCTGCAAGGCGGCGTGGACGAGCACATACACGCTCTTCTTTTCGCATCAGAAAATATTGGCACTCCCGTGAAAGTTGTCGAAGTCCGCACTCCTGAAGACATGGAAAACATCGACGGCCTCATCATTCCTGGAGGGGAATCCACCACACTTTCCAAACTAATGCTTCGCGCAGGCGTATTCGAGCGGGCACGGCAGGTTAGGAAGATAATGGGGACATGCGCAGGCGCGATATTGCTTGCGAAAAACGTGGAAGGCGCGCTTCCGGGGCAGAAATTCCTCTCGCTCATGGACATTTCTGTCTCAAGGAACGCATACGGCTCGCAGCTCTCCTCATTCGAAGCAGGCCTGACATCAGTCCTTGGCAATTTCCACGGAGTGTTCATCCGCGCACCAAAATTCCTCTCGTTTGAAAAGGGCGTGCACCCCATGGCATTCCATGGGGAAGACGCGGTTGCCCTCTACCAGAAAAAGACCGACATCGCAGGCGAGCGGCACTACCTTGCGCTTTCCTTCCATCCCGAGCTCACAACAACAAAGTTCCACGAGCATTTCCTGAAGCTGTGATTTTGTGATTGAAATAAAGCACGATGAAAAAGCATTCACGAAAAAATTCTCATCGCGAATCGAGCTCGAAGATTATCTGCAGAAGGCTTATCCTGCCATGTATGAAAAATACAAAAAGAATCCAGATTCCGTCATCCTTGGCAAGGCAGGGCCAGTGTCTTCTTCCACAGCCAGCCTGAAAATGACTGCTGTTTCTTTTGGCGGCAAAGGCGCAAGCATTCAGATAAAGGGCATCTCCATGCCAAACGGAATTCTCGATGCCATCAAAAAAATTTTCAAACGCTAGTTTCCGGTTTTGTTACATCTCTATATAAGCCAGCGCAAGCGCAATTTCTGCCATGTTGAATTTGCAGCTGGCACCAATTTCTTCTTTCCAATCCGCCAGCCGCAGGCACTACCCAAGACCAGGGCCGTCCAGCCCATCTCCACACTAATTATGCCGTAACAGGCTCCGGACACACAAAGAAAGCAAAAAAAAAACAAAATAGGAGGTAGTGCAGATGATGCAAAAACAAATTGCGGGAAGGGATGGGCTTCCTAGGTAGAGGGACAATACTTGCTTCGGGCACGAAGATAGCAATAATCGGGCTTGGAAGCATGGGCGGCGCGCTTGCCGAAGGCATAATCAAAAACGGCGTTGCAAGGGCATGCGACGTCTCAGTCAGCAACAGGGGCAAACAAGAAAATCTGGCACGAATTTCAGAACTTGGCGCAGAGGTTTGCAGCAGCAACGAGGAGGCTGTCCGCACAGCGGATGCAGTGCTTCTGTGCGTGAAGAAGGACGATATGGGAGCGCTGCTTTCAGAAATCGGCTCGCACCTTGCAGGGCGGACGGTGATTTTCGTCGCAGCAGGCGAAACCATCTCGCATGTTGAAAGCATGGCTTCTTATGCCGGGGTGGTCTCTGCTATGGCAGGCCTTGAGGGGGTAAAATCCAACCTTGCGCGAAGCGGGCTTTGCTTTGGCAAAAGCGCAAGCGAGCGCGACAAGCGGATTGCCGAAGGAATTTTCGGTTCCTTTGGAAGAGTGGAATGGATTTCCGAAAATGGCAGGGCGGCATTCACTGCCCTTGCCGCTTCCATGGAGGCAATTGCAGCAGATTTTGCCGACAGGCTGTCTGATGCTGCTGCAAAGCTTGGCATCTGCAAAGAATACGCAGAAGAGCTGATTTCGCAGGCTTTCATGGCATCTGGGGCAGCAAGGCTGGCTGGCAATCAAACAGCACTGCAAATCTCTTCGGAGGTCGCCTGCAAGGGCGGCCTTGCCGATGCAGCAAAGAAAAGAGCAGAAGAACTAGGATTAGGCTCGATTTCCGAAGCCATAGTGCAAGCAATGTTTTTCAGAGGGAAAGAGATGGAACAAAAGTAGCTACTCCTTCCCTCGTGCGCAATGGACGCAGACAAATCCGACCTTGCACTGCTGCCTGCCGCAGTTGCCCCTGCCGCACATCTTGCAAGTTTCGGTAGCCGTGCGTCCGCAGACAGCGCACAAACCAGCTATATTCATGAGAACCAACTTAGCACGGAATTCTCACGCTATATTTAAAACCAATCTGCCAATCTACCTTATGAAGCTCCTTCCAGAACTCTTGGACGGCAGGTATTTCCTTGCCACAGTGGATGGCTCGCAACTGATGACACTTGCCGATTATCTCTCTTACATAGTGGGCATATTCCGCGAGGAAGAAGGGCTCTCAATAGTTTTCCTGGAAGAAATCAAGGAGGAAATGGAATCCATTTCAGAAAAAGAAGCCGCAGGCCCGTTCGCCCTCATCACGCTTGCAGTCCAGTCGGACCTGTTTTCAGTCGGCCTTCTTGCCGCAGTAACAGCAGCACTTGAGGAGGAAAAAATAGCCTGCAACGCAATTTCAGCCTACCACCACGACAATCTGCTCGTCCCGTATGAAAAGAAGGATGCGGCTTTGGCTGTTCTCAAAAAATTGCAAAAATAGGAAACTACTTCAATATCCCAAACCCGGACAGCCGCCATCTCTGCCCGAGCCTTCTTGTAATCGCCATCTTGCTTTTCTTCTCGGCGCAAATGGGGCGCTTGAGCTTGAGTGATACCGTGTTGCCCTTGAGCTTCACAATCACGCCTACGGAGGTTGCCGTGCCAGAGGAAATAACAATCGGCTCGGCAGGCTTCAGCGCAGGGTTGTCAAACCCCTCGCGCGAAAGCAACTTGTATTCCAATTCAATGTCGGTAATAACTGGAGGGAGTGCGCCTTTTTTCCCGACCAGATTCCCTGTCAGATGGTCTGACTTTGCAATCGCAGAGTCAATGCCTGTGGCAATCCCAATCAGCCCGCCAGGCTTTGCCTCCTGCACTGATTCATTGCCGGCCATTAGCGCATGCACCTTGAGCACAATAGGCTCGATGACTTCCTTGCCCTTGCTCTTCTTTGCAATCCCGGGCAGCATCTCAATCTCATCGCCCACTCTCAGCGTCCCTTGTATGAGCGAGCCGCCAATCACGCCGCCTTTCAGCTTCGAAATATCCGTCCCAGGCTTGTTCACGTCAAACGAACGGGCAACATACATGCGCGCAGGCAACGACGGGTCGTGCTTCGGAGTAGGAATCGTTTTCTCAATCGTTTCAATCAGCTTGTCAATATTCGCATTGTAGTTTGCTGAAATCGGCACAATGGGCGCGCTTTCCGCAGTTGAGCCTTTCAGGAATTTCTTTATCTGCTTGAAATTCTCAATCGCCTTTTCCTTGCTCACAAGGTCAATCTTGTTCTGCACCACGACAACATTCCTGATGCCAAGGATGTCCAGGACCTGCAAATGCTCCTCGGTCTGCGGCTGCGGGCACTCTTCGTTTGCAGCAATCACTAGAAGCGCGCCATCAATTATGCTTGAAGCTGCAATAGTGGTAGTCATCAAGGTCTCGTGCCCAGGCGCATCCAAAAACGAAACGCGCCTTGCCACTTCCCACTTGTCTTTTTCCTTTGCCGCTTCTGCTTCAGTTGCGTATTTCCCGTCCTTGTTCTTGTAGAAAGTGGTATCTGCGTATCCGATTTTTATGGTGATTCCTCGCTTGAGCTCCTCAGAATGAGTGTCTGTCCATTTGCCTGTCAGGGCGCGCGTGAGCGAGGTCTTGCCGTGGTCAACGTGCCCGACCATACCGATGTTTACTTCAGCTTGCAAAAAAATCACTAGTGTGGAAAACCACTACTTTTTCTTTTCTTCCTTTTTCTCGCCAGCAGCAGCCTTGGGGAACAATTCCTCAAGGGGCTTGCTTCCGTAATTTACGACCTTGGCATTCACCTGCATAATCTGGTCTGAAATGATGTTGCCGCGCACATTCCTCTTCTCGCGCTTGCCCTTGGCAGTCTTCCTGTAGCCCGGGCCGCTTGAGACTATTATGCTTGCCCTTCTTGGGCCTGAAACATCTGCTCGCATTGGGAAGCCTGCAAGGTCGCTCCCGCCTGTGAGCACAAGCTCGTAGCCGTCAGCTCCGAAAAGCCCGCCCTCGACTTTGTCGCCAATTTTCTTCCCGATGAGCGCGGACTCCTTGTCTTTTGCTACTTCCAGCCCATAGGCTTTGCCTGTCTTCGAATCAGCTATCACTATTTTCATTCATATCACCATTCAGCAGAAGTACGACTGAATCGTCTTCGGATGGGGTTATTCTGTGCAATGTCTTAAAAAGACTTGCCAAACCTCTGCCTCTCGAAAAGTGGCGATTAGGCTTATAAACTCTTGTGGTAAAATAATACTATGCATGTAAGGGAGTATAAACAGCTTAAGCCACAGGTTTCTAGCAGAAGGGCAAGGGCGTTCTATTGGATGGCAGAAAAAATAAACCATGCTATTGAAAGGGCAGAGAAAAAGAGAGCTGAGCACCCGTCAAAATTCTCAGTTTTCTTCGACAAGATGGTCGAATCTGAGCTTGCAAAAAGCAGATATAACGAAAACGGCTACGGCAACGGCTTTTTGGACAAGAACATAGAGCGGATATCAAAAATCAAGGTAAAAATCCTGGAACAAAAGCGCAAGCTCCTCTCCAAACTTGGGGTGGAGGAAACACAAATCCTGGGTGCTTTCGGGGTGAGAAACTCCTTCTATCTGGCAAAGCTCGGCTCGAAAGTTGACATCTTGCAGGAACTGCTCACATTCGCTCTGGGCGCGCTCTCATTCGCGTCCTTCTTTGTTATAGGGGCATATGCATTGATAAAAACAGGCATGCCTGCCTCCCACGAGATTGCTGGCCCGCGCTCAGCAGAATGGCTCCATAGGCTGTTAAGCAATACAATCTCCCCTCTGAAGATTCAGCTCATTGCTATGATTCCGGTGGCGTTCTGCATGCGGTGGCTCAACAGAATCGGGGTAGCGCTTGACATTTTCCAGCAAATATTCATGGAGTCCATCACCAACTCGATGCCCGCGCACATCAAGCCCAAGGCAGAGCAGATATACAAGGCATTCACACACGAATCTCTGCGTGAGATTGCAATGGACACCATAATCCAGTTCATCCCTCTCCCGCTGGTTGATACTTTCCGCCGCATCCGCGCAATAAAGCTCGAGCTTCGCCAGCTTGGGCACATAGACAGGATGGAAAAGCTCTACAAGGAAAGCCTGGCTGCAAAAGAACCAGCAGATGAATCCGCTTCAGCCTAAATCTTCTTCCACTTCCCCTTCACGTTCGCAACCATCTCTTCGTATCTCACGCCAAAATCGGCAAAGTATGCCGCTGGCTCAATGGCAAGCACAGCCCCGCGAAGCGAATCTTTCGACTCGCCCCAAAGCCTCGGCTGCTCGTGCACTTCCAGCCCTATCCCGTGACCAATCGAGTGGATCATGGCGGGCAAGCCGTGCTTTTTCACAAGCCTGTCTGAAAGAACCGCAACATCCCTGCTATTTTTGCAGCTGCCCAATGAAGCAAACAGTTCGCTAAACACTCGCTTGCATTTTTCGTATGCATCCCTCTCCTTCTTTGCCCCATTCGCACTCCTGAAGTAGCATCTCGTAAGATCAGAACAATGCCCCTCTAGCTTTACTCCGAAGTCCACGAGCACAAAATCCCCGAGCGGAGCATTCGTCGGCTGGTGGTGTGGGAAGCGGCTGTTCTTCCCGCTTGCAACAATGGGCTCGAACGACACCTCGCACCCGGCAGCAAGCGCAGCAATTTTCAAATGCGAGGCAAGCTCATTCTCCGTTCTGTATTCCCACGGCACAATAGACTCCAATATTTTTCTTGCAATTTTTGCAGAAGCAGCAATTTTTGCCGTTTCGCCTGCAGACTTCTCAGCCCTTATCGCCGCAATCCTCCCAGTAGCATCCACTAGCTCTGTCTTCAATTTCTTCTTCAGAGCCAAAAACCGGGCCGCAGGCATCTCATTTGCCGCAAAGCCAATTTTTCCTCTTCCAAGTGCCTTCTTCAAATCGGACGCAGCATCCTTGCCGAGCATTTTCACAGGATAAAACGATTCGGCCTTCGCTCTCTCATAATTCATCTTGTGCGAAAGCAGCACTCCTCCATTTCTCTTGAGCACAAGATAACATCCGTCCACTCTGCATCCCGAAAAGTAAACGAATGACGGGCTTGGCAAATGTGCCGCATCGCCATTGTAAAGCAGCACCGAAGAAAATCGCGCGCCAGAAAAAAGCTTTTTGCGCCTCAACGGAATTTCATCCATCTTCGTTCCCCTGCCTATTTGCGTCCGCAAGGCTTATTAAATTCTCAAGAGATTTCCCCACATGCTTGAGACAAAGATAGACCAGCTAGTCTCAATTGTCCAGAAGAAAAAGTCTATCGGCGTGGTCCAGCTTGCGCACCAGCTGCAGCTCCCCCCGCAGACCGTCGAGCTCATCTCATCTGTGCTTGAAAAGGGCGGCCTTGTAGACTTGATTTACCCAATCAACATCGCCGAAAAGCCCTCTGTAAAGTTCCGCGTGCTTCCTGCCGAGCCCCCCAAGGAAGACGTTGCCTCCAAGGGCAAAGTGATTTCCAGCTACTCGTTTTTCGCAGATGGCGTCCCTGCGACAGTAACAATCAGCGACAGCGACAAGGAAAAATACTACAACATTTCGCTCGTGGAACTCGGCGTCGCAACAAAAGTTTTCCTGGACCTCATAAAAGACGAGCTTCTACGCGCTATCCCGCCAGGCATGCAATCAGATGTTTCAGACCTTGAAAAAGCCAACCAGGTAAGAGAAGAATTCCGTGGCATGATAAAGAAATACATCTCGCAGTTCAACCTCGGGAAGGAGTCAGAAGACGTGCTTGTCGGCGTGCTTCTCCACAAGCTCTTTGGCCTGGGCGAAATAGACATGCTTAACCAGGACGACTGGCTTGAGGAAATCATCATCAACAATGCGCAAAGCCCTCTTGGAGTCTACCACAGGAAATTTGGCTGGCTGAAAACCAACCTCTTCATGCCGGACGACGAGGCGATATTCAACTACGCATCGCAAATCGGCCGCAGGGTGGGGCGGCAAATCGCAAACCTCAACCCAATACTTGACGCCCGCCTTGAGACAGGCGACCGTGTCTGTGCCACCCTCGCGCCTATCTCCTCCCACGGGAACACGATAACAATCCGGCGCTTTGCGCGCAACCCCTGGACAGTCATCAACCTAGTAGGCGAGCCTGGCTACACCATGACTCCGGAAATGGCTGGCATGCTCTGGCAGGCAATGCACTACGAAATGAACGTCATAATTGCAGGAGGCACAGCGTCCGGTAAGACAACCGCCCTAAATGCTCTTGCCTCTTTCATCCCCCCGAACCAGCGCATAGTCACAATAGAGGACACGCGCGAACTCCTTCTTCCTCCATACCAGTGGAATTGGGTGCCCCTTCTCACAAGGAATGCGAATGCCGAAGGGCAAGGCGAGGTTACCATGCTCGATCTGCTAGTCACGGCTCTCCGTATGCGGCCTGACAGGATACTATTGGGCGAAATGAGGCGCGAGCGCGAAGCCGAGGTGCTTTTCGAGGCAATGCACACTGGCCACTCTGTCTGCTCCACCCTTCACGCTGACACTGGCAACCAGGCAGTGCGCAGGCTAATCACCCCTCCAATCAGCCTCCCACCGTCTCAGCTTGACTCCATCAACCTTCTCGTTGTCCAATACCGCGACCGCAGGAAGAACATCCGCCGCACGCTTGAAATATGCGAGATAACAAGCGGGGCAAAGGAGGAGGAAGTGACAGCAAATGCCATCTACCGCTGGAGACCGAGGAACGATTCATTCGAAATGGTGGGCGAGCCGAACAAATATCTGAAGGAGCTCAACCTGCACACTGGAATGACGAAAGAGGAAATCTGGGCAGACATACGGAACCGTGCAACAATCCTCAAGTGGATGATAAAGAACAAGCTGTCCGACATGGAATCAGTCGGCAGGATAATGGCGCTTTACTACAGCAAACCAAAGGAAATATTAGAAATAGCAAAGAAGGGCTCTGAGGAAAAGAAGTAGGGTCTGGCTCTTGCGTGCTGGTCTTATGAAACTCGAAATAAAGCGCATTCCCCTCGTCCTGCTCCCCCTCTCCTCAGCAAACACCCTGGGCGCGCGCTTCCGCGGAATCGGAGTTCGCGTTGCATCATTCTACCCGAGCATACGATACGACCTGCGCAACATCGGAGTGGATGTCGAGACCGAAGGCTATTGCGCAATCGCATTCCTTTCTGCTGCAATCTGGTCTATTCTTATCACGCTTTTTGTGGGCTTCGTAGCAACAAGAAGCAGCCTCCCCCCCAACGCGCAGGTGCTCATGGTCTTCCTCTCGTTCATGCTCTCCTTCCTCTTCTTCCTCACGCTCCACCTGGCTTACCCGAAAATAATCGCGAAAAACATCGCAGCCCGCGTGGACCGTGAGCTCATATTTGCCATGCGCGACCTTCTCATACAGATAAGCTCGGGCATACCGGTCTTCACGGCAATCGACAATGTGGCAGCTTCGAACTACGAATATGTCAGCCGCGAGTTCCAGTTTGTTTCCATGCAGGTCAAAGGCGGCACTTCGCTTGTTTCTGCGCTTGAGGAAATGGCTGTGCGCACGCAATCGGAATACTTGAAAAAAACCTCCTGGCAGATGGTGACCGCAATCCGCTCCGGCGCGCAGTTGGATTCCGCCCTCAAGGGCATAGTGAAAATGCTTGTGGACTATCAGTTCTCGGTCAGCAAGTCTTTCACAGCAGAACTGAACTTCATAATCTTGGTCTACCTGATGATTTCCGCAGTGCTTCCCACAATCGGAACCACTGTCCTTGTGATATTCTCTGTGTTCGGGATGCTTGGCATCTCCCCTGAAGTTTTCGGGGGGATAATTGGGGCGAGCTTCCTTGGACAGATTGGGATAATCGCATACGTGAAGCTCAAGAGGCCGAGCCTGTTCGTCTAGCCCATCTATGTGATGCTCATGGCAAATACATTATCGGAAAACGAACGCGTTTCGCAAGCGCAGCGGACGCACGCTCCTGTTAATGGCTAGTGATACGCATGACAAAATACGTGATTGAAAAACGCTTTTCGCAATTCTCGCGCCAGCGGAGCAAGGACAGGGTTTCACAGCTTCTTGCCTATGCCGGAGTGGAAACCCCTCCTGAAATATGGCTAGGCTCGCGCATTCTCCTCATCGTGCTTTTTGGCATAGTTGGCTTCCTTCTCCCATTCAGCGTAATTCCTCTCTTCAAAATTGAAGTGCCGCCATTCAGGACCGCCACTCTCGCAGACCAGTTCGTCCTTGGCATAGTGCTCGGGCTGGCATTCTCGCTCCTCTCGCTGCTCCTAATCTACCTCCACCTTTACTATCTGATTGCCGACCGCACCAAGCGCGTGGACAAGGTATTGCCGGACTTTCTCCTTATGGTGGCGGCCAACCTGCGCTCAGGCATGACTCCTTTCGCAGCCTTCCAGGCAGCGGCGCGCCCAGAGTTCGGGCCGCTCCAAACAGAAATAAATTATGTCTCCTCCCGTTCGCTTGGAAGCGAATCATTCACCGATGCCATGCGCGAGCTAACCGTGACAATAGACAGTGCCATACTGCGCCGCATGGTGGGCTTCTTTGAAAACGAGCTTCGCTCAGGTGGCAGGCTCGCCTATCTCCTTGAAACATCTGCAGAAGAAATCCGCGAAACAGAGGAAATGAGGCGCCAGATGCTTGTCACCACAAAGTCATACGCAATCTTCCTTGCATTCATCCTTCTCTTCGGGCTCCCTCTCCTGCTTGCCATTTCCACGCAGTTCCTGACTATTTTCGCAAAATTCGAAGCCAACCTGTCCGAGGGAGCATCGAGCGGCTCATCAGCAGGCGGCTCTCTCGGAGCACTGGCGGCGCCCAAGCTCAAAATCGATGTGAAATTCATCGAGCAGGCAGGCTTCATAACAATCGCAGGCACCTGCCTCCTTACCTCGCTTCTTATCGGCATAATCATGGAAGGCCGGCTCCTTTACGGCATGAAATATTTCCCGCCATTTGCAATAGCCTCTACTCTTCTCTTTTTCTTTTTCAAGTCTGTGATAGCGGGCTTCGTCGGCGCGTTGTTATAAACGATTATAACGCTTTCAGCCGATAAACGCATTATGATTAAAGTGACGCTTCCTGACGGCAAGACAATCGATGTGGAAAAGGGCGCAACAGCTAGCGATGCAATTGGAAAAATAAGAAAGCGATTGCTTTCCGCAACTCTCATCGCAGAAGTGGACGGAAAGCAGGTCGACCTTGCATTTCCCCTCACTTCCAACTGCTCCATAAAGGCGCACACATTTGACTCGCCGCAAGGCAAGGCGGCCTTCTGGCATTCCACTTCACACGTCCTAGCACAAGCAGTCATGCGGCTTTACCCGAAAGCGCTTCCAACCATCGGCCCGCCCATTGATGAAGGGTTCTACTATGACTTTGCAAGCATCCCGGCACTCACTCCCGACGCTCTTTCAAAAATAGAGGCGGAAATGGCAAAGATAGTGCAAGAAGACCAGCCATCCCAGCGCGTGGAGCTTACGAAAGCCAAAGCGCGCGAAATGTTCAAGCACAACAAGTTCAAAGTAGAGCTAATAGACGAAATACCAGAGGGCGAGCACTCGGTCTATTATTCCGGAGAAAAGTGGTGCGACCTGTGCAGGGGGCCCCACATCCCCTCAACAGGGCTAATCAAGGCATTTAAGCTCACAAAGTTTTCCTCATCTTACTGGCGCGGCGATTCTTCAAAAGAAACTCTCCAGCGCATCTACGGAATCTCCTTCCCCGAAAAAAAGCAGCTTGAGGAATACATGAAGCGCATAGAGGAGGCAGAAAAGCGCGACCACAGAAAACTCGGAACGCAGCTTGGCCTGTTCATGTTCCACGAATGGAGCCCGGGCTCGCCATTCATACTCCCAAAAGGCGCAATCATCTACAACGAGCTGCAAAGCTTTCTTCGCGCAGAATATGTAAAGCGCGGCTACAAGGAAGTGATAACTCCGCAGCTTTACAACAAGGAGCTCTGGGAAACTTCTGGCCACTGGCAGTTCTACAAGGAAAACATGTTCATCCTCCCTGTGGATGAAACAGAGTTTTCGCTCAAGCCGATGAACTGCCCCTCGCATTGCCTGATTTATGCAAGCTCCGCGCACTCCTACCGCGACCTGCCCCTTCGCATTGCGGACTTCTGCATGCTTCACCGAAACGAGCTTCGTGGCGTGCTCGGCGGCATGACGCGCGTTCGCAAGTTCTCGCAGGACGACGCGCATATCTATTGCGCACCAGAGCAAATTGGCAGCGAAATAGATGCAATGCTTGATTTTGTCAAATTCGTGTATGTTGACACATTCCGCTTCACATTCCAGGCAAAGCTTTCCACCCGCCCGGAAAAATACATGGGCGCGCTTGCGCAGTGGGACGCGGCAGAGAAGCACTTGGAAGATGCGCTGAAGAAAAACAAGATTCCATACATAATAAACGCCGGAGACGGCGCATTCTACGGCCCCAAGATAGATTTCGATGTAAAGGACGCATTGGGGCGAAACTGGCAGCTTGCCACAATACAGGTGGACTTCCAGATGCCTTCTCGCTTCAAGCTCCAATACGAGGGCGCGGACGGCAGGCAGCACACTCCAGTAATGCTGCACCGCGCAATCATCGGCTCATTTGAGCGCTTCCTTGGCGTGCTTGTGGAAAACTACGCTGGCAAATTCCCTCTCTGGCTTTCCCCAACACAGGTTACGCTCCTTTCAGTTTCCGACCCCTACAATGAATTCACCGAATCGCTCGCTTCCCAAATGCGCCAAGCCGGAATCCGCGCAGAGGCAAACTGCAGGCAGGAAACAATCGGCGCAAAAATCCGCGATGCGCAGATGGAAAAAATCCCCTACATGCTTGTGGTCGGGCAGAAGGAAAAGGAGTCCGGCAACCTCGCAGTGCGAACACGCGACGGGCAAATAGAAAACGATGTACCGCTAAACTCATTCATTGAAAAGGTGAAAAGGGAAATAGAGCTGCGAACTTAGGAGGCGATAGCATGTTCGAAGGCCTGAAGAACGGCGCCAAGATATTCAAAGATTCCCTTCATGTCCTTGTCAAATACCCTGTTTTTGCTGTTCCCCTGCTTATTGTCTGGCTGCTCATGGCTCCGCTTGTGCTTTACACTTACTTCAATTCAGAAACCATGCTGCAAGGGCTTGACATCGCAGGCGCGCTATTCATTCTATTTGGCATAATCTACTTCTACTCCCTCCTATTCTCATTTTCGTGCATCATAATGCTCGAGCTCATCCAGCAGCACGAGACCGGCAAACCACTGAATCTCAAGGCAGCGGTTGCTGAGGGTTTCCAGAAGGATTTCATCGCAGTGTTGGTACTCTCCTTTTTCTGGGCGATAATATGGGTTATCCTAACAGTTATCGAGGCACTCCTATCTTCCGTAAAGGACAAGAACAAGCGCTCCGAGCAATCTACACGGGAGGCAGCCAAGGCACTGACCGGCCAGGGCGGGGCGTTTTCCTGGCTCGGCCTGGGCATTGACATGGTAAGAAAGCTGGTAAGACTGTTTATCTTTCTGGTGCTGCCTGCAGTTGCCTGGGAGGACAGGGGAGTAATAGGCGCGGTCAAGCGCGGCGGAAGCGTGGTGAAAAGTCACATATCTGAGTTCCTCACTGCATATGCAGGAAGTGGATTTGCAGCAGCATTGATTTTCCTGCCGCTCGCAATATTTTTCCAAGCTACTGAGAACATGACATTGCCGGATTATTACTACTATATTGCCATAACGTACGGTGCCATGGCATGGGTTCTTTCCATGTACATTGAGCAGATGAACATGGCATTGCTTTTCATGTGGCACAAGAAATGGGAAACCGCTTCACAGAAGGCGCAGGCAGCAGGAAAGCCGATTCCAACAATGAGCGAAATCCCAATGCCCTCGCTTCTGGACGACATACCTGATCTGCTAGAACAACCATAATTCATGTTCTGCAGTTTTACTAATCCTTACTGTTAGCTACTAACACTATGTGTTAGCTACTACTACATCGTATTTGTAACGCGCTGCGCAGCTGGCTACATCTTCAGATTCCAGTTCTCATTCGCTCGCTCAAATACAGAAAAATTCCTACCTGGATTTCTTCTGCAGCTTGTTCAGAATCGCCCTGTGCGCCATCAATCTTATCGCGTTTATCTTGATGAAGCCAAGCGAATCCTGCTGGTTGAAGCCGCCCAACTTGTGCATCGAGCCCAGCTCCTTGTCGTAGAGCGATGTGGGGGATTCTCTCGCTCGTGTGAATGCATTTCCCTTGTAAAGCTCAAGCGTTACCTTGCCATCAATGTACTCCTGCGATTTGTTTATCGCAGCCATGAGGAAGTCCATCTCTGGCGAGAACCAGAAGCCATAGTAGATTATCTCGGCAAACCTTGGCGAGAGCATATCTCTCAGTCTCATCACTTCTCTGTCCATGGCAATGGCTTCTATGTCCCTGTGCGCCGTGTGGAGTATGTAGCCTCCTGGCGTCTCATACAAGCCCCTTGACTTTATCCCGACAAACCTGTTTTCCACCATGTCAATCCTTCCAATGCCGTTTGCAGCGCCCAGCTCGTTTGCGTAAACAAAGAGTTCCAGCGGGTCGGTTTTCGTAGTGCCATCGTTCTTGTTCACAATCTTCACTGGCGTGCCGTCCTTGAAATGCACCTCAATCCATGTGGATTTCTCAGGTGCCTTGTGCGGGTCAACCGTTCTTGAGTAAACGCTCTCCTCGGGAATGAGTGCAGGGTCCTCAAGAATCCCTGCCTCGTGCGAAATGTGCATCAGGTTCTCATCCTCCGAGTAGGGTTTTTTCGTAGTAGCCGAGACGGGGATGCCGTGATTTTTCGCATAGGCGATCATGTCGTCCCTTCCCTTGAACTCGTCAAGGAATTTCTGCATTTTCCAAGGCGCAATCACCTTAATGTCTGGCTTGAGCGAATAGTAAGTCAACTCGAACCTCACCTGGTCATTGCCCTTGCCAGTGGCGCCGTGCGAAACATATTCTGCGCCCTCTGCTTCCGCGACAAGAATCTGGTGCTTTGCAATAAGCGGCCTTGCAACCGATGTGCCGAGAAGATACCTGCTCTCGTAAATCGCGTTTCCTCTAATAGCAGGGAAAATATAGTCCGTGACAAACTCCTTCTTTAAGTCCTTGACAACGACTTTCGAAGCGCCGGTATTCATGGCTTTTTTCTTGACAGCTTCGAAATCATCCTTCTGCCCGATGTCTGCAACATAGGCAATAACTTCATAGCCCTGCTCCACCAGCCATTTCAATATGACTGACGTGTCCAGGCCACCTGAGTATGCAAGAACGACTTTTTTGTTGCCATTTCCATTTCCTAGGTTCAGCTCTTCGCCTTCTGACTCGTCACCCATATTAATTCCCCCCACTAAAGTCAATGCATCTGATGCCGTTTTATTTCTTTAAATAAGCTTTGTTCCATCTGCAACGATCTGTCGCGTCTTACTTTACTGCCTGTGCCATATCTAAAAGAAGCCTTTTTGGGTCAGACGCCTTCACATACGCCGATGCAAGTAGCACTCCGGCAGCCCCAAGCTCAATAGCCTTCTTCACATCCTCTGGCGTGCTCACTCCTGCGCCGCAAAGCACGGGCGTGCCATTCACCTGCGCAACCGCTTCCACAGTGCCACTTACAATCTCTGGCTTTGCAGTGGAAACGGAAATGCCGCTCCCAATCAGCTCAGGCGGCTCAACCGCGAGGAAAGTCGGCTTGTATTTTGCAAGCTTCACCGATTCTTCCGTGTCTTTGGTGCAAAGCATGGACTCCAGCCCCGTTTCCTTAAGCTTAGCAATAGTCGCCGCAATCACTTTCTCTGGTATGCGATGCTCGGAATGGTTCACCAAACTTCCCCTCGCGCCAGCCTGCTTTATTGCGTCTGCAGTGATTGAGCCGGTAAAGGCTCCCATTGGATTCGGGTAAATATGCTGCGCAAAGACGTCTCTGCAAACTCCAGCAGCATTCCTCAGGTCAATCGCCTGAGGGGCTGCGATTATCCGAACGCCGGTGTAGTGCGAAACCTCTTCGGCTATCTCGCAAAGCCTCACGCCTGGTTTTCCTAGCGATTCTTGGTAGGCCTTCAGGTTCAAAGCGATGATAGGCTTCATGTTTGCGGATTTCCAAATTAACCTTATTAAACAATTGCAGCAAAGCTCCAATCATGCCGACGTGGCAGAATCCGGTATCGCGCTAGACTCGAGATCCTACCGGTTTTTGCGGGGAATCTAGTGCCCTTCGGGGCTTAGGAGTTCAAACCAATCCCTTTTCTTTTCAAAAAGAAAAGGTCTTGGTGAACCCCAAAAGAAAATCAAAAATGGGGGGAACCAGAATTAATCTCCTCGTCGGCGTTTTGTTTTTTAAGCAGTGCCCCTGTAGCTCAGCGGTAGAGCGCCAGTTTCGTAAACTGGATGTCACGAGTTCAAATCTCGTCGGGGGCTCTCACTGCGGTTCGAGCTCCCTCTTTTGCGCTGCTGCGCAAAATCTGTCGTGGTCCTTCGGACCACTCCATCGTCGGGGGCTCCAAGGTTATAAGATGCTCGAAGGCACGGATGCATTCACGCAAATAATCCGCATTCTCCTAATCTATGTTTTCACGCTCGCCATGCTGCGCATCGCGGGAAAAAGGAGGATGGCAAGCCTCTCCCCATTTGACATACTCATAATAATCGCGCTCGGCTCAGCAGTGGGCGACGCCATGCTCTATTCGGAAAGCGTGACGCCCCTTCGGAATGCGATCATGGCGGTATTCGTGGTGGTACTGCTGCAAATTGCAATCACCAAGCTCACCGAACACCACCCGCTCCTCAGCTTCATTATCCATGGGAAAAGCAGGGAAGTGATCAAGGAAGGAAGGATAATCTACCAGGCGCTTGAGGACGAGGACCTGAACGAGGATGAATTACTGGAACTGCTCCGCGGCAAGGGCGTGGGGAGCGTTTCGGCAGTGAAAAGCGCGGTCCTTGAGCGCTCGGGCGACCTAGGAATAATCCTCTACGATGGCAGCTTGAGGCAGATAAGGCGGAAAGGGAAAATACTGCGGAGAAGGTAGATTTTTTAACTGGTCGGAGAAATGGATCCCATGGCAAAAAAGGAGAGCAATTTCGAATCCATGCGCAAGGAAAACCTGGGCTACGGCATGCTCATCTGCGCGCTTGGGTGCGTATGGCTTGCTGCCGAGATGGGCTTCCTCAAGACAACGCTGCCCCTTGGCCCTGCAATAATAATAGTGATAGGATTGGCAATTCTTCTTCCCTGGATAAAGAAATAGAGGTGTTTTTCTGATACTCGTATTCGAACTCCCAATAGCAGACAAGGCAAAGCTCAATGCGCTTCTTGAGGCGGAGCCTTATGCCGAGAAGAGTTTCTCAAGGAACGGCTACAAGCTCAAAGAGGGGGCTGCAGTCAAGCAGGATTCGGGGAAAGCCTACCTCTACGTGAAGTGCACGGACGAATTCGCGCAATTTGCCAAGGAAAAGCTGACGGGGCTTGCCGTTCTTTGCAATCCAGAAGTCACTGCCGCAGTTTCGAAAGCGATTGAGGATGAAGAGAGCAGTGCCGAAGTGGGGTTCGGTTCTATTTTCGGCGAGTAAGCCGCTCCAATTATATTCTCATCCCAAGCCTATTCCTTCCGCGATGAAGTTATCGAGGTATTGCTGAGTGCGGACCTCAGAGACCTGCACACATGACGAAGATCTTGAGTGCGGAGCACTCAAGAATTGTCGTGCCCCGAAAGCACGACAGTTTCTTGAGTTCGAAGCCGAATGAGCGAAAAGCTCAACGAGCTGGTGGACCCGCAAGTCCAACGGATCTTGGGTTCGAAGCGAACGATGAATCAATTATAAGCCTAGCGACTGCTTCTCTTTCCGAGGTGGGTTTTCATGAAGAGTCTGATTCTGGTCAGTCTAGTCTGCGCCATGCTCATTTTCGGATGCACAGGCGAACAAAAACAACAAGCGCCTTCGAACAATGCTGGAGGCGGGCAGCCTAAGGGCGATTCTGGCGCTGGAGAAAACAGCGGGGGCTCGCAAGCTTCCCAGCCAGAAAAAAGCCCCCTTGACAGCCTGCTTGGCCTGTTCGGGCTCAACAGTGGCTGGAAGGCGACATACGAACTTTCAGGGACCGGCATGCAAGGAGTTTCCGAGATGACCCAGTATGTGAAGGGCATCGGCAAAATCAGGATAGATGCAACTGCGTCGAACATCGAGTTGCGCACCTATTTTCTCGGAAGCGACATGTACTCCTGCACAAAGCAGGGCTCCTGGGGCTGCCTCAAATTCTCAGTTCCGAAAACCGAGCAGACGGACTCCAGTCAACTAAGCTATGACCTTAAAAACAAGCTCAAGGAAAACGCCGCGAAATACTCGGTCAGCGCGGATGGCACCATGCAGGTCGCGGGAGTGACTGCCACATGCTTCAGGGTCACAAGTGATGAGGCCAACGTCCGGTACTGCGTTTCTCCAGAGGGCGTGCCGCTCTATATGCTGACAACTGCGAAATCCGAAGGAAAAAATGCCGAGTTTCTCATGAAGGCAAAGAGCTACTCTACAAGCGTCTCGGATTCGGACTTCGCCCTTCCAGCCGAGCCCATCGAGTTCACGCTCCCATCTGCGTTGGGGAACGGCAGCGATTTTGAAGCGTGCTCATTATGCAGCTATCTTGACGGAGATGAGAAAGCCAAGTGTCTTGCAAGCTGCTGACAGTTTTCCTTTTCTTTTTTCTATCACTTTCTGCTCGAAAGCCAGGCCTCTGGCGGGACATAAAGTTCGCCAGATATCAAATGGGCTGAAAGCATCCGGCTCCCTTGGGCAAAGTAGATGTGCAGATTCTTTCCAGTTTCATTAAGCTCCAATGAAAATCCCAAAAATCTGGATACGCTTTCCATCTGCCTGAAGAACAACCGGTTCCTGTCTCCAGTGTGCATCAATGAAGCAATAACATACGCTTTCGATTCCCTATTGCCAAGCCCAAGCGCCCTGTCGCTAAATTTTATCGAGCAGGAAAACCCTTCCAAATTTCCTTCCTGCAGCCAACGCCTTTTCCATGACGGCATTTCAGATAAAACTTGAGGGTGCCGTGTCACATCAGCAGACATGAACCCCGCGACAAAATCGCTGTAAGCGGTGTTCGACCCTAACACCAATCCGCAATCGACAAACAGCTTCCAGCCAAAACCTGCCATCTCTTCTTCGAATTTTATTGCTGGCTCGACAAAACTTTCAGGCACACGGTCCTCCATCATGTAGTCGAAAAATCTGCTCCTGTTTCCAGTTGGATGCGCAACCTTTGCTGTGGGCGAATATACGCTGGCTCCTGGTTCAGTCAGCTCTCTTTCTATTGCTGATATGCTTCTGACAGCAGAATATAGCCTATCTTCATCATCAGTGGCCTCAATCATCTTTCTTACGAGCCTTGCCTTTGCCCACGCCGAATTTACCATTCCGTCCGTAATTATCTTGGTTCTGGCGTTATTCTCAACTACGTCCAGCCTGCGCAGAGCTGTTTGTTTGAGTATCGCAACAGAGGAGTTTGCTTCTGGCCGCCAAACGCCCACGGCACCCACAGCATTTATTCTCTCTAAAAATAATTTAAACCAGCGTATCAAAATTCAGCGTTGAAATTCACTCAAAATGCGCAAACCCCTTTTTCGGCAATTTCGCAATCCTGCCGTCCTTTTCAAGAAGAATGTCCTTTTTGAGCACAGTCCCTACCTCCCAAAGTTCGGTGCCAAGCGATTTCGCAATCCTCGTTGCCGCGGAAAAGCACTCCTGGGGGATGCACGCCAGTATTTCATAGTCGCATCCCAAATTCAGAAGCTCAAGCGCATCCTTCTTCTCTTTCCTGCAGAATTCCTCGAATCCATCAAAAAAAGGCAGACCGATGTATTCCACCAGCGAGCCGACATTGCTTTCCCTGCAAATATTGTGCACGGCGGATGAAAACCCGTCAGAA
>JAWBPP010000014.1:0-19355 GCA_038824715.1 Candidatus Anstonellaceae archaeon
GGTGTATGACTTTATAGTGTTCAGCAGCCGCACTGAAGGTTCCGCCTTCACAAGCTCGTCTTTGTAGGCGCGCCACCTGTAAATGACATTTTGCGCTATCCCTTCTCTGTCTGTTGGAACAAGCTCGCCCACTTCAAGCACCCTGCGCACATTCCTTCGCCTGTCGCGGTACATGGCAAGCACAAGGTGCAAGGACTCCATCATAACTGGCGGGATATTCAATGGCGGGTTGGCAAGCCTCCTCACGGTTTCGCCCACAGTTTCCGCGTGCAGCGTGGCATAAACTGAGTGGCCGGTATGCATTGCCTCGAAAAGCACCTGCGCTTCCTCCGCGCGCCGAATCTCGCCCACAAGTATCCTGTCAGGCCGCATACGGAGGGCATTTACCATGAGGTCAAGCATGGTTATGCCTGCCTTGCCTTCAGCAGTGGGCTCGCGGACAATTAGTGGCACCCATTGGAAATAGGTCTTGAGCAGCGTAAGCTCGCGCGTCTGCTCGATGGATACCACCCGCTGGTTCTGCGGTATGAACATGGAAAGCACGTTTAACATGGATGTCTTTCCAGCGCCTGTCCCTCCGGAGATTATCACGTTCAGCTCGTATTGTATGGCAAGCCAGATGAGCGCAGCAACTTCGGCGGAAATGGTCTTGCGCGAGATGTAATCTGTAATGGTCCATGGCTTGCGCGCGAATTTCCTTATTGTTATGGTGTTCCCGAAATACGAAATGGGCGCAAGCGTGGCATTCACGCGGTCGCCTGTGGAAAGCGAGGCATCCAGAAGCGGCATCTGCGTGTTTATCTGCCTGCCAACCCCTCTTGCAATCGATGTGGCATAGTTCCATATCTGGTTCTCGCTTTGGATATATAAGTCAGTCTTTATCCACCCGTACTTTCGGTGGTAGACCCAAACCGGCTGGTCTGACGCGTTCACGCATATTTCCTCAATCCAGTCATCATGCAGCAGGAACTCGAGGTCGCCCAGCCCCAGCATGTCCTGCACTATTTTCCGTGCCATAAGCTCGGACTGCTTTGCAGTAAGGTGGGGCATGCTTTCTTGCACCATGCTTTTTCCTATGTCCAAAAACCGGTTCTTGAGTTCGTCAGCCATCTTGAGGTTGAGGGCCTCCTGGCTTGTGATATTCACTTTCTTGAGAAGCTCGGATTTCAGGTCCTCGACAAAGGCTGACGTGCCCTTTTCCCACTGCGGCGCCCTCAGCGAATACGTCCTTATGGTGTCGTCCTCTCTCTGCGAGATGCTGACCATTGCCTCGAGGGTGCCGTCGCTCACGCGGTAAGAATCAACTTCGCCTGCAGCCTGCTTGTCATCAGGACTTTTCATTTCGTGTCACCCTTGCAACCGTGCCGCTCACGAAAGAATTCCGAAGCTCGATAAGCCCGTGCCTGCTTAACGATTCGCACAGCTTCTCAGTCGTCTTCAGGGAAAGCCCGAGCTCCTTTGCTATTTTCTCGCAGCTCACTTCCTTGTCCCTTCTCACAACGGCAAGTATGTCGTCCATGGTGCTTCCAATGCCCCTGTTCCCCTGCGCCTCTGCTTGCGCATCGGTTCCTGAAGCAGCCTGCTGTTGATAGTGGTCTGCCGCAAGCATCTTCAGGAAAAACTCGGTCACATCCTCGCCGCGCATTAGCCCCACGAATTTGCCCTTTTCCATGACAGGTATGCACTCGGAGGCAAGGGCTATTTTCGGAAGCGCCCCTACAAGTGGCATCTCTGGCGAAAGCACCAGCCTAGGCTTTTTGGCAAGCTCTCCCGCAGTGACATTTTTCACCTGCTCGATTGCAACCGGCTTGCTTTTCAGCCACAGGAAACCGAATTCCTTTGGCGTGAAATACTTTATCATCCCAAAGTCGCTTACAATTCCCATGAATTCCTTGCCCTCGAAAACAGGGGCGGAATTGATTTTCTTTTCTGCGAAAGCCTTGACCACTTCCTCCAGCCGCGAATCGCTTGTAAAGGAAACAAAATCAGTGCGCATGATATCTCTGACTTTCATCCACATCCACCTTTTTGTGCTGCCAAACAGCCTAAAACATAAACATGGCAAGTGCGCATGCTAATTCTCATCCATGTACACGTGCCCGCTGCTTTTGACAGCTCCGTTTACGTTAATAATGCTTGTGCCAAGCACAGCCGTGGTCCTTCCGTTTAGCATCACAACCGTTTCAACTGTTCCATTCAGCCCTGTTCCTGCGGTTCCGTTGCCAGCATCGTAGTATATTTGCAGCCCTGAAGGCGGCACCACAAACACAATCATCAGGAGCTTGCCAGCCCCATCCTGCAGCCGCACCTCGCCCGCATTGCTCTTGTTCAAATAGCCAGAATATGATGCCGGGCTTCCTTCATTCCCCTGCACTCCGATATGCAGATAGAGGGCATCAGGGTCCCCCTGCGGCACTTCCGACTTAGCCGTCCAGTTAAGTGTTGGGGTGGGCTGCCCAAGCCCCACGAGCACATCATATCCTCTGATGCTTCCTGCATCGCTCCCTGCAGCATATCTCGTCCATCCGGTAGTCCCAAAATCAGCCGACACATTCTGCGGCACAAGCGTGAATTTCGGCCACCTAGCCTCGGTGGTGTTTATGCTCACATTCTGCCCGGGCGCCGAGGCAATGAATGATGCGAGCCGGTCTGCATCTGTAGAGTAATTGCGGAATTTTTGGAAGTCCATCCTGAATGATACATTGGCAGAGGAATTGCCTTGCATGCGCGTGACATTCACTCCTTCGTACGCAAGAAGGGCCCGTATGCCTTGCGCAGCAGCGTCCGACTGGACAGATGCCTGCTCTATCGAGGCAAGCTGCCTGTTCAAAAGAGAAAGCGAGGAAACATAGGATGAAATGGCAAGCGCGAGCACAAGAAGCACGCTGCCCAAAAGCATCACCGCAACAGTGGTTATCCCGTGCTTCCTGCCGTCCTCTATTTTTCCGGCCATATCTTCAACCTTGCAAATCCATACTTTACCGTCCCATTCTGGAAAGAGACAAACCTTCTTTCAGCAACCTGTGCCTCCTTTGAAGGGGCAGGCCTTGCGCTCATGTTCAGATGCGAATCCTCCACAAAACCTGAAGAATAATTGTAATAGTAAATGTCCAGCCCCCACCTTGCGAATTTCGGGAAAAATTGGGCAAGAGTCTGGTTCATCTCGGTCAGGTTGCCCCTGCCAAGCTCGCCTTTCTTGTCAAGGACACTGAGCGCATCCCCTGCCTGCTTCTGCATCTGCATGAGCGCAACCGTGCTCTCGCTTGTCTGCGAAGAAAGGTAAAGCAGGGCAAGCAGGAAAATCCCTGCGGTTATGGATGCAAGAAGCGCATCAATGGTGAATACAACCCCGCGTTTGGTTTCCATGCAGTGCCTCGAATCCTTCTCATCTATACCCGTAGACATTCAGCTTCACAAACACGTTTTTCCCGTCAAGAATGGCAAACCGAGTCACAACCACGGTCGCCTTGCCTGCGCCAGGGCGGCCTGCTTCATAAAGCCTGCTTCCCCCCATATCCTCCACGTAGAAGAAAAAGTCCGAATCCACGCCTAAAAGACTCCGGACATCATCATAGGGCATTTCCGCAAAAGCAGCCAATTTTTCCTTGCTTAGCACATTACTTGTCCTTGCAAGCCCTATTTTTTGCAAAGAAGAAACATTTGTCTCCCACATCGCAGGTTCGCCAGGCCCGCGGACAAGCATATCAGATGCCGCAAGCGCAGCATACTCGTAGCGGTTTTTCTGCAGCGTTCCTTTTGCAGAGGAAACGCCATTTGCCCAGATTGCCATGAAAACAACTAGCAGGCCTATGAAAATCACCAATGCAAGCACTGCATCAATGGAGGGTGCTTGCCCTCGCAAGCCAGGTTCGCGTCTGCTTTCCAGGCTCGGCAGCCGCAGCTGCCGTGCAGTTTTTTTGCTAAGGCTCAACCACAATCCCTCCGGGGGTTCCCTTTATCGTCGCATTCCTTTCCAGCATGAAAAATGCCGCGCCGGTGGAATTCGTTATGTCGAGCAGCGGCAGCCTGCATGCAATTCCAGCATTTCCGTAATTTACCTTCACCGTCCTTGCGCTTGCGGACACATAGGCACTGTAGCTTTCGCCATCCAGCTGCCTTGGCAAATTCAAAACAAGCGAGGAGTTGCCGGGAAGCGAGGCAAGCGAGCCAATCGCAGATGCAGCCTGCAGGCAGATGGAGGATGCCTCCATCATTTTCTTCATCTGGCTTGCCTCCCTGGCATAATCAGAGTAGATGAACACGGTCACCAGGAAAATCAGCACAATGGGCGCAGCCATGACCATGAATTCAAGTGAGGTTTGCGCTTTCAAAATTCCACCCCACGCGGCTTCAGTTGGATTGCTGTATGGCGTAGTCAATCACGCGGCTGGCCAAGAGATTACCGTTCGTGTTAAGATAGTTGGCATTCACCGGGCCAAATATGAGCAGCTTGTCCGCCGAGTCGTCCACTATGGTGGGCTCGCTAGTAGTGCTCTCCACCCATGCAAGGGCTGTGCCGCCAGTCACGCTGTTCCATACGAATGATTCCGTGCTGCTCGTAACTTGGTAGACATTGCCCTGGATGAACCCGGAAGTCACATAGTGCCCTGAGGTGGCAATCTTCATCTGGTCGCTGCCGCTGTTTACATACGCGGTGTCTTGGGTTGCCGCACCCATGCGATAAGGCCCATATCTTGCCCCGTAGCCAAGCAGAACGACATATCTCCCAGAAGATTTGAATGTTCCCATCTTTTGCCAGAATCCTGTATCTGAGGCACCGTAAGCTGTAACCAATATCCTGTAATCATTCAGGTTCACGAGCCCCTGCTCCACCTCCGCAGTTGTTGCAGTCCGGTAGTCCCAGTTGCCGGGGGTGTGCGAAGCTATCCAGTTCCTCCAGCTATCTTCAAATCCTGTAGGTGAGCTGCCTTGCACGAACAATATGTTCTTGTAGTAGCCTGGCGCCACTGTGAAACTGGTGCTTGCCGAATTGCCAAGGTTCCCTGCAGCATCAATGCATCTCACTTGCGCTGTATGTGCCCCTTCTGCGATAATCGGGTACTGGTATCTCGCACTTTCGCTTGCTCCTCCGTACGCACCGTCAACTGCGCTCATCGTTCTCCAGCCTCCAGAGTCAAGCGAAACCTGGCATTTTGCCACTCCATTGGCATCGCTGGCGCTTGCAGAAATATTTATCGGCTGCCCGTAAGTGGGGTTGGAAGACACGGCAAGCGAGGAGATTGCAGGCCCGCTTGAGCTTGGGGTCTTTATCCATCCTGATTGCAGCAAGGCATAATCAATCACGCGGGTCGCTATTGTATCTCCGTCCGCTGTCAGCGATCCTCCTTCTATGGTGCCAAACGCGATGACCTTCTTGCTAGGCTCATATATCAGCATAGGCTTCGGGTCGTTTTCAGATGTTCCAAGTGTCATGGCCGTGGGGAAGAGATTAGCGTTCACACCCACATATCCTGCCGAGGTAGTCAATGCGTAGGGGTAGCCTGACAGGTAATCGCTTGTTATGTAATTGCTGCTGGAGGAAATTTTCATCTCGTCCGAAACAGTGTCGAGTCCTCCATTCGCCGATGCTGCACCCATACCATCCATGCCGTACCGTAAGGCGTAGCCAAGCAGCACCACGTAGTTTCCTGTGGTGCTTCTTACCGTCGCCAGCTTGTTCCAGTATCCGCTGTCGCTTACTCGGCTGGGGGTCACCACTATCCGGTAATCTGCCAAGTTCACGGCATTTGTCTCCACATCTGCGGTTGTAGCAATGTCATAGCTCCAGCTGTTGAATTCGTCCGATTGGTGGCTAGAGAGCCAATTTCTCCAGGCAGTTTCATCATCATATGCATTCGTCGAGCGCACGAACAGTATCTCCTTCTTGAAGCCCCACACGACGTTGAAGGTGTAGTTTGCCCTGCCCCAGTTGCCTGCCGAGTCGCTGCAGTTGATGTAAACCGTGTGGCTGCCTGCCGGCAGGTAGCCAACAGGGTATCTTATGCTCTCCGTCGGGCTGTTGTATGCGCCATCCACTGCGGCCATGGTGTAATAGCCCGCCGCATCCACCCAAATCCTGCACGTGGTGACAGTGTTGTTGCCCCTGCCAACATCGCTTGCAATTGCAGTTACGTTTATTGATGTGCGGGTAGTCGGGTCAGCAGGCAAAATGCTGATTGATGTAATGTTCGGCCCAAGGGTGTCTGCCACGCTGAAGTTCATGCTCTTTGCAGCTCCCCAGTTGCCCTTCGAGTCGTTGCACTTCACGCTGATGTTGTGGTTCCCTGCAGTGCCAAACGAAGGGATGGTGTAGTTGACCCGCTCAGAAACATTGTTGTATGCTCCATCCGATGCACTCATCCTTGCCCATGCCCCTCCGTCCAACGATATGTTGCACATCGAAATGTTGCTTGCGCCAGTCAAGCTGTCATTGGCAGTTGCGTTCACAACTACTGTGCTTGTCAGGTTTGGCAATAGAGGCGTGATGTTCAGGTACGTGACGTTTGGCCCCATGTAGTCAGGCACAAAGAAGCTCAAATTCTCGCTTCCCAAGTTACCGTACGAATCATTGCAGCTCACGGTCACATTGTGGTCTCCAAGCGCAAGTGTTCCCAGGTCTGCATACACTTCTTCCACAGAGCTGTTGTAGGTAAGGTCCTTCGGAGTCATTCCTATGTAGATGCCGCTGCCGTCAAGCGAGTATCCGCACGAAGTAATAGTGCTGTAGCCTCGTCCTGTGTCGTTTGCAGTTGCATTGAGGAATGTGGAACTGGTCGTGGTGGCATTCAGGTTGTACACGCGCGGGCTGCTGACATCGTTAATGGTGAAGTTCCAGCTGGTTGCATTGCCGACGTTGCCAAACGAGTCGTTGCATCTTGCCGCAATCTTGTAAAAGCCAGATTCCATCCATCCCAGGTTAAGCGAAACATCTTCAGTCATGTTGCTGTAGCTACCGTCGCTTGGGGCCATGTTCATCCAGCCTGCGGCTATGAGGGAAGATCTTGTGTTGGTCACAATCCTAAGCTCTGTGTCTCCTGATGTAGCGCTGCTGGTTGTAGTTGTGCTAGTAGTGGATGTTGTGGCGCCGGTTGTTGTGGTGCCTGCCAGTGGCGGGCTGGTCCCACTCTCATCTCCCGTGACCGTGCCTGCAAATAAGATGCGCCTTGCCTTTGAGGGGGCTTTTACGTCACTTGGCGGCGGGCAGTTCTTGCCGCAGTCTTTTCCACCGCCGCCTCCGCCTCCTCCTCCGCCACCGCCTCCAGTGCTCATGTTGAACATCAGCTGGCACATGGCGATGCTGCTATTTCCCAGCCCCACGTCGCTGCCGGTTGCGACCAATGTGACATTGCTGGTGTCATTAGCATAGAACGGCGTGATATTGAGGTAGGTCACATTGGGGCCTTGGTCATCTCCAGCGTAAACTGTGAAGTTCAGGCGGCTCACATTGCCCCAGTTTTCATTCGTATCATTGCATTTCACATAAACCGAATAATTGCCTATGGCTAGCTTGCCCATGCTGTAATTGACTGTTTCGACCACCTTGTGGTTGTATGCCCCGTCAGTAGCATTCATGTTGCTCCAAATTGTCCCGTCACGCGAAAGCTGGCACATGGAAATGAAGTTTCCTCCGGTCGCAGTGTCGTTTCCAACAGCGATTATCGTGACTGGCGTGGCGTTGCTCGGGAGGGTTGGAAAAACAGTTATGGAACTCACATTCGGCCCATCTGTATCACTTGTCAGCTGCACATTCAGGCTGTAATTGCTAGCATTACCCCAGTTCTCGGCCTCATCCTTGCACTGGACAGAAATGTTGTATGTTCCGACAGCGCCGAATTTCCCGCACTGCAGGACAGCGCACCCCTGCGCATCTTCTACAGGTTCGTCATAAGCGCCGTCAGTTGCAGCCATGGAGTTCCAAATCCCGTTGTTGTTCACCGAGAGGCGGCACTCGTTTACGTTGCTGTTTCCGGTTGCAGTGTCATCCCCGGTAGCAAATATCTTCACGTTGGTAGTATTGATGTTCGGGTAGGCTGGGTGGTGGCTGATTGCAGTTACTCTTGGGCCATAGGGGTCAGGCCCGCCCTTGCGTGTCACGAACAGCGTTATGCTAGAAGTGCAAAGGCTGTAGTTGCTGCCGTTCACCACAAGGTTTGCGGAATAGCTCCCCACGTTCTTGCCCAGCGGCACGGCGAATTCCAGCGTAATATCCTTGCTCTCGCCAATGTTGAGCAAGTTGGGCTTCTGAGTTACGCTTATCATGCCTTGTGCAGTGCCTGCTATGGCGGCATCGATTCCATCAATCGCAAAAGGCGCATTATTAGTAATGGTGACATTTGCAGTCGTACCATTGCCCTGCTCAATGCTCTTGGTCAAAAACTGCGGGGCGCAGGACATATAGTCGCTGCTTAGCATCACTATGCCGTCCCCAAGGGAAGTCAGCACCACTCGCTGCCCGCCCGGCACAGTGGAAAGAGTTCCAGTGATGTTCGCCTGCGTGTTCACGAATATGTCGGCATCCCCGCTCGAAAGGGCTATCCTGAAATGCAGCCGGTTGCCCGAGGCGTTCACGAACCGCACTCCAGCTGGCATGTTTATCTCTACAGAGGTTTTGGAATCCCTTCCAAGAAGGTTGACATAATCCGCTGCCTTGGAAATCTTGTATGCCGCATCCCTCCCCTGGGTTGAGCGGACATTGTCGTTCAAGTAGCTGAATGCCACAACAAATATTACTATGATGACCGCTATGCCCATGGCAGTGGTTATCATCTGTTCGAGTGAAGATTGTCCCTTCCTGCTGGTCATGCGGTCTCCCCGTGCACGAAAATCCTGCCTCTGCCTTGCTAACTCGGGTTAATTATATAAAAGAGTGCAGAACGGCACGTCCAGAACATTACTCGCCGCTCAATTGCATGGGTTTATAATCTCATCCAAATAAAGGACAAATTGTTTCATATAGAACAGGAACAGGGGGCAAACGGGGAACAATGGGCCTTCCTGCAACAACAGCACACACAGAAGGCAGCTGCGCAAGCAAATGGCGATCAATATGGCAACTACTGCAAACGTAATCAGGCTCTACCTCAAGCGCCGCCCCCAGCTCCTCTCAATGGTGAGCAACGGCCTTTGCAACTATTCCGCACTTGCACGGCAGCTCCAAAAGGAAATATACCCGGGAAAGCCCTCCGAATTCACTGCAATAAAGGCCGCTCTTCTCAGGCTTGCGCGCGAAGAAAAAGCGCAGGATATGAACTGGGCTCGCGACGTGGAAAAAATCCTAAAGGCAAGCTCGGTAGAGGTTCGAAGCAATGTCTGCGTTGTCTCGAGCAAAAGCGGGATAGGGGTTCCTGTGATTGCCACTTCCAACTCAAAAGCAGGCGTGATGAGCGTCATTGACTCTTCCTACGCGCCCCAACTCAAGAAAAAAGGGCTGAAGGTTATCGAGAACCTCTCGCTTATCATCCTCATCAGCCCTCCGCGCCTGCAGGACACGCCCGGGTGCGTCTCCACAATACTTGATGCAATCGCATCCGAAGGGATAAACGTGCTGGAATTCATCTCCTGCCACACCGACACCCTCATGGTCGTGAAAAACTCTGACGCTGTCCGCATCTACGAGATACTCTCCAACCTGACAAGCAAAAGCTAGGGAGGCGAATCCCTTTCCAGCAGCAACATCGGCCCTGATGCGCGCCGCCCTCTTAGCCATCTTTCATTCTCAGCAACAAGAACAGCACAAAAGAGGTGCGCCGCTCTCATTGCCATCCGTATTCTCAGCAGCAAGAGCAGCCGCAGCCGCTTTTCTCGCTCATTTTCTCCTTCTTGAACGGCTTTCCGTGCATGGTGCAGCCTTCAGCCCCGCATTTTTTCAGGCCAGCCTTATAGCGTGCCTCGGAGATAACTGCCCCGCAGGTTCCCTTGCAAACGTAACATACTTCTTCCTTCTTTTTCACGTTCCCACCTCTCAGATGCATCGCGGGATGAGGATTAATAAGCTTGCATGAAAAGTTTCTGCGTATGGGTCGCTTAAAGAGGTCAGTTAGGGGCAGCCATAAGGCTACGCATGGGCTTCCAAAGCGAGCAGCCAAAGGCAGCTCCAGCCTTTCCCTTTCCATGCCAAAACTCCTTGCAGCTTTCCTCTCCTTCCTCGTCCTTCTTGGCGGCTGCACTGCTCCTGCTCCATCAAAGCAGGCCGCCTCTCTCCCAGAGCCGCCAAACGCATCCGAAATAGCGAGCATCGTAAACTCTCCCGCGCAAAACGAAGGGCAGCTCCTCCCCTCTCAAGTGACAAAACTCCCTTCTGCAAACGAGCAGGCGAAACTGCCTCCGCTTCCACCGCCGCCAGAGCCGCCCATAGCTCAGCCAATCAAGCCAGAAGAAATTTCGCAAGCCAAGGCGACAGTCGCATTCTACTATTCTCCCTTCTGCCCTTATTCTGCTCGCCTGCGGCCTATTCTCGATTCGCTCAAGGAAAAATACGGGCGCAGTGTGGAATGGGAATACATTGACGCCACAAGCGAAGACGGCTTCAAGCAGTTCGATTCCATGTTGCGCGAAAACGGGCTTTCAGCAGCCTACCGCGCAGTGCCGTTCGTGACAATCGGAAAGGAAAAATTCATCGGCATAGACCAAACAAGCACAGAAATCGAGCCCTATCTCGACTCATTATTGCTGCAAAACTAAAGCTGCGCGCCGAAATAAGCGGACTCATACCTGGCAGCATCTGCCTAGAGCGGAACGCCGAAATAAGCAAGAAGGATGACAACAACCACTCCCAGAGTCCCTCCAAACGCGCCTATGAGGAAAGTGATAGCGTCAATGGGTATCCTCAGCAGCCCCAGGTAATTCAGAAGCCAAAAAACCGCAATGCCAAAAATCCCGTGCACAATGAGCGGGACTATCCTCCTAACAACGCGGTACAGCAGATAGAAAAGCAGTATGGAAATGCCAAGCGCAATCAGGAGCCCGTATCCCATGGGAAAATAAATAAGGCAAAAAAGAAAAACCTACTTGACTACCAGCATTCCCTTCATGTTCCTGTGGCCATCGCCGCAGAAGACATTGCAGAAGAAAGTGTAGTTGCCCTCCTTGCTTGCGACAAAGTCGCCTGTTGCGTTCTGGCCTGCGTTTGCAACCAAGGTGAAGTTGAAGTCAGGGATTGCAATGCCGTGCGCCACGTCCTTGTTGATTATGGTTATGCGCACTTTCTCGCCTTTGTTCACCTCGATGGTTGAAGGCGAAAATTCCCAGTTGGAAGCCTCAAGAGTGATTTCCCTCACTGCTTCCGTGTCAGGCGTGTTGGTGCCAGGCACAGGCTGGCCCAGGGAAGGCCCTCCTGAGGGCTGCCCGCCACCGCCAGTCTGCGGCGCCCCTCCGATGCTGGGCGGGTTCTGCACAGGCTGGCTTTGTTGTCCGCTGCCAGCACAGCCGTAAAACAGCAGCGCTGCTACTACCATTATTGCCAATAATGCTTTCATTCAGCCACCTCTCCAGCAAGTTCTGTCAAAACTATTAAAATGGTTGTTACTCTCCTGCCTCTCGATTTGCAGCTGCAATATTCCTCTCAGTATATTTTTCCAGCCTCTCTGCCTGCTGCTGGGATATCTTCATTACTCCCACGCCCCAATGGAACGCCACGCGCTCGCCTTTTCTCAAATCAGGAAGAAGCGCCATCCCTGCGCAAGCAGTTCTCACCTTTTTCCTGCACTCCTGGAGAACAAGCTTCCCATCCAGCCTCGCAAGCTTCTGGCTCTTCACAACCGCTGTCTCTCCGTCAACAGAACTCACGCTGCCCCACGAAGGCCTGCATAGGTCCGCATTCTTCACGCTTGGCTCGATTACCCCTGTTATTGTGTGCAGGTAAAGCACATGGAAAGAATGGTGCGGCACAAACCCGTCGGGCATTTCCTCTGCCAGCCGCTTCGCGTTTTCCTTTGAAAGCATTCCGTGCCCGCAAAATCTTTCCAAAATAACTCTCTGCATCTCCAGCTTCTCCACATTCTCAAGAAGCCTGTTCCCAATCCAAAGCGCTTCTGATACCTCATAATCAAAAGGCGAACGGCTGTTGGCATTCGCAATCAGCTCAAGATAAGCGTAATGCGCCCTGAAACTCTGCAGAGATTTCCGGAGAGCAGGCAAATTCCTTTTGCTATTTCCATCAAGGTAAGCAGCAAATATTTCTGCAAAAGTCCTGTCGCCGCAATACGAGCGAGAATTCGGCGGAAGCGCAAACCGTGCAGAAAGTTCAGCGCCTTCCATGGAAAATACCTAAAGCCTGAGCCGCAGCAAGAGGGTTTTCCTCGCCCAGCTTATTGCAGCAACCGTTTCGCCAGCGCCAACGGCAAACACTGCTCCAAGCGCAAGCAGCAAAAAGCCGCCTGCCTGCAGGGGCGCAAGCGCTTTTCCTGCAAAAATGAGTGAAAGCAGCGCCGAAATCGGGCCTCCAAGCGTGAGCGCCGCAGTTGCAGATATAAGCGATGCTCTCTTGAGAGAGGAATACCAAAGAGTCACAAACAGCGTAAGCAAGCCAGTAGAAATTGCAATCCACATCAACGATTCAGGCTTTAGCGCAGCAACAGCGCCAATCTTCCCCTGCCAAACCAATATCGCAAGCAGCACAATCGCTCCAATCCCCATCCGAGCTGCAGCCACAGTGGTAGCAGAAACCCCTTCCAGCACTTTTTTGGAGACAGCATACTCGCAAGCCCAAAGGATTGTTGCCGCAAGCACAAGCGCCACTCCCCAGCCCAACGAAACAGCAGCGCTTCCAAGCAGCAAGTAGTTGCCTGCCAGAATCGCAAGCGCGCCAACAGCAGTTTGCCAAGAAAACTTTTCCTTGAGCCAGCCAATCGCGATGAATGTTGCAAAAACAAACAGCAGCCTGTAGAGGAACGAGCCAACCGCTCCGCCTGTTGCCGCCAAGCCTGCAAAGTAAAGCGCAAACGCAGCCCCGCCGCCGACAATCCCCACAAACAGGAGCATGAGCGACTGCTTCCTATTAAGCGAGGCAATTTCCTTCCATTTCCCTGCAGAAAGCCCAATGGCAGCCAGAATCGCAGCCACGAGCAGGTTCTTCAGGAAGGTATAGGCAGTGGAGTCCATCGTGACAACGCCAATCGAGTTGGCAAAAACTGAAATGCCTGAAACAAGCGCGGTCAGGTAGGCAAGCGCAATGCCGTTTGTTTTTTCCATGTTTCCGCATTCTCCGTTTTGCTTTATAATATTACTCCGAGCTTCTCCCTTCATGGGAAAAAAGCTCGCCGTCTCGTGGGTGACATTCGCCTGCTGCGAGGACTCCTCCATAATGTTCATCGAGCTTCTGAATCAGCACTTCTTCGAATGGAAGGAGAAAATCGACTTCAAGTACTGCCGCATGCTCAAGAACAAGAACAACTCGTTTGACGGAAGCGACGTTACTTTCGTGGAAGGCGCAATCGCCACAAAGGAGGATGAGGAGGAGCTGAAAACAATACGAGACAAGAGCAAGCGCATTGTTTCCATCGGCTCCTGCGCCTGCACAGGCCTTCCCTCGGCACAGAGGAACGCATTTGACGAATCAACCAAGCGAGAGATAATGATGGTCATCGAAAGGTTTGGCCATCTCGAGAAGGTTCATCCTGTAAAAGACATAGTTAAGGTGGACTACGCAGTGCCAGGCTGCCCCATGGACGAAAAAATATTCCTTGACACGCTGAATAAATTATTTGCAGAATTTGACGTGAAGTGATTCATATGCACAAGGGCGGCGATTTTGACATTGACATACGGCACCTTTCCAAAATCGAGGGGCACACTGACCTTGAGGTCCGCATGAAGGACGGCAAGGTGCAGCATGCGCACCTCAAAATTTCCGAGGCAAAGCGCTTCTTCACCCAGGGCGTGCGCGGCAAATCCTGCCTCAACGTGGCACAGCTCGTTTCCAGAATCTGCGGCACCTGCTCAATCGCGCATCTCCAGGCCTGCATTGAGGCAGTCGAGCATGCCCTTGGCGTGCAGCCCTCAGAGCAAACAATGACGCTCCGCCACCTGACAAACGACGCGCTCATGATCCGCGACCATGCCATGCACCTCTACGTTTTCTGCCTTCCTGACATCATGAATGCCGATTCCATACTCGAGCTTGCAGACACGAACAAGGAGCTAATCGAAAAGGCATTCGAGGTGAAATCCGCGGGAAACGAACTTTCAAAGCTAGTGGCAGGCAGGGCAGTGCACGCGCCCTACCCGCAAATCGGCGGATTTTCCAAAATCCCTGCGAACGAGTCTGCAAAGGCATTGGTGCACGAGCTTTCTCACGCTCGCGAGCACGCGCTTGAATTCGTCGAGCTTTTCCGAACCACTCTTCCCAATTTCGAGCGAAAAACACATTTCATCGGCCTGAAAAACGACAAGTACGAATTTTGCGGCGGCGAGCTTTGCTCATCCGAGGGCTACTGCCTTACCAAGCAGGGCTTCTGGGACCACCTCTACCGCGTGGTAATGCCCTACTCTCAGGCAACCGGCTTCGAATTCGAGGGCAAGGAATACATGGTGGGCGCGCTTGCAAGGATGAACCTGAACAAGAGTGCGCTCCATCCCAACACCAAGCGCGACGTTGGCGCAGCCCTTGCGCTTTTCCCCTCGAACAACATATTTGCAAACAACCTCGCGCAGGCAATTGAAATCGTGCACTGCATTGACCACGCAATCGAGCGGCTGGAATCGTCTGACTTCAAGCCCGAGCCCTACAAAACGCCTGCAGTAAAAGCAGGGACAGGCATAGGGGTAACAGAAGCGCCGCGCGGCACTCTTTACTATGCGCTTGAGACAGATGAAAAAGGGCTGATAAAATACGTCAACCTGGTCATTCCCACAGCGCAAAACTCCATAAACATCGAAAAGGATATCGCGCAGGTGGTGCAGGACAACTACGATGCCGACAAGGACAAGGAATACATTTCGCTTGAGGTGGAAAAGCTGGTGCGCGCATACGACCCGTGCATGAGCTGCGCCACGCACTTCCTGAAGATGAAGTGGAAGGAAACCGGGACGAAACGCAGGGCGAAGCTTCGAGCTGCGCGAACGAAATAAGGGATATGGGATGGAGTGAAACCGGAAGAGCAAAGGCCCGGGATGCGCGGATGAAACAGGAAGGTAAAGCGGAAGGGAACCAGATCACGCGCGAAGAATGGAAAGAAGTAACTTTTTCACAGCAGGCAGGCTTTCTTCCGCAGGCTTTTTTGCAGGCACGCCGATTATCGTCGCCTTTTTCAGCTTCCCGAGCTTTTTGAGCAGAAGAAGCGTCCAAAGCAGGTCAAACCCATGCAAAGAAAGGGGGCGCTGTGGCAGTTCCAGCTCTTCCAGCCCGATTATTCTTGGCTTTGAAAGCCCGACAACCGCATCCATAATCACGAGTTCCTTTCCTTCCTTTTCCAAATCTTCGGATGTATCAAATCGAACGAATTTTACCGCAGGAATTTTTTTCTCCAATTTTTTTGCCATCTTAACCGCGGCAGAATCCGCTCTTGCCAACGGGTTTCCGAAAACAAGCACGCGCATGCCCATCGATGCGGTTGCAACAATTATAAACTGTTGAACTCCAATCCTCGACCATGGGAGGGTTAGACAGTGCCATCGCAGCTCTCAAAAAGGGCGAGTTTGTCATTCTGCACGACGGCGTGGGCAGGGAAAACGAGGCAGACATGGTGCTTCTCGGCGAAAAGATAACTCCTGAGGCAGTGAGGAAGATGCGCAAGGATGCAGGCGGGCTGATTTGCGTTTCGCTTGACTCGGAATCTGCTGCACGCCTGCACCTCAATTTCGCGGTCGACCTCCTAGCCCAGACGAAAAACCCGCTTGCAGACATGGGCAACAAGAAGATGAAATACGGCGACATGCCGGCATTTTCCGTCTCCATAAACCACCTCTCAACATTCACGGGAATCACAGACAACGATCGCTCCACCACTATCCGCGAGTTCGCGAAGCTCGTGAAGGGAAAGGGAGGAGTAGAAGAATTCCGAGCAAATTTCCGGGCAATAGGGCACGTCTTCCTGCTTGTCAGCCGGGGATTGGAAAAGCGCAGGGGGCACACCGAGCTTTCAGTCGAGCTTGCCAAGCGAGCAGGCGTAACTCCGGTCATGGTCCTCTGCGAAATGCTTTCCGACACAGGAAACGCCATGACCAAAGAGGAGGCGCAGGAATACGCCAGAAAGAACGGATTTGTTTTCCTTGAAGGCAAAGAATTGGTGAAATAGATGGAATCGGAAATTGGAATTGCGGGCGGGGCGGGCGAATGGCGAAAAGAGTAAAGGTTGGGATCGTGGACACCATGTTCGCGCGGTGCGACATGGCGGCATTCGCAATCGACGAAATAAGCAAAAAATTCCCTAGCACTGCAATCGTCCGTTCCACAGTACCTGGCGTGAAAGACCTGGCAGCAGGCTGCGTCATTCTTAACGAACGTGAAAATTGCGATGTCTATCTTGCCTTGGGGATGGTAGGCAAAGAGCAAATCGACACGCAATGCGGCCACGAGGCATCCATAGGCATACAGCTGGCAAAGCTGCAGATGAAAAAGCACATTGTGGAAGTGTTTGTGCACGAATGGGAAGGCAAGGACGAGGCTGACCTTTACTCGGTTTTCGAGGACAGGACAAGAAAGCACGCGGTGAATGCAGTGCTTCTGGCATCCAGCCCTTCCGAACTTTCGAAATTCGCAGGCAAGGGGAAAAGGCAGGGCCGGCCTGATGCAGGTTCGTTAACGAGGCGGTAAAAATGGCACAAAGAAAGATATCACTCGCAATCGTGTGCGCAAACTTCAACATGGAAATAACTGCACCCATGCTGCAGGAAGCGGTCTCATTCGCAAAAAAGCAGGGCGCTGATGTGAAAGCCACAATAGAAGTCCCAGGCGCATATGAAATACCGTTCGCCTGCTCTAAGCTTCTTGCAAGAAAAGACATTGATGCAATTGCGGCAGTCGGAGCAGTCATAAAAGGCGAGACAAAGCACGATGAAGTGATAACGCAGGCAATTTGCAGCGAGCTCCTTCGCCTCTCTACGCAATCAGGAAAGCCAATCGGTCTCGGAATCTCCGGGCCAGGGCAGACCTGGGAGCAGGCAAAGGCACGCGCAAAGGATTACGCCCACCGCTCAGTCCACGCCGCACTTGTGATGGCTAGCAAGAAATACTAGGTGCCCAACTTGCGATTAGATAGCGCCGATGCAAAATTCATGCGCCGCTGCCTGCTTCTTGCGCAAAAAGGCGAAGGCAAAGTCTCTCCAAACCCTCTTGTCGGTGCAGTTCTTGTCAAAAATGGAAAAATAATAGGTGAAGGCTTCCATGAAAAATTCGGCGCCCCTCATGCAGAAACAAACGCCATTGCAGACGCAAAGCGCCGCGGCCACAACATGTCCGGCTCCACGCTCTACGTTTCCCTCGAGCCCTGCTCGCATTCGGGCAAGGGGAAAAAGACTCCTCCCTGCGTTCCGCTGATAATAAACTTTGGCATAAAGCGCGTTGTAATCGCAGCAAAAGACCCCAACCCAAAAGTCTCAGGCATAGAAGAGCTGAAGGCAGCAGGTATCCGTGTTGATATCGGCCTTCTTGAAAATGAAGCAAAAGAACAGAACGAAATCTTCTTCAAGTTCATGAAGACAGGAAAACCCTTTGTTCTTTTGAAAATGGCGCAGTCTGCAAACGGCAAAATCGGAATTCGTGGCAAAAGCAATGTCCGCATAAGCGGTCGCAAGGTGAATAGGCAAGTGCAGCAACTCCGCAACCGCTTTGATTCCATTCTTGTAGGGATAAACACGGTCCTTGCTGATAACCCGCGCCTAACTTGCAGATTGCCTGGCGGAAGAAACCCCGCCCGCATAGTCCTCGACAGCAATCTGAGGATTCCGCTGACTGCAAACGTTCTGAAAAACGCAAGAAAAGAGAAAGTAATAATCGCAACATCTGAAAAACGGGGCAGGGAAAAACAAAAACAGCTTGAAAAACTCGGTGCAAAAGTCATTGTGTGCGGAAAAAACAGGGCGGAGCTGCAAAGGCTGCTTGCATCACTCCCGTCTTACGGCATAATCTCCGTTCTCATCGAAGGAGGCGCGGCAGTTGCGCGGGCTGCAATGGAGGAACGTCTTGCAGACATGGCGTGCATCGCAGTCTCAAAGAAGAAAAAAATCCTCCTTCCAAACGCAGTGGGTTCCCCATTCTCGCAGGCAATGCTACGCTCGTTTGTCCAAAAGAAGGATTTCGGAAGCGATTTCTTGTATCAAAAAAGGTTCTTCAAACTCTAATCCGATACTCGAAGTAGTCGTCCCAGGGGTTTTCCAATTTCATCATCTGCGGTATAGTGAGCTTTTCGAAGTATCGGCGGAAGGGGCGCATGGAGTTTCCGTGCGCCGAAATGGCAACGTTCACGCGGTTCTTTTTCATGTAGGCGAGCAAATCCCGTAGGAAAGCAAGCACCCTTTTTTCCACCATCTTTATGCTCTCGCCTCCTGGCGGAGGATAATCGTAGCTTCTCCTGATCTTGTGCAGCTCTTCTGCGGAATTTGTCCTCTCAAAAACCCTGTGGCTCATTCCCTGCAGCTTGCCATAGCTTCTCTCAGCCATCCTGTCGTCCACGAATTTTTTCTTGCACTCTGGATGGAACTTCAGCACTTCCCTCATGGTGTCGCGCGAACGGGAAAGCGAAGTGGTGAAAGCCACATCGATCCTCTTGCCGCGGAGTTTTACAGCAATTTTTTTTGCCTGTTCAATCCCGAATGGAGTCAGCCTAGAGTCCTTCCAGCCAGTGAAGCGCTTTGCGCGGTTGTAATACGTCTGCGCATGCCTGAAAAGGTAGATCGTCGGTGCTTCCCTCCCGCCCTTCACAGCCGTTGCCTTCCACTTTCCTGAAAAGTCAAGCTCAGATTTTTTCATGCAACAGGCAGCACGCTGAAAATATAAATAGCATTGCACAATCAGCCCTCATGGCTGAAACGCTCTTCCTTGTCCGCCACGGCGAGGCTGAATCAAACGTCAAGCGGTATTTTGCAGGCTGGTCTGCAAAGTCAAGCCTCACTTCTCTTGGGAAAGAACAGGCAAGGCTTCTCCACAGGCGACTTGCAAAGGAGGGAATAGGGAAGATTTTTTGTTCCGACCTTGAGCGCACGCAGGAAACAGCGCGCCTTCTCGGTCTCAAGTGCCCAATAACCTATTCTGCTTCCCTGCGCGAGCGGAATTACGGAATTCTAGAAGGGGTGGAATGGGGCAGCGACGAAAAAAAATACGAAGCATACCACTCCGACCCGTTTATCCGCCCCAAGGGAGGGGAAAACTGTGCAGACGTGCAAAAGCGCGTGCTTTCCTACTTCAAGCGAAATGTGCTCTC
>JAWBPP010000015.1:0-18989 GCA_038824715.1 Candidatus Anstonellaceae archaeon
GCATACAACGGCAATCGGTGTTCGCGATTTTGCTTACCGCAGCAATTGTAGTCATGGCAGTCATGGTGGCAGTTGCCATAGATAAGCACCCGCTCGTGAACTCTGAACTGCGCTCGAAGTTTGCCATGTTCGGCGTGCTTTTCGTGCTTGCAGGGATGTATGAGTTCGCAAGCAAGCGAGTCATCGTTGGGAACATAGATGTTTGGAACGACAGGAGGCTCATCTGGACAATAAGCACGGGCTGCTGGCTCTTGTGCGGAATTGCTCTCGTGTACAAAGGTGTATTCTGAGAACGAATATGCGAACGAAAACAGAGCTGGATGATACGGACAAAATGTGAATGGGCTGTTGATATTTATGCCATCCGAGAATTTAGCAATCACTTGGAGAAGGCTTCCTGAGCGCTACCGCTTGGCAGGCAACTCCTGCACCAATTGCAAGACCGATTATTTCCCAACAAGGAAGCTTTGCCCCAAATGCCGAAGGAAAGGCAAGCTAGTGGCAAAGCAGTTTTCAGGCAAGGGCAAGATTCACTCGTTCACCGAGCTTACAGCAGGGCCAGTTGGCTTTGAGCTTGAGATTCCCTACGTGCTTGCAATTGTGGAGCTTGAGGAAGGCCCGAAAATCACTGCGCAAATCGTGGGCGTGGGCGAAAAGGACGTCAAAATCGGCGATTCTGTGGAGATGGTCTTCCGCAAGGTAATGGAGGATTCTGCCGATGGCCTGATTCATTACGGGTATAAGTTCAGGCTTGTGCGCAAGTAGATTTCGCTTGCTACTTTTTGTTCCAAAAAGAACAGACTGCCTATATATGAGCCGCAGCACGAAATAATGGATGCTGCAATATAGCCCTCAGAAGAAGCTCTACGTGCCAAAAGAGCCGCAACTAGCCTCGATAATGGAAAGGCTGGGCGAGAGGCACGACTGTTTTTTCTCCAAATTGAAAGCACCTGAGCAGAACCCGAACGGTTATAGGGAGCCTGACTGGAGAGCAGCGCAGTTCACTTCCGAGATGCTCAGCGCGCTTTCGAGCCATCCGAAGATAGAGATAGTGAAGCAATTTGACGCCTCAAAATACCCTGTGAACTGCCAAAGCGAGGACGGCAAGCTCCTTACAGTAGTGATGTCGCCACCCACCCATCTTGACTGGAACAAGCCAATAAATCAAGGGGAAGGAAGGCACAACACGGACAAGCCAGACAGGTTGCTTGCCACTTGGCAATTCCTCAACCTCGTGCTCGCCAACCTTGACCATGGAGTCAGAGTGGTGATAATCGAGCCCGACCCTGACAGAAAGGAGGGAACGTTCACGAGAGATATTGGATTTGCCATAAAGAATTCCATGTTCCTGGCAAATATGGTAAGCCCAGTAAGAAGAAGCGAAGAAGCCACCATTGCCGGAGGCATAAAGCCGCCTGCAGAGGTTCTTGTGGAAGGGGGCAATATCGTGCTTGGCGACGGAGTGGTGTTTGTAGGCATTGGAGACCGGACCAACAGGGAGGCAGTGGAATGGCTGAAGTTCATGGTCGACAAGCTTGGGATAAACTTGGAAGTGGTGCCTATTCAGCTCAAGGAAGGCATATTGCACCTGGATTGCGCGTTTTGCCCAATTGAGAAGAGAAATGGGAACGGCGGGGCGGCAATTGTAAGCCCCCATGCATTTGCATCTGAAAGGGACTTGGAGCTCGTAAAAAAGATGTACGGCAACACTATGGAAGTTACCGAAACAGAATTCCAGAGCCTCGTGACCAACCTTCTGAGCTTGGACAAGGACGTGAGAATAGCCAGTCCTGATGCAACGAATGTCCATGGGCTTTTGGAAAAGCTGGGAATACATCCTGTGCTGATAGAGTATTTTGAACTCATCAAGGCAGAGGGCGCCTGGAGATGCACTGAGTTGGCGGTTGCAAGGGAAAATTAGAGCTGGAAGAAAGACTAGATGAACCTCACGCCGCAGGCAGGGCAGGAAAGCATGTAGTAGTCGGCGACGTATCCGCAAATCGGGCAGCGGTACTGCGTCCTTCCGCCTGAAGGGACTTTCTGGCTTACCAGGCCGTATCCGCAGTTGGAGCACTTTTCAGCAGACAAGTCATTTGCTGTCTTGCATTTTGGGCATTCTATCCTGAACATGGAATCTATATGCGTGCCGCACTTGGGGCATCGCTCCATCCCAAGAGTAATGTCTGCTGAGCACTTCGGGCACTTTGCCTTCTGGTGAGAATGAGGCTTGGGCTTTAGAGCGTCGTGTATTAGCTCCATTATTCCCATGAAAAGTTAGCAGAAGAAGGCTATAAAAAGGCTTCAGGGCTCAAAAAGAGAACCACGACAGTGGGCTTGTGGCGCAGTGGTAGCGCGCCTGCTTTGCACAACCCTTTTGACTTGTCTCGCTCGCCTCATGGCAGCTCGCTCGACTGCGTCAAAAGCGTTGACGGAAAACTGCGAACGTTTCCCGTCCGGTTAAAAAAAGCAGGAGGCCGGGGGTTCGAATGGCAGCCCAAGGGGGACTCAGTCCCCCTTAGTCCGCCGCGGCCCAAACCCCCTCGTTGGAGGTTTGGCGAAAATCCCCCCGAGTCCACTTTTTTCTTCTTCTTGTTCTACTGTTAGAAGGTATAGCGAAGTCTGAGTCTTGAGACTATATCGAAAGGCGTTACTTTGTCAAATGATGGAATGTTTGGCATATAGAGAACATTTGTGTCAAGTCCAACACCGAGATGATTATCTGTAAACACGTAACTAATACCGAGAGAATAGATGTTAGGGTTCAGATAAAATGCCTCCAACGAGACCTCGTCACGCTCGAACAGGAAATTGCGCTTATTCGCCAAGCCGCCAACAAAAAGTGTTTGTGGAGGCATGTCTGTCGGAAGAGGAGTGTTTGCAGGGAAAGACCCTAAGATTCCGCCAAACCTCCAGGAGGATGGATCTGACGGATTGTAAATGCCTTTTATTTGCACTCCTCCGCGCTTCAAAGATTGTGTGGCGTTCAGCTTCAGGCTCCCGAAACTTCCCCCTACAGTATATTTTTCTTCATCCACCTGAAAGTGGAGCTGTTCGCCAACATATGAAAAACTTAGGTTTTCAGGAAGGAGCGGCTTTGAGCCTTTATTTGCAGATGAAAGCGCAAACGTGTGCGCCCCATCGGCAGTGGTAAAGGACACGCCACCAGCATCGCTGCCAGGAACCTTGTGGAGCCTGATTTTGCCCCAGCCATCCTGCTCGACTTCGACTTGCCATTTTGGCTTTGACGCATCTGAAAGGACATCCGTATTTAGGTAGCTGCTGGTGGCTGCAAGCAGTTCGGAGACGGAGTTGACGGTCCGAAATTCGCTTAGCAAAGCGCCTATTTTCCGGTCAAAGGCCGCCCTTGAGACATCATCGTAACCTATCCTCACCGTAGTCTTGCCAACCGCAAGCTCAATAGTGCCGTCGCCACTTGGGCTGGAAGATTCGGAAGCAATATGTCGGAAAGTGGTGCGAAGCTGCACTCCATTCCAAGATAAACTTCGTGGCCAACCTCTGCACGAGAGTTTGCAAGGCGCCCATCCTTGTTCTTTCTTACGAATAATGAAACGAATGTGTTTTCCTTTATCCCTCCTTCAACTCCGAATATGTTAGCATTGACCTTGCCTTCCAGACCATAGACATTCCAGTAATTTGCGCCTTCTGACCCTGCATAAATTTTGCCCCTTGCAACATCTTTATAGGCGACCCCCACGCTCCCGCCTTTGGTTTTTGCATCGCTGCCGCTTCCGAAAAAGGCATTGCTATCCAATGTGAAATATCCGTACTGCAGGCCGTAGTTGTCCCAGAAATCCGTGACTCCGGTAATTTCGCTCTTGCTGCTTTGGGTTTGATCATACATGAAAGTGCTTTTGACGCTGGGAACAGAAGCAACCACGTAAAAAACGTCCCTTTCGCTGCCCTTTACAAAGCTCGTGGAAGCCTGAAGCTCGCCTAAGTCCAGCTCGCCTATAAAGCCGCTTCCCGAAATTATTTTTCCGTCTTTGTACTGCGCACCTGTCTGGAACCAGTTTCCTTTGTCATTTTTGTAGAAAATGTTTGCCACACCATTCCTTTTGTCCTCCATGATTGCGAATACCTGGCCTTGGCCGGGGTCTTTGGAATAGTGCATATCTAGCTCGGCACGCAGCCTGTCGTCCTCGACTAGTTCGTTATGTGAGTGGGTAATGCGCAGATAGTTGGCTTGGAGCCACTCAGACAATTTCACGCCTGCCACCTGCAAATCAGAATCAGTAGAAAATGGAAGCACATGCTCGACTTTGTCTAATTTGAAATCCAACTCTGCATACCCCTTAAGCGGAGGTCGGAGCGAAGGGGTTGGCCGCGGAAACAGCCTGAACGTTTCGCTCGAATATGGGTAACCTGCATTGACCTCATAGTTTGGTATAAGCGGTTGGTTGGAGGGGTAGAGTTCAGACCTTCCGCGGTTATATACTGACCGAAGGTCAACCTTTTGGGTTGTCACGCGTCGCATATTCGGGGTAAACGGAGGCATATTTACCCGAGTATAAAAATCGGAGATGAATTGCGCCTTTCTGCTTTTTAGCTCAGAATAGCTTTTTTCGATTGCTGAAACTATATCGCCCATCTCTTTTCCTTCATCATGCATCTTGGCCGCGTCTTTTGAGATTTCTTTGAGTTGTGACTTTTCACTGCTGGTCAGTTTATCATAAGATTGGCTGAGGACAGATGCAAACACCTCGTAGTTTTTGGCGGTCTTTGCGATTTCCCAAATTTCCAGCAAGGAGTTTGGCTGTTGGAAGAAACGCTCTTCGAAGAAAATTGCCGCTTTAAGCGCCTGCACAGAGTCCCCTATGGTTCTTTGCGCAAGCGGCTTGTCAAGGACTGCTTTGAGCCCGGCAATGGCTTTTTCCAGCATCTGCTGCGCAGCACCTGGCTTTGCTTTGAGGGATTGCAGAATGGAGAGGGTCTTCTCTATGCTGGGAGGCGATTGCGATTTTGAAGAAAACCCATCCAATATTGTCTGTAGCTGGTCTCTCACCTGCTCGGAATTGAGAAGCGCCTGCTGCTGTGGCTTATCGTCTTCCCTAGAAGCTAACCTTGGAGGCATGCACTCACACTAGGAATATGTGGGATTCTGAATTTAAAGCCAAGCGCAAATCTAAGGAACGTAGTCGAACCTGACGAACATTGCTGCTCCTGGGGCGTTGCCCTTGCTTCCGGTTCCTGTGTTCAGGGTTGCCTTCTCGTACTCCAAGCCGAAAGTAATCTTGGACTTCCTTGTAGGGTCAGTGTAGACAAAGCCGCTTAGCTGGCCTTTGAAGGAGTCGATTGGCCCATCGAGCAGCCAAAACTCGGCAGCCGCACCAAGCGCTGTTGAGAACATGTGCTGCCCGGAAACCCCCATTGCCTCGAGGTCCTTTATTCGAGAATAATCGAACATCAGAGTGGACTGCAAGCGGTTGCCCACGAACAGCTTGAGCGCGAAGACATCCTTCCCGCCCACCACGCTTGCTGCAAGAGCGGAGTTTTTCATCAGGAAATCCGTGCCTTCATGCGAGAAGCCAAGCTGCCCGAGTGTGCTCCCCTCTTTTAGCCTGGAGCCCTGTATGAAGAAAGTGGAGGCTCCTGACTTGAACTTTGCAAGGGCTGTGGATGCGAGCTTGGACCCGTCGCCGTCAGCCTCATCGACATTCACCAATGTGCCGACTCCGACAGTGGTGTTGTTCTTGCGGTTGTAGCTTCCGAAAATGAACGCGTTTTTGTCCGGCCCGTTGGTCTTGGAGAGCATGAGCTGCGCGGCGTTTCCAGGCCATTCCACATTCAGCCCGAAATTCCCGAACGTGTTGAAGACATCGTCAAGGGGCACATAATTGCCCACGTCGCGGACAAGGTCAAAATATTGGCGCGACCACTGCCCGATTTGCGAGCGGGTGGGCTTGTCAACCTGGGAAACCTGGTTGTGCAGGTCATCAAGTCTGCTTCCGAACTGGGCTATTCTGGACTGCCCGATGGTCGCAAGAGGGGAAACGAATGTTGAGCCAAACGCGCTTATCCCCAATCCAGTAGAGCGGTTCCGCATGCCAAGCTGCCCGCCTGCTCTGGCAGGATTGTTCTGGCTTTCCACATAGGAGCCAAGTGCAGTGAAGTCCATGTTCAGCATCTGCCCTGTGCCTGATGCGGTTGCAAGCACGTTTCGTGGCGAGCCGTCCGGGTTGTAGGACAGGTATGCGCCTGCGCTCAGGTTGCGCTCGTAAGCGCCGCCCACTCCGAACAGCTTTCCGCCGCTTTCTGTGGCGCCTGCAAAAGCATTGACGCGCATATGATTGATCAGGAGGTATTCGAGGTAGCCGACATTTGCCTTGTCGAACCCTTCTTCATCTTCGTTGCCGTAGAGCCTGAAGTGCCCAGAACGGTAGGACTGCCAACCTCCAAAGCCGCCGAAAGCCTGGTTAAGAGCGTCGTTTTCATTGAAAATGAAGTAGCCGCCTGTAACTACCGTGCTGCTGGAAAACTCGGCAGAGCCTAAGTGCGCCTGCTCTTCCCGTATGGTTTTCGCAGTGAGTGTTGCCACGTTCTTTGGCAGATTTATTCCAAAGTAAAAGCCGATTTTTTCAGTGTCCTTATAGACATCCAGGCTGCCCGGAGCGTGGAGTGTGGTCCTGTAGCGCTCCACACCGCCCTGCATCGGGGCAGCCTTTCCAGATATGCTTGTCCCAAGCTCGGCAAGCATATGATTCATGAAATCGTTTGCAGTCGAATAATCGGTGCCAAGCTGCGCGTTTGCTGCCTGAAGCGCCTGGTTTACTATCAGCTCCCGCTCGTGCTCTTGCAAGAAGACTCGCGTCCATCCGAGCTGCGGGTCGCGGTAATATACCATGTAGTCGTAGAGGGCCTCGTTGGGGTTCTGCGTGGGCTGGTCCTCCTGGTGAAGGGCAGTCGTGCCGACAATGTAAAGCTGCTTTGTGCCGGAATAGATATGCGTCAGGACATCGAAATTCACATCGTCAATGTTTTTCATTTTCTTTTCCTGTTCCTGTGTGTTTGCGATTATCTCTTCCCGGTGCTTGTTGTAGTAATTGAGGAACGCATCGCCCCATAAGGAACCAAGAGCCCCGTACTCGGACGCGTTCACCCTGAAGCGGTTGGAGTCAAGGCGCCCCTTGATTATCCTGTCAGATGCTGTGACTTCATCCTGCGGGTTGAAGAACTCTTCCTTTGTATAAACGCCCCTGCCGTGCGTGCTTGCCCCGCCTGGTTGGATGACTCTTGCATCAATGTAGCCGCCACTGCTCACTGGGTCGGTGGCATACTGCCCCTCGCCTCCGCCTGCGATTATGCTTGCAGGAAGTGCGCGCTTATTGGCGTTCAGGTAGGCGTCCTGAAGCGCTTCTGAGACCATGGTGGAAGTTATCCTGTAGCCCAAGTTCTCGCCGTAATATGCTGGATAGCTGATAGTGTAGGTTCCCATGGTCCCTCCGAACCTGTATACTTCGTCCGTTGCTGTGCGAAGGCCGTTTTGCACATCGTAAAGGTCGATTGGTGACTCCGCTGGAAATCGGTATTTGAACTGCGGTATTGCGGCGTTCAGGCGGGGAGCCAGGCCTACGAAGTTTGTGGCTCCAAGTGCAGCTGTTGGAGCAAGATAAAGGCGCTGCACAGGTCGCCTTATGTTTATTGTGCCCTGGTCGGTGTTCACATAGGACATTATGTTGCTGAAAAGCGTGCCTTCCAGCTTTATTTTTTCAAGGTAGCCATAGTAGTCCTTTGACAAGACGGAATATGGATCGTTCCAGACATTGTTCCGATAGGTGTCATCTTGCCCTTTCATGAGCTGCTGCAGATAGGGGAATGGAGACAGCTCGAAATCCTTGCTTGCGATGATTATTTTTTCAGACACCGCCCTGTTTTCCAGGAACAGGTATTGCGTCTTTGGCTCCATCAGGGCAAGGGAATTTATCGTCTCTGACATGCCCGAGGGCCCAAGGAGATCCCGAACACCGGCAGTGTCTTCCACATAGTCGATGAATGTTTTCAGACTCACAAGGTCAAAGCTGTCGCGGGTGACAATGTTGCCCTGATTGTATCTTGAACCAAGCACTCTGAGGAGCTGCTCGTTGAGCTCGACCGGGGCAGCATCCCTGCTTGCGAAAAGAGCGTCTGTTGCTGAGCCGAATTGGTTGGCATAGAGGGTCCTGTAGTGCACAAGGTCGCGCCTGTTTAATGAATTTGTTGCGTAGCCTAAAAGCGCATCAAAATATTTTGAGCCGATGTTGCCTGAAGTTCCAACTGCAAACCCGGCTGCAGACAGGCCTTCAAGGTTCTTGCCGTAGATTTTTGAAAGAATGAAGTCCATTGCGCCGCTTTTGAACCAGGCTCTCATGCCCGACACTGCGTCTTCTATCTGTGACGAGCTTAGGTTCTGCAAGGCAAGCTCCTTTATCCGGGAGTCGAAGGTGTGCAGGTCGCGCACAGCAAGTGCGAAGCTTTCGAAGTTTTGCCGCACTCCATCAGAAGAAACATTACCGGAGAACATGAACCCTGCCAGGCTTTCTCCGTCTGCCCCATATGTTTCGGCAAGCTTGCGGGTTATTTCAGTTTTCAGTTGAGCCATGCGCGAATCGTAGTCGCCCAGCCTGCTTGCAACTCCCTCGTATTCCGAGATTGCCAAGATAAGCCCGGAGGAAACTTCTGAAATCCCCTTGAGGCTATCAAAGCTCGGGTAATCGCTGAATAAGACCAGCTTGGAAAGCACGTTGCTTCTCGCATTAAGAAGCCTCTCCTCAAGCTCGGAGTCGGTTGCCTTTGTTTCCTCGATGAAGCCTTTGGGCGGATTCCTAGTTGCATCCGCAAGAACCTGCTTTGCCTCGCCCAGGGTTTTTGCTGCCTTCAGGTCGTCTATAATCCTTTTCAGGAACTTGCCTTCTTCTGTTTTTGCGCCGACGGACTTTTGCACTTTCTCAAGGTCGGAAATGACTGCCGGAACATCGGTTTTCTTTGTGGACAGGTTTTTGGATGCCTGCGCAAGCGCCGTGCCCACCACCTGCCAGGAGGAGTTCTGCTGCTCGTCCTCTTGGGAAGTGCGAAGCGATTTTGTCTTTGGCGGCATGAGAATAACCCTCTTTGCTTACTTGAGATTCCTTATTATTTCAGGAAGCGCATCTGGTGATACAGGGGCTGAATCAGGGTCTGCCGAGATTTTATTTGCCCAGTCCCGAAGCAACCCTGCCCTTGTTTTTTCCGGCAGGGAGTTGTATGCGGCTATGACTTCAGGTTTGGTGCCTGCCGCATCGAGCCAGTCGATGCCGGTGGATATGGTCGCCGTAAGTTCTGAGTTGCCCTCGGAAGTGAAGATGTTAGTTATCTCTGCCGTTTTTGTTCGCCCCTGCTGCCCAAGCGACGTTAAATCTAAGTCTGCGCCAGAGGAAATGTTGTTAACAGGAGCATTGCTTTGCGCAAGAGACTTGAACTCCTCAATGGCACGAGTAAGATTTTGATTCGCAGTGGACAGTTCGTCTGCTTTCATCACATCAGGCATTTCGGCCTGCTGTTCCACACGGCTAACCGCAAGTTGCGCGCCCATGGTTGCCTGCCTTAATTGCGCGTATTTGGAGTTGGTTTGCGCCCCTTCTGCAGAAGTGAGACTCTCTGCCTCGATAATCTTGTCCTGTAATGCCCGCACAAGAAGCGCTGGAGAGCGGTATTCCGTGCCCTCATCCATCTTTTGAGGCATCTGCCCTAGTGGCGTGACGCCCTGCGGTTCATTTGGTCGCTGAATTGTTTCTGACGTCTGCCCCCCCGCATCCTGTTTGCTTCGATTATACTGCGCTATCTTATTCAGCACTTTTTGAGGCTCGTCGAACCCTGAACCTTGCACAAAGCGCTTTATGCTTTCCACTTCTTCCTTTGGCTTTAGGCTGCCGTCAGCGTTATAGTATAGCGCCTGCCGGACTCCGGCATTGGAAAAAGCCAGCTCCTCAAGCGAAACGGGTGTTGGTGTTGCAGGCACGACACCCGGAACTTTAGACTTTGCAGCGTCAAGGATTGCCTGCTTGCTGGAAACAAGAGGGCTTGGGTCTTGCACCAGCTCATTGATTTTGAAGCTGCCGCTTACTGATTTGCTCAAATCAGCAATAGCAGCCTTCCTGCCTTCTTGCCCTGCAGGATAGAGGGAGGCGAACTGGTCTTTAAGGGCTGCTAGAAGGATACGGCGCACGTCTTCATTCTCTGCAATCTCGGAATCTTCTTTTGGCTTCCTTTTTGTGCCAAAAATGCCGCTTGACAATACGCCCTTGCCGACAAGCGCGTTTGTCGTGGAATAGACCAGGACAGGATCGCCATTCCCGTCTAGCTTCACATAGCCCAAATCTTTCAGAGTCTGCAATGTGTTTGTGCCCGCAATGGCGTCAAGCACGCTTGAGAGGTTCTTGTAGCTCTCATTAGCCATATAATTTTCTTCGCTTGGCTGCACGACCGCGAATTTCTTTTGGAGATCCCCTTGGACGCGCGCAACCAGATTGGCAACTGAATAGAACTCGCCGCTCTTTGCATTTTCATCGATGAAGCGCAGCTGGTTTGCATCGACATTTTCCACCCCTGCAGCCTTGAGAGCGTCCTGCACAATTGGCAATGAGAGGAATTTTGTTGCTTCGGAAAAGTTGCCGCTTGCCATTTCTTCGTTGATTTTCGTGTCTGCCGCTAATCGTCTGTCGGATTCTGCGGAAAGCTCTATCCCCTTGGTGGTCTCCCTGAAGACTATGTCCTTCCAGAATTTTTCAGCTTTAGCAGTCTTGATTTTCTCAGGCCCGCTTGCTTTCTGCCAGTCCTGCACCACCTGGGAAGTCGCCACGTTGTCATCCCCAACGTAGCGCAGGTGCGAAAGCACTTCATGGACCGAAAATGGCTTGTTGTCAGTGTCCTGCATCCTGTCAAAAGTCGCCTTGGCTATCTTTTCCGTCCTTCCTGTCCAGACTGCGAAGATTGACTTGAGAAGAGCGGCTTTTTCTGCATCAAATGCCAGGTTCTTTTTCTCTTCTTCGGAAATCCAGCCCTTCCCCTGCATATACTCCAAAACGCCAGTAAGTATTGCGTTTAGCTGCTTCCGGCTGAAACGCTCCCCTCCGTCAGGGTCCAGGAATTTCGTGGCGAGCCAGTCAGTGAAGTCCTTGAACTCCTGCGGCATGGAATCTATTGGAAGGAGCTTCACTTTGCTGTCCCAGCTGATTTTGGGATAGGGCGCCCTATCTTTTTTTGCATCTTGCTGCGATTGGTTCCGGGATTCCGCCATCTCTTCCACTTGCCCTGAGGAGAATTCACTCAAGTTTTTGATGACAACGTCCAGCTTCAACCTTGCTGGCACTAGTTTGTTGTTTGCAAGGTTTGCAAGTATGCCGCCGTTCCCGTCAGTTCCTTGCAGGGAAACCAGCGCCTTGCCAAGAGGGCTCCCGTCCGTCGGTTTCATCTTGGCGATAAAGTCTCGGACAGCTGCAAGCCTGGCGCTGGCTTCACCCGGTTTCGAATCGAGAAGAGATTTTGCCTTGGAAGCATAATCAAGGCATTCCTTGACGTCTTTTGGGGCTGAGAATTTGCTTTCCGCAGGCTTTTGGGTGAATTCATCTGGCCTTTCCACGTCTTCTTGCTTGGGGGGAGATTTGATTTCCTCAAGCGCTTTCATCAGCTCTTTTATGCCCTGCAGGGCGGCTTTGGCAGACGCTTTAGATGTTTCGTTAAAATCCGGCAACCACTCCTCAAAGTCTCGTTTCCCAAATTTTTTTGAGAGGACCGACCCTTGGATATTTTGCTTGAAAACTGGATCCTGCAGAATGTCAATTGCCCGCTTTGCAGGGCTGCCCTCTTCTGGAGAGGGGAATTGTTTTTTTAGCTGGGCAAGAAGAGTCGGGGCAAGAGCAGACGGATAGCCATATTCTGCAAGTGCTGAAGAGGAGGCGCGCGCATCGTCACCCCTAAGAGCCATAAGGACTCTTTTCAGGTTTTCGCCCGTTTGGAGCATGCGGTCAATGGGACTTGTCTCTTGCTTGTAGTAGAACAGGAACATTGTCTCGCCTCCATTTTTTCATAATTCCTATTGCTGCATTCATTTTTTCTTGGGCTCTAGCTCGCCCAATGTGCTTTTCAGCACGTCATCATCTGCCTGCTGGATTGACACGCCATATTCCTGAAGAGTTGCCTTGAGCGAATTTAAAACCTCCAAAGTGAACTGTTCTGGGGCTTTGCCAACATCCTGTGCGTTGAACCTGTCAACAGCTCTGGAGAAAGCTGTGAACACCTCCACATCTTTAGAGCCTTTCAGCTTTTTGAACAGCTCCTCTTGCACGGAAGTCATCTTGACGCCCTTGGAAAAATCGTCAAAGGTTGAGTAAGAGGTCGGGCCCTTGTCTTTTTTCCCCCCTGAGATGATTTGGGAGCCATCAACGGCATTGGTATCGACAACATTGGTGTAATTCGAAACGCTGTCAGAAGTAGAAGTGAAAATGTGTTTGCCTGGCATAGTAAGAGGTATTGCAAAGCTGCCGTTGTTGCCAACCTGGTAAGTGGCTTTCGAACCGTCCGGATAGAGTACTTCCACCTGCGGGTTTGGATAGGGCTTGCCATCCTTGAAGAGAGAGACGGTAATTGTTTCGCCAACTTTTGCCTCAGAAGGAGAGCGGATAGATACCCCCCTCTTTTTTTCCTTTGGCAGATATTTTCCAAGCTCCGCCTCGATTTGTTCCTTGGTGCTTGAATCTGAGACATTCTGCGCAAACGCTGCGATTGCTCCTGCTTCTTTTGCGGACGGATTGTGCTGCGAAACATAGTTTGTGATGGCTGCATATGCCATGGCGCCAAGCCCATATTCGTTTATTTTGCCGACAAGCTTCTGCTGGGGATCCGTAAGGTTCAGCTTGGAAAAATCTATTGATTTGGCACCGTCGCTTATTACGAGGCTGGAAGTTTCTTGTGAGCCGCTGCTCGGCTCGCTTTTGAAAATTCTGGAGAACGTGCCTGGCTGTGCATGACTCGACCAGTCCCTGAACGGAGAAAGCGTACGTGAAGAGGGAGCGAATGGATTGAGGGAAGGCAACCCAGAATTGCAGAACTTGGCAAGAAGTTTTATTTCGAAACTTTTCCACCTTGCCTCGGAGATATGTGCATCCGCAAGGCTTGGAGGAAAGATGTGCTCTGGAAATTCAGCAGCGTCTCGGATAAACTTGGAAAACTTGGGATGCTTGGTGGAGAGGTTTTCTGCCCATTCCAGCATGGACTCGCCAAGCTTCATGGTCTTTTCCTTTGCCCACGAGCCGCCAGATACCAGCGCAAACGCGCCATCTTCCAGAAGTGCGGTGGTTTTATTTGCAAACGCGGCGTTTACTGCCCGTCTTGGAAGCCAATTTTCAGGCAATTCCACACCTTTTAAGTCGACTTTATTCCATGCGCGCTTGGTAAGCCCGAAAAGCTGCCTGCTGCCATTTTCAGTGCGGGTGCTCAAATAATAGCGCTGCCTCCACCTGCTCATAAGCTGCATATCTTCGGAAAAGAAACCCAGCGGGTGCATCGCGTTGGGGAATGACTCGTTTAGAAGACTCTTCGTTTCCTCTGCCTTGCCAACCAGCGTAGCTGGTTTTTCTATTATGATTTTCGACTCCTGCTTGACTTCAGGCGCAAGCCGCAGCGATGAGCGGTAATTTGAATGCACATCCTCGACTATGTTCCTGAAAGTCTCCTCTTTTTTGCGTGCTGAAAGCTTGGCAAAGTGCTCTGTCGCTGTGGCATCCTTGCACTTGGGATACACGTGCTCCAGCCAATCGTTGAGAGATTTTTCTATTTCCTTTTTCATATTGCTTGCAACTGCTTTGCCCGCCTTCCTGTCCCAAATCCCTATGAATTCCGATGATTTGTTGGTTATTAGTTCCGATAGTTCTTCTTTAGTTATTTGGATGCCTTTCGATTTCATCTTAGAAAGCGCTTGCCTCTCCACCGCGCTAACTATTTCGCGCTCTGCGATGCTCGGTTCGAGTATCAGCCTGAAGGCGCGTTCTTCTGATGCGATGCCGAAAGTTTTTCGGAAGAGTTTGCCTGCCCATACAAATGGATGTTTTATCGCTTGTGAAACGCCACCGGAAGGCACCGAAGCAATGTCAAGAAAGAGTGAAACCGCCGTAAGAACAGCCATGAATCCGGCTTCTGGATACATACCGGCATCCAGATAGGAGTATGTGTCATTTGCCATCATTCCAGTCCCTATAAAGGGGACGAACCCCATCACTCCTTCCCAGAAGTCCTTGGACTGCGGATTTTCATAGTTGAAGAACGGCAAGCCTGCATACATCACGTTTGGGCCAACGCCCGTATCTTGGGCGTAAGCTGCAAAGAACTCACTTTGCTTTTTCTTTCCTGCCTCCTTGCCCGGAAGCAGGACGAGTTCCGCAGGATGCGAAGGCTCTGGGCCAAGCGAGACCAGAAAACTTTCAGGAGGGGAGACCAGCGATTTGAAAATAGCCTTGGAGTAATAGCGCGTGTAGTCCGGATCTTTGCACCAGATTTTCGAGCCATCGTTGAGCGCTGCCATGGTGCTTAGCATTTTGCGCGCGTAGTCCTCCACTTGTGCATTGCCTTTTTGCAGTTCCATAAGGAACGCGGTGTATGCTATTGCCTGTTGGTAATATAGCGTCTCGGCGTTGTCGTCACCCTTCCTGTCTGCCTCTGCCGCAGCCTCCATGCTGTAAGCTATGTTCGTTGAAAGCATACAGGAAACCAGGAAACTGGCAAGGTTTTGAGAAGACTGCAGCGCAAGGCTAGCATAATCATATGGTGCCTTTCCTTTCTTAGAGCCGCTTGCCAAGTCGATATTGAACTTGAGTTCTGACAATATTTTGGATACTGATTGGTTGGCCTGTAAAGATTCGCTTTCCGAGATGGCTACTGAAAGCGTCTCGACTTTTTGGCGTATTGCTGCAAAGTCTGGCCGCGCTGAGTTGAGGCTTTTTGCGATGTCCGAAGCAGCGTTAACGAAAGCGGCCTGCTCAATCTGAAACCTGTCGTAATAGGAGAGCATTTCTGACGGCGAGGGCAGTACTGGCCGCTGGAAATAGGGGCCTTTTCCGCCTCTTTTGGAAAGCCCGGACATGTCGCCAGAATATGTGATTGACTGGAAGAGAAACATAGTCTACCTCAAGAAAGGGGCATTGCCAGCAAGAATCTGCTTTTCCATCTGCTCTGCCACTGGCTGAAGGCCATATGTGTCTAGCCAAGATTTGATTTTCTCAAAATTGGATTTCATTTCCTGGCTGGAAGATATTTTATCCTGTAGGCGTTTGTTCTTGGGATAGACCTTGTAAACTAAGACAGAATACACGGCTAGGACTAGCTTCGCTTCATTGTAAATGTGCCACTGCTGCTGGTAGTTGGCGTAATTGAATCTTGAAGGGAAGGAACCGACATACGCCTCTGCGAAGCTGTCTGTAAACCAGAGAGAGTAGTCTATGTCCTTGAGAACCTCAGCAGACGTCTTCTCTGGTTTTTTTGCCATAATGCGCCTCTTGAACTTTATGTTCAGAACTGCTTTTAAACCTGACAGGGAACTTCACAGAGATAAACTACCAGCAAGTTCTGCAATTCCTATTTAAACTTTCACTGAGAATTTGCAGATGCGACCAGCATGCAAAGCGTTCGGGAACAGCCAGAGCTAGTTTCATCGCCCCCAGCCCGAAGGCTAAAAACGAGTGCAGCTTTCGCAAAAGAACAGCCTCTTAAAAGCGAATTTTCAGAGCCATCTTCGATAAAAAAACCGAAATTCCCAAAGGACTTGCTTGACCGCGAAGGCTTTGTCGACCCGAAAGTGGAGGCATCCATACTAGCCCCGCAGCAGTCTGTCGCATCGGCTCAAATCGTGCTTGAGGCAGAGGCTCTTTCAAGAGAGATGAACGGGAAAAAGCAGCAGCGCGAATCATCATTTTTTGTTTCGCTTAAATCCTACCTTGCTTCATTCCTTGCATGGGTGCAAAAAAGATTCAGGGGAAGCAGGCGAGCAAGGGCAAAGCTTACCAAGCAAGGAGAGGCTGCACTTGAGCAGCTGAAATACCTCTCAGCACTTTGCGATGCAACAAGCCACCGTTCGCCCGAGGAAGTGCTTGCTGCGGAGTCTGCCTTTGGCGAGGCTTATTACGAAATAATGAGCCTGAGCGCGAATCTGGAGAAGATGGCTGAGAAAGAGGCGCCCCATCACTTGCACCGGTATTCCAAGCACATGGCATCTGTCCTTTCTGCTGTAGACTAGATTTACCGAGGCAAACAATGGCGGAGTTGATTTCTGCTGCAGTTATTCGCAAGGCTTGCTCTTATTCTGCATGTTGGCCGCAGCCAGATAACGCTTCGCAGGGAAAGACAGTGCGAAAAGCAACAACAAACATTAGGGGAGCGGTTTCGGTGCATCTCGAATGTGCCGCTGCCGGATGAGAGGCGGGTTTGTGGACTGGAAATCGCACCTGTTTTTGGGAGTTCTTTTTGGGGCAGCCACCGCTAATTTTGTTCTGCGCACAGACTGGCTTGGGACTGCGGGCTTTGCGGCAATCGCAGGGGCGTCCGCACTTTTGCCCGACCTCGATATTAGAAATAGCAAAGCATCGCAGGTTTTGGGGATTGTTGCGCTGGCGGCGATTGTGATTGCGGCAGGATGGCTTGCTGTTGCTGGCGGGAAGGGTTTGGAGGAATTTGCCATTTATGCGCTCCTTCTTCTGGCGTTCGCTTTTGTCGCTGACAGGCTGCTTCGCCCAAGGCACAGGGGAGTGATGCACAGCCTGGGCTTCTTGTGTGCGATTGCTGCTGCGGCTGGGCTTTTGCTTGGCGGATTTTTCGCGCTTGCGTTTGCAGCCGGCTATCTTTCGCACCTGATTGCTGACAAGTGCGTAAAGTTAATTTAGTTTGCCTGAGAAGCTGGCGCTATGGTGGCAGAAATAGGCTCAGGCGAAGTGATTTCCTCGCTTCTCCTGGTAAAGGCGCTTCTTGCAATCCTCGGAGTGCTGCTTTTCATCTACTACAAGATGAATTGGGAAAAGGCGAAGCACAAACTCCACATCCACCATTTTTTCACCAAGTGGAGAACCGTAAGGCACGCCATGGTGCTTGGACTGGCTGCGATCGGGTTTGCTGTCGGGTTTTCAGTCGAGCTTTTCGGAGAGCAGCTTGGGCTTACGCCGAACTGGGCGCGTTTTGTCTCCTCTGTTTTTGAGATAGGCGCGCAGTTCTGCCTGTTGTTTTTCTTCTTCCATCTGGCGCTTGAGGACGTGCCGCACTTCCAGCACGCTTCTGAAGCAGTGCACCGTCACCACGCCCACCAGCAGCCGACTGTGCTTGTGCAGCAGCCGGTGCGGCAGATGCGAAACAAGAAAAAGCCTTCTAGGAAAATGGCTGCAGCTAAGAGGAAGAAAACGCGCTGACTTTGCTGTTGAGAGGTAGTTGCTATGGGATTACTTGACAATCTGATTGGGAAAAAAGAGGAACCTGTGCGAGCTGGATTGCCGTTCAATATTTCTACGGCTTTGCGCCCTGTGAGGCTGAATGCGCGGAAGGAGAACTGCCTCGAGGTACTTGTTACGATTTCCAATGCGAGCGATTCGGCGATAATGGTTTCTGCAACTGCAGAGGTGCCAAAGTCGCTTGGCTTTGAGAACCTGGGGATTACCAAAATAAAGGAAATCAGGATGGGGAATGTCGAGCCGCAGAAGGAGAAAACCATAAGCTTCTCTGTCTGCGCGACATCGCAGACGCCGCCTGGCACTTACGCGGTGCTCCTTACCGTGAATCACCACTACCGCGACTACTCGCACATTCTAAATTATGCAAAGAAGACAGTGGAGATTAGGGCGGTTTAGGAAGGAGAACGGGTGTGCCACTTGAAAATTTACAACACCCTTTCAGGAAAAACGGAAGAGTTCAAGCCTTCCGAGCCGAAAAAAATACGAATGTATGTGTGCGGCATAACCCCTTACGACAAGAGCCACCTGGGACACGCAAGGACGATCGTCGCATTTGACATCATCCGCCGCTACTTTTTGTCCAAAGGCTATTCCGTAACTTATGTGCAGAATGTCACTGATATAGACGACAAGATAATCAGGAGGGCGCACGAGCGGAGAGTTTCGCCCCTTGAGCTTTCGAAAAAATACGCTGAAGAATCTGAGCAGGAATTCGAAACGCTTGGCGTGATGAAGCCCGATTTTTCGCCGAAGGTAAGCGAGAAGATTCCTGAAATAATTGAATTGATTGGCGCGATCGAAAGGAATGGGTTTGCCTATGCCACGTCATCCGGAGTCTACTTTGACGTTTTGAAATTCAAAAAATATGGCAAACTGTCCAAGCAGAACGCCGATGCCATAAAGGCAGGTGCAAGAATCGAAGTGGACGAGGAGAAGAAAAACCCGCAGGACTTTGCGCTTTGGAAATTCGGCGAAGAGGAAGGCGTGACCTTTGATTCCCCTTGGGGCAGGGGAAGGCCTGGCTGGCACATCGAGTGCTCTGCAATGTCCCGCTCCATACTCGGCGACACACTGGACATACACGGAGGCGCCAGAGACCTCATATTTCCGCACCATGAGAACGAAATTGCGCAGAGCGAGGCTGCAACTGGGAAGCAGTTTGTCAAGCTTTGGATGCACACCGGCTTTTTGACCGTGAACTCGGAGAAGATGGCAAAGTCTCTGGGCAATTTCATCACGATTGATGACGCACTGCATAAGTACAGGTTCTCGCCGCAGCAGATCAGGATGTTTTTTGCGCTTACACACTACCGCTCGCCAATTGACTTTTCTGAAAGCGCCATAGTCGCAGCAGGCAATTCCCTATCCACTCTGCACTCTGCGATTTCTGCTGCACGGACTTATTCGAGCGGGGCTGGAAGGGAGAAAGGCATAGCTGGTGTGGGCGGGGAATCGGACCGGGTGCTTGCTTCGCTTGCGAAAGAGACCGAGAAGAAATTCGTTGCCGCGATGGACTCTGACTTCGACACGCCCAAT
>JAWBPP010000016.1:0-18986 GCA_038824715.1 Candidatus Anstonellaceae archaeon
GAGTTCATAAGGCGCGGGCTCGGCTTGTAGCTAGCTGCGTTCATGTTCCAGTCGCAGTGGAATTCATAAGGCGAGAAGTCGGCCTATAAATTCAGCTGCCTACAAGCATTCTAAGCAAATCTCTAATCCCTGGCGCAAAGCCCATTATTGCAATCACGACAAGCACGAAAACCTTGTCGCTGCCATCCATCTTTTCCTTGGACAAAAAGTAGACTATTGCAGACGCAAGCGCGATTTTTACTAGCAGAAACAGTCCGAAGCCAAGCGGAGTTGCAGTCCCAATCCCTGAAGAAAGGACATGCTGCTCGAAATAGCTTTTCCCTGTCTGCTTTGCGAATATGTCAATCACGACAAACGTTGCTGCGCCGTCAAGCGCCTGCCCGAAAATCGCAAGCTTCTCGTGCAGCGAAAGCTTCATGCGCAGGATTTTCTGCAAGGCAGCAAACGCAACTGTCGCCCCAACTATCGCAATCCCCACGCCAAGCAGCAAATAGTCGAAATGCACTGCAAAAGGCAATAGCAGCACCAGGCATGGGACGAAAAGCGCAAGACCGGCATAAGCAGGGAAGCGGTGATTTTTCATCGCATGCCCAACCGCGATTGAAAGCAAGAGGAGCAAGGCAGTAACGATGTAGATGCCGGGCGTCACAGTCAGGTAGCCATACGCAAAAACGCCTGATGCGTCAAGTGCCGCATAGAATTGATTCGTTTGCGCTGCAGAGGCAATCGCGCCAGCATCGGACAAATCCGTCACCACCCGCGCGGTTGAGCCGAAAAGCACGAACGCCGCGATTGCATAAAGGAAATCCTTCGATGAAAAGTCGAACTTCCTGCTCTTGAAAAACCTCCAAAGGACGTAAAGTGCGGCAAGTGCGATGAGCGCATAAACAAGCGTGTTCACTGCATTGTAGCCAGTCCGCTCGAATATCGGGCTGATGAAATATTCCTCAAGCACACCTGACATGGCTGCCATTATCGAGCCAAGCATTAAATTGGTTGCCAGTTTATCGACATGAGGTGATGGAATGGCTGACGCTATTGCGGCTTTCAAGGACGCTTTCAGCTCCTACAAGCAGAATGCGGTCGATTACTGTATTTATTCCATATTGATGGGAGCGGCAAATGGCGTCCTGATGCTTGCCATACTGGCGGCATTCGTCATCTTGGGCGTGCTTTCTGCAGGAAGCGCGCTTTCCATTGCTGGAGCTGGCGGAGGATTTTCTTTGGCGGCAGTAGGCGTGCTTGCAGTTCTTGTCGTAGTAGCAGTGGGCTTTGTCATCTTCCTCTGGCTCGAAGCTGGCCTGACTGGCGCATACATGGAAACATTGAACATGCTCGCAACAGGTAGGAAGCAGTCTTTCGGCGGATTTTTCAAGCTCGTCCCCAAAAGGGCGACAGCAATACTCGGAATCTGGATAATAATGGGCTTGTGCATCGGCGTGCCGCTTCTTGGTGCGGTTCTTCTGGCTCCAGCGCTCGGGCAGATGGGCTTCATTGCGCTTCTCCTGTTTTCGGCATTCATCGCGCTTGTGATCTCCATCCTGTTCTTCTTCGCGCTTCCTGCGGCAGTGCTTGACGGCAGGGGAGCGATGGCTGCAATTGGCTCGTCCCTTTCCGCATCAGGAAGAAACATAGTGGCAATCATCCTCTACGTGATTGTGAGCGCCATCATCTCCATTCCAGGGCTAGTGCTGATGCTCATCGGCATAGGCTCGCTTTACCTGCTGCTCTTCTATATTCCGCTTGTGCAGCTTGCCATGCTCCTTCTTTACAAGAAGGCGAGATGAGGGGCTGCAAATCGGGTTGGCGGCTCGTGCCTAGTCTTTCAGATGGGCATATAAACTCTTCTTTGCCCGAAATTATCAAGGGCCCGTAGCTCAGCTGGTTAGAGCGGCAACCTCCGCAAAACGCGAGTTTTCTGGAGGACGCAGGTCTTATATGACACGCTCTCGCAAAAATGTGTCTTGGAAAGCTGTAGGTCACGAGTTCACCTGCAAAAACCATTTCGTCTCGAGTTTTTGCGGGGCTTACGAATCTCGTCGGGCCCATTTTTGCTAATGCCTAATGCGCCCTCTGTTTTGCCTTGCGGCAAAATCGCCAAAAACGCCGCAGCATTTTCGGCTCCCGCCGGGCCATTCTTTTTCTCCGCAAAAAGCACGCTTTTATTAACCATCCGCGAAACTGCTGCGTGGCACAAAATCTCCCTCTCCGCGAAATAATCTACGAGCGCATCCACATACTTCTTGAATTGGCTGCAAAAGCTCTCCGCAAAAAGGATGAGAAATACGCCAAGCGCTACGTCTTCCTCGCACGAAAGCTTTCCACGCGCTACAACTGCCGCCTTCAGCCTGAGGACAAGATGAAATTCTGCAAATCCTGCGGCATGCCCTCGGTTCTCGGGCTGAATACGAATGTCCGCTTGCGCAAGAGAACGAAAACAGCGGAATACATCTGCAGCTGCGGCTCAAGCAGGCACTTTAAATACTGATGCTAGCATAATTTGACACATAACCAAACGGGGTGGGACTATGCCTGGAAATTTCAAACCTCTAATCCAAATCGACGTTCCAGTAAATCAAAACGTAACAAATCAAAATGTGCAAAAAACGGAAATTGACTTCTCTTCAGCACTCAAGCAAATTTCAAATGGCAAACCCCTCACCAAGACAGATGCGAAGGAGATGGAGAACAATCTATTCAATGCAATGAAAACGGATAAAACTATCGTTTCTCAACTATCGTCTGCGGAAAAACAGGCAAGAATCAAACTCACAGATAAACAACTTAGAAATATCGCCGCAAACGCAGTTTCCTTCTTCAACCAGATGCTAGTCGAAGGCAAAAAAACTTCTGGCCTAAGCTGCCTTGACATAGCCATATGCGGAGAGTTCTATATCTCTAAAGGCGGTGACCTTAAGGCATTGCTCGACCTGCATTCTTTCAATGAATTCGCTGCCGAAGTCGACCGAGTAGTTTACAAAGGAGCCACGGGAGACCTTCACAAGATAACAGGAAACATTCTTCTCCAAACAATGTCATTATTCTCTGAAATGCGTGTTAAAAAAGGATATATCACACAAGAGAAGAAAACAGCATTTGATGTAATGATGGCTAACAACATCAATATGCTCCTCGCCATTTATCGAGTCAATTACGACAAGTCTGTGCGTGAGCAGACATCCGATCTTATTGAAAAAAATCAAAGGTCGGAATTCTTTACATAGTGGGTTCTTCGGAACCAGTGCCTCGCCGTCCACAGTCATGTTTAAATCCGCCGAACTGCGGTTCGCCGTCTATAAAACAACTGCGGTAGTTTTATATACCCCTATCCACTGTAATAGACGGCGGATTCTGTCTTCGAAAGAGAGGATTTTCGCGTTTTGAATAGCATTTATCCTTACATGAGGTGTTCGAATGGTGACGGTTTACGACGTAACCCCAAACAAGCTCATCGGCAAGGTCGCCGAAAAGCTGAAAGCAATGGGCATAGCGCAGCCTGCCTACATTGGCACGGTCAAGTCAGGCTCGCACAAGGAGCGCATGCCTCAGCAAAAGGATTTCTGGTACCTGAGGCTCGCATCACTCCTTCGGAATGCATATGTGAACGGCAACGTCGGGGTGGGCAAGCTCAGATTGCACTACGGCGGCAGGAAAATCCGCGGCGTTCGCCCTGAGAAAAAAAGGCGTGCCGGCGGCTCGATAATCCGAAAAGGGCTGCAGTCATTGGAAAAGGCAGGGCTTATGGTCAAGAAGAAAACAGGCAGGGAAATCTCTGCAGCAGGAAAGAAGCTTTTGGACTCCGCAGCAAAGGAAGCGGCATAAAGGTATTGCCCATGCAAGGCGAAGACGAGGCTGAAGCCCAAGATTCGCGGCAGAAGCTTTACGAAAAGAGGATGCAGCAGCTCCAGATGGAAATGCAAAAGAAAGAGCTGCTCCGCAGGATGCTTTCCGAGGGCGCGTACGAGCGCATGATGAATGTGCGCATCGCAAACCCCGAGCTTTACGAAAAGGTCATAAGCTCGCTTGCGTATGTCGCACAATCTGGAAAACCCATGCCGAAAATCACGGACGAGCAGCTTCGTGAGCTGCTTGCGAAGATGACTGAAAAAAGGGAGACATCGATCGAATTTCGACATAAGTAATCAAGGGGTATCTCTATGTATCATCCCGGAAAAGTAATCGCGGTCCTCTCTTCAAAGGAGAAAGGCATAATTTCATCAGACGCAACCGTGCAGGTCACGATGAGGATGTGGGATGACAACGTGCTTACCATGCTTGTGGCGCCAAAAATCGCCCCGAAGATAAAGGAGGGCGACATGGTGCTTGCAGACTATCGGCCAGAGGGCAACATGACCGTTCCCGTGCCAAAGCACGTGGTGGTCAAGATACTTTCGGGGAAATCTGCTGACAAGATGTGGCGCGAATACGTGTCTGTGCACGACAGGAAGAAAAAGCATGAGAGCCGCGAGCAGCAGGTGCAGCAAAGCTACATCGGATAATCGCGTTCAACAGGTGAATCGAATGAGCAAGATAAAAACACAGAGGAAAAAGGCGACTCTTGGCAAGGCGCTCAAGCAAAACAGGCGCATGCCCCTTTTCGTGATTGCGAAAACGAACAGGCGAGTCACGCAGAACCGCGAGAGGCGCTCTTGGAGGAACCAGAAGCTCAAGATGCGCTCACAGAAAAGGCAGAGGCTTAACTAGTCATTTTCACGGAGGCAATCAATATGGCAAATTTGGAAAGGATTTACACGATTCCGCTTGGCAAGATTTACGAGCTCATAAGGAACAAGCGCGGAAAGCGGGCGATAACTTTCATACGCGATTTCGCCCTGCGCCACATGAAGGCAAACGCAGTTCGCATTTCGGAGGGCGTGAACAGCGCCATACTCCGCGACGGCATCCAAAAGCCGCCCCGCAGGATAAAGGTCAGGATTGTCAAGGGCGAGGATTCCATTGCAAGAGTCTGGCTGATTGGCGAAGAGGAGAAAGTCAAGGAAGCTGCCGATAAAAAGAAGGCGGCAGACGAGGCGAAGAAAAAGGCAGAGGAGAAGAAGGCGGCTGCTCCAGCAACAAAAACTGCTCCTTCTGCACAGCCTACTGCACAGGCATCAAAACCAGCAACTGCCCAGGCGACCGCTTCTGCTCCAGCTGCCCAGCCTGCATCCAAACCAGCAGCTGCCACCGCACCATCGGTAGCAAAGAAGTGATTCTCCTTTTCACATTCCCCTTTATTCCTCAGTTTCCAGGTGTCTTATCATGGCAATTTTCCGCTCAAGCAACTTTGGGAATCCGCACATAGGTCTTTTTGCAAAGGCATCAGACAAGCTAGCGGTTCTTGACGCCTCCTGCTCTCCGAAATTCTTTTCCGCAGTTTCGCAGGCGCTCGGCGTTCCTGTGGCAAAAACAACGATCGGCGGCTCTTCCTTCACGGGGTTATTCATGGCAATGAATTCCAAAGGCGCAGTCGTGCCTTCGTTTTGCAGCAAGGAAGAAATTGCCGCCCTCAAGTTGCACGGGCTCGACGTTTGCACGATTTCAGGGAAATTCTCGGCAGCAGGGAACAACATAGCCGCAAATGACTTTGGCGCAATCGCAAACCCTGAAATACAGTCTTCCGAGCGAAGGAAAATCTCAGACTGCCTTGGAGTCGAGGTGGTAGAGCGGCACGTTGCTGGCTTTGCAACGGCAGGAAGCTGCCTTATTGCCACGAACAGGGGCTTCGCAGCGCACAACCGCGCCACCGAGGAAGAGTTAAAAGAGCTTCAGTCAATACTCCGTGTCACAGGGCAGAACTGCACAGTAAACACAGGAGTCGCGTTCGTCTCGCTTGGGGCAATGGCAAATTCCAAAGGCGCCCTTGTGGGCGAATCCTGCACAGGCTTCGAGGCAGGAAGGCTTGCATCCGCGCTCGGATTGGATTGAGAAGGGCCAAGCTGGCCGGCTTGCCGCTGCAAAATCACATTCGTGGTCGCATGGAAATATCATACGAGGAATTCTCGAAAATCGAGCTGAAAATCGGCACAATACTTTCAGCTGAAAAAATCGAGGGGTCGGACAAGCTCTACAGGCTTTCAGTGGATGTCGGCGAGGCGCAGCCTAGGACTCTTGCAGCCGGCATAGCACAGTATTACTCTCCGGAACAGCTGGTCGGAAGGCAGATCGTGGTGGTGGCAAACCTCGCACCCCGAACTCTTCGCGGAGTGGTGTCACAGGGGATGCTGCTTGCGGCAGAGACCGAAACAGGTGGAGCAGCAGTGCTTTCGCCTGATCCGAAAGTGAAGAACGGCGCGAAAGTCAGATGAATGCGACACGAACAGTTAGAAAGCGAAATAATCTCATGTTATTGGTGGTTTGTATGGCAAAATTTTTGGTGAATGGATTTGCGGGAAGCGGCAAGAGCAGGCGCCCGTTCGAAAAAGTCGTGGAGGCAGAAAGCGAGAAGCTTGCCAGCGAGCGCGTGATGGCGATCCTCGGCGCAAACGCAGGGATTAAAAGGTCCGCCATCAAGATAGAATCCGTCGAAAAACTCAAGTAGGGCAGTCAAATCTGGGGGTGTGGCCATGGCAGACGAAGAAGAGGTCAACAGCATTGCAAACGAGATGCAGCTCCAGCAGGCCAGAGGCGAGATCATCCGCCAGCAGATTCAGCAGATGCAGCGCAATATCCTCGAAATCTCGAGCGCAGTTGACGCGCTCAACAACCTCAAGAAGGCAAAATCAGACACTCTTGTCCCGATAGGTGCAGGGGTCCTCATTTCCTGCCCCAAGCCGGTTTCTGACCGCGTCATAATCGACATCGGCGCAAACATCATGGTCGAGAAAAAGCCCGAGGAAGCGGTCAAAATACTGCAGGACCGCCAGAAGAAAATAATGGACGCCGTGGAAGAGTCTCAGAAAGGTCTCAACGAAGTGGTCAGGGCCATCGAGCGCCTGACCGAGCGGGCAAGCCTGATTGCCGCAGAAGAGGAGAGGGGCAATGTTCGGCCTGCTAAAGAATAAGCTCTCCAATTTCATAAAAGGGCTGGCTGGGCGCGAGGAGAGCAAGGGGGCTTCTTCAGAAAAAGTCACTTCTCCAGCAGAAGCGCTGCAGCAAGTGGAAAAAACAGAAGCGTTCTTGCCCCAAGAAAAAACCGCTCCCCCTGTGCAAATGCCGCAGCAAGAGAAAAAACCCGAGCAAGTATCGCCTCAGGAAAAAAGCCCTCCTCTAGCGCAAGCTGTTCCCAAGGCGAAAATCGAGCCAACGCCCGCGCAAGCAGCCGCGGTTGAGAAAAAAACAGAAACAACGCACGAGGAGAAAACGCTCCCAAAAGAGGCAGCCCATCAAAAAATCGAAAAAACTGAAACAAAATTCGAGGAGTTGCAGCCAGCCGTTGCCCCGCAAAAGCAAGAAGAGCACAAAAAATCCATTCTCGATTCAGTCGCTTCAGTTTTCGCTCCCAAAAAGCACAAGCAAAAAGATGGGCAGCCAAAAATAGAAAGCTCATCTCCTCCAGTCCAGCAACCAAAGCAAGAATTCCCAAAAACAACGGGTGTGCAGCAAGAACCAGAAGCGCCAAAACCAACAATCGCAGAGCCCGAGCAAACGCCAGTGCCCAGGCCGATGCAGTCTCCGGCTCCAAAATTCGAAACGCCGAAAACAGAAGTTCCCAAACAAGCCCCCTCGCCAGTGCATAAAGCCGAACCGCCAAAGGCAGGATCTGCCAAGCCATCTCCGCTGCCAGCGCCTGCGCCAAAAGCAGATTACGACTTGTCGCGCCTGGAAAAGAAGGCGCACGAGGAAAAGCGAGGCATGGCTCCGAAAATCGGCATTGGGGCCGCGATAAAGTCGTTCTTCTCAAACGAAATCACAATAGGGGAAGGCGAAGTTTCAGACTTGCTCGAGGAGCTCGAGCTCTCCCTCCTCGAAGCGGACGTTGCATACGACGTTTCACTTGAGGTGACCTCGCAACTCCGGAACAGGCTCGTAGGTATGAAAGTTCCCAAGGGCGAAGTGGAGTCAAGGACAAAGGCCACAATAACGCAAGTTCTGGAAGGTGTCATGGAAAGCGAGCGGAACTTTGATTTCATACAAAGGGTCAAATCCTGCAGAAAGCCCGTCAAGATACTTTTTGTCGGCCCCAATGGCGCAGGGAAAACTACAACAATGGCAAAAGTCGCGAGAATGCTTCTTGATTCAGGGCTCACAGTGGTCTTTTCGGCATCAGACACCTTCCGGGCTGCGGCAATAGAGCAAACTGAGGTGCACGCAGGAAGGCTCGGGATAAAAGCGATAAAGAGCAAATACGGAGCAGACCCGTCCTCAGTGGCATTCGACGCAATCAATTTCGCAAAAGCCAACTCAGTTGATGTCGTTCTTGTGGATTCGGCAGGAAGGCAGGACACCAATGCCAATCTCCTGTCCGAGCTCAAGAAGATAAACCGCGTTGCCCAGCCTGACATCAAGCTTTACGTTGGCGAGAGCATAGGCGGAAACTCCATAATCGAGCAGATAAAGGCATTCAATGAGGCAATCGGACTTGACGGAGCCATCCTGACAAAAATCGATTGCGATGCAAAGGGAGGAACGGCAATTTCGATTGCAAAAACAACCGGCATACCCATAGTTTTCCTGGGGGTAGGGCAGGGTTACTCGGACCTGGTGCCTTTCGATGCCCACAAGCTTGCGCAGGAAATCATGACCTGACGCTAACCAATATTAAATCCGTCTCCATTCTACATTTATGCCACCATCTGGCCAGCTTCTTGCGAAAAAAAGCGACAGTGAAGATGAGCAGCAGTCTTCGCTTCTTGCCCTTCTCCCACTTGTCACGTTCGAACCCCTCGGGAATCCGCTTGATTTTCTGCAGGCCCAGCAGCGAAGGATGTTTTTCGACATTCTCGCCAGGAAAATCCACGCGCAGCAGGAATCAGAAAAGCAAAAAGACAAGGCAATCGTTTCTTCTTCTGCCGCAGCCCAGGGCGCCTCGCTTGCCGCCATGAAAATCACTCTTGTAAAAAAGGAGGAAGGAAGGGAAAGGGAAAAACAAGAAGTGGCGCACCTGCCAACTATAGCCTATCCGCATTCCGCCTCGATCGCGCATGCACATGAGCGCCTAGCGGCCGAAATCGATGATTATGCCAGGGGGAACTCGCAAAAAGCCCAAGACGCGCTTTCCGAGTTCGAATCCCGCCTGCGCTCGCAAGGCTACAAGACAGATGACTTGATGGCAGTAATGCTTCTTGTCATAGAAGATAAGATTTGGGAAGGGGACGAAGGCAAGCCGACCGGTGGGCAGCCTGGCAATATCGGTATGAGGGTGCAGCGCCTAGTGCCGACGAAACTTCGCGAAGCGGCAAAAGATTCTGGCGAAGCAAGGCTTGCCTCGGTCCGTGAGATGCTCCGTTACTATTTCCAGACACATCCCAAGGATTATGCGCTTGCGCTTGCCGCTGCCCTTTCCCTGACTTCTGACCAGGAAGAGGACACAGAATTCTTGCAGGAGCGATTGGCATCCGAGCTTGCAAGGATAGGCGGCTTTGCTTTTGCGCAAAAGCTTCTGGCAGAACTCAAGCGCAAGAAAAAGATGGACACAAAAAAATGCCTCAAGGAGCTCGGCTACAGATACAATGCCAAGGAAAAGAAGCTCATCCTTGGGAAAAGGACATGTGGAAAGCCTGCGGAGGCAAAGGGAATTGTCGGTCTTCTGCTCTCATCGATAAAGAAGGATGATGGCGAGTAGCCTCTCCCTAAATCCGCATCTCACAGGCGCAGACTGGCTGCTCGATTCCAAACTCGTGCAGGGCTTTCGGAGAAATCTCCCCAAAATAGCCTTTCCGTTCGCCATCAATGTAAATGGCAGCGCACCTGCCCTCAATGAACTGCCTTGAATCCTCGGCCTTTATTTCCACTTGCTTTCCGGTTGCATCAAAAAGCGCCAAAAATGCGCCCTTCACTTCAGAAAAAGACGCTTTTGGGTGCATGGAAACAAAGCACAGCCTCTCTTCAAGCTCGGGCTTGCCCACAGTGCCTATTTCGTACAGCTTTATGGGCAGCTTCTCGTTTTTGCTTTCCGCAAGGATTGCAAGAAGGTTGGGCAGAAGCGCCTGCCGGAAAATTGTAAAGTCCTCTGTCAGGGGGTTCTCTATCTCCACTGCATAGCTTTCGGAAAGCTGCGCTTGTTCCGCAAGCTTCCTGTTTGCAAGATTCCAGCTCATCACTTCATCGTAGCCAAGCCCGACCAAAAGCTCGTGGTATGGCTGCTCGCCATTCTCGGCTCCCACAGATGAAAATTCTGGCAGGGTTGGCTCGAAATTGTTGAAGCCGTACGCAATTGCCACATCCTCAATAAGGTCAACTTCGTTTATCACATCTGCGCGATAGCCTGGGGCAAAAACGAAATCATTCTCCGACCGGTAGCCCATCTTCATAAGTAACGTCGCCACTTCAGCCTTTCCCAGATTCACGCCAAGCAGCCGCTCGCTCTCCTTCACAGGCAGCGCCCATTTCTTTTCCTGAAGCAGCTTGTAAGGGATGCCATTCACCTTGGCCTCTTCAATTCTCCCTCCGCGCTCGGAAAGCATCGCAACAAGGATGTTCACCGCCTGCCTTACTGCCTCTTCGCTAGTTCCTGTGGTGTCAATGAAAATATTCTCGGTTCTTTCGGTCAATTTCGTCTGCTCTCCGTTTATTATTGGCGGGAATGAAAGAACATCCCCGTTCCTGTCGGTAATCATGGGGCATTTTTCGCCAACCAAATGCGCGTATGCCATTCCCTTGTCGTGCCTCCTCAAAATTTCGTTTGGCGTCATCTTTTCCGTCCGCTCCAGCGGGATGAACGAAACGTCTTCCTTGCCGCAGGCAAAGTACTTGAATGGCGGCTGCACCTTGTCAAAATCATGGATGCCAATCGCAACTTTTCTTCTCTTCCTTCCAAGGGTTTCGTGCAATTTTTCCTGCACCTGCATAATCGAGCGCAGGAAAGAGTCGGTCATCCGCAAGCCTCGCACAATCGCGCAGCCAAATGCAGGCCGCACATCTGAAACGGAAGAATCAACAATGACTTCAACTGAAGGAGGCTCAGCCTTGTATCTGGTCGGTTGCCCGGTCCTGTAATCGCGCAGTGTCCTTGCCAAGCCCTCCACGCAAAGTGCGTCCGGCCTGTTGGGGGTGACTTCCACTGTCAAGCCGCCATCAGCGGTTTCCTCGGCAGGAAAGCCAAGCATGGTGAGCGTTTCAATTGCCTCCTCCTTTGAAATCCCGATTAGCTCGCTTAAATCAGAAAAGGCAAAATTAACCTGTGCCATGAGGGAAAATAGGCGAGGAAGCTATTAAACGGTTAGCCCCTCTCATCCAGCGAGAATATCGTTCTTTCTATCTTCTTTTTCTTGTCAAGCTCTGCGTTCAGGTAATCCAGAAGCAACTTCTTCACCTGCCAATACTCTTCCTTCGGCAGCTGCTGGTTCAGCACGGCATAGCGCAGCCCCTTCGCGTTCCAGCATAAAATGCATTCCTCGCATCCCTCCAGATTGTGCGAATAATAGCAGTTATTGCAGCGCGAGGAGGAGTCCACCTCAAGGCAGCGCTTGAGCTGCACTATGTCGTAGCAGTTTATGCAGAATTCCGAGTCAAGTATGCGGAAGTAGCCTCCGAAAACGTAGTTAGACTGTATTGCCGCAGTCGTGCAGGCAGACCTTGTGGATGTGGTGGCGTCCCAGCTTGACCAGCATTCTGTAGAGTCAATTGCTTGTGTTATTTCCGGCACCTCGCGCGTGGCCCCCTCTGCCATCTCCATCGTGAATGACGCTTTCTTTGCTACAAGTGCGGCAAGTTGCCGAAGAGCAAGCGCAGTTTCTCTCTCTGAAACAAGCGGTTTGTTTTCCTCCATGGCCTCCTCGCGGGTGCAAAGCACGCCTGCAGGTATGCCTTTTACTAGGGGGAGCAGGGGCTTGTAAGTGTGCGTTCCGAATCTGCCTTTCAGCCTCCGCACTGGCAGCGCCCTTTCCTGCAAGTAGGCAACGTAATTTCCGATTCCTGCGCGCTCCTTTCCAAGCACCAGCTTTGCAGTGGCATCCCATGCCTTTTCAACCGAGGCAGGCGGATCGGTTGTGGGTATGAGCTCAAATTCCTCCTCTTTTGCTTCCTTTGCATTCATCCTTGCCAAATCAGAAATGGAAAACACGCGCTTTTCCTTTGCAAGCTCGTCAGCTATCTCCCCCACAAGCTTCTTCTTGAGCCCGGCATACTTCTCCTTTCCGAGCTGCACATTGCCAATAACATGCCTCTTGCCCCGCAGATTGAAGCCGAAAATCACGTCCGAGCAATTGTAGCAGTTGAACGAATAGTAAATGTCCGAGCAGAAGTTGCTGTAGTAGGTTTCAAACATCCGGTTGGCGTTTATGCCCTCCAGGCACCTTATGGAATAGTGTATTTTCGGGAAAGCCGGAATTCCAAAAACGTATTCAGATTCCCTGACGAAGGAAATGTATGCCCCCTTTTTCACGTTCCTGACGTTGTGCGCGTAGTAGACGTCTATGCAGTCAATCGCATTGTCCGCAAGGGAAACATTGGCGTTCTTGCCGAATGCCTTGTTTCCGCAGTAAACCATGTTTTCAGAAGCGGCGCGGAAAAGCGAGTCAATGTCCTTCATGTCGTTTATGGAAATTGGCTTGGCTTTTGCGTTCGCTGCCCCTATCTCATCAGACGCAGCAAACCTCCCGCTTTTCGGGTAAAGGTGGTTTGAAAGGAAAACATCCTTGCCTGACACGCCAGATTTCACAATCATGAAAGGCAGCATCGCTTCTTGGAGGTAAGGCTCAAACTCCAGAAGCCCGCCCACTTCCCTTCCGAACATGATTTTGCAAAGCGTTCTCCAGGCAGCATCAACAGGCGCGAGGTTGAACTCCCCATTCTCCATGCAAAAAATCAAGCCTTTCTTCTATATTAAAATTCATTTCAATTTTTAACCGAAAAATGCAGATTTTTATTATTTTATGAGCAAATTGGTCAAATATGATGGATAAGTTAGACTTAACCGACAGGCGCATACTTTCCGAGCTTGACATAAACTGCCGGATTTCAGATACGCAGCTTGGGAAAAAAGTGAGGAAAAGCAGGGAAGCCGTGCGCTACCGGATTAGGCAGCTTGAGCAAAAGGGCGTAATCACTGGCTACTTGACTGCAATAAACCCCAACAGGTTCGGCTGGCACATGTTCAAGGTCTACTTGCAGTTGGAAAACATTCCGGAGGAAAGGCAGAGATTCTACTCCTTCCTTCGGACAAGCAAACGAATCTACTGGTATGGCATCTGCGACGGTGCGTTTGACTGCATTTTTGCCATACTCTCCAGAAACGTTACTGATTATTATGACGAGATAAACGCAATCTGCTCGCAGTGGCGCCATCTCATCATCCGCAAGGTATTGGGCGTCATGGTGGACACGGTCCAGTACAACAAGAAATATTTCTGCGAAACAGCCCCGCGCGAGAATGGCGGCTTTGGGGGCAATACTCTTGAGAACAAGCTGGATGAAATTGACCTGAAACTGCTTGACACAATGGCAAACAACGGGCGGATTCCGCTTGTGCAGCTGGCGCGCAAATCGGGCGCTTCAGCCGAATCGGTTCGAAGGAGAATAAAGGCAATGGAAGAATCAGGTGTAATTCTCGGATACCGAATTTCAGTTGACCTGAACAAACTGGGCTACATGTTCTTCAAGGCCATAATATACTTCAAGTCGCTTTCCAAAAAGCAGGAAGCGTCATTGCGCGAGTGGATGCGCTCGCATCGGAATTCCGTCTATTACATCCGCTCGCTTGCGCCTTGGGAGGCTGAATTCGAGTTTGTCGTGGAAAATTACCAGCAATTCAACCAGATTATTTCTGAGCTGAGGGAGAAATTCCCGAATGTCGTGAAAAACTGCGAGCACGTGCTATTTTCCGAAGAAGGGTGGATGCCTGCTTACGGGAAACTGGAAACGGGGGAAATGAAATAAGGATAGGCGCCTGTTTATGGGCGGCTGGCAGATAGCGCTAGGCAATCTCTTCCACAAAGTATTTCTTTCCGCCGACGATTACCGACGGCGATTCCGTAACGTAATAAGTCTCGCCAGAAAGCTTCACGCGCGGCACGGCATCCTCTAGCAATACCTTGAGCCTGTTGCCCTTGCGTTCGAATGCGAGGGATTTTTCCCCTTCCAGTGTTTCCTCCATATTCCACTATATGCCACGAAGTGTATTTAAAACTAGTGGTTAAAAGGGGGCAAACAAGAAGCGAAAGAACGACGGTGGGGGTGGGAGTGGCTTTTTAAATAAATAGGCTCAATTAACCGACGTTCCAACAGATTCAAGGTGGTTTTTGTGGATAAAATATTCTCCTCAGGAAAGGAATTGAAGGAAGGCAAATATGTCCTGATAGAGGACATTCCGTGCAAAATAGTGAGCATCGACTCTTCCAAGCCGGGAAAGCACGGTGCAGCGAAGATGCGAATAACCGGCATTGGGGTGTTTGACGGGCAGAAAAAGCAGCTTCTCATCCCCTCGGATGCGGATGTGGAAGTGCCCATCATAGACAGGCAGACTGCCCAAATCGTGGCTGTGAACGGCAATACCGCTCAGCTCATGGACACCACGTCATACGAAGTATTCGAGCTTACCATCCCCCCAGAACTCCAGAACGAGGCTGTTGCTGGGAAGGAAGCCGACCTGATGTGCGCCATGGGCAAGAAGCTCATAACCAGGATTCACTGATTCAATTTGAGATGTGGTATTATGGACTTGAAAATAACGAACAAAACCGAGAACAAGGCACTTGGCAGGACTGAAATCTCCTGCGAGATCTCATTCGAGAAGGCAATGCCTTCAAGGAAGCAAATCCGCGAGGCGATTTGCGCTGCAACTGGCGTTGCCCCCGAGCTTCTGGTCGTGGTTTCGGCAAAAGGACAGTTCGGCACGAACGGCGCGAAAGTGCTTGCACACGCTTACAAGGACAAAAACGGGCTGAAGGTCGAGCGCAAATACCTCCTTGTGCGCGACGGACTGGCTGAAAAGGAGAAGAAGCAGGCGGCCGCAAAGGCGCCAGCTAAGAAATAAATCGAGGGTTTATGTTCATCAGCATCGCTTTACAAGGAGATGTCTGAAGATTACTGGAGGAATTTTTTATGGCAGATGCAAAAGCACCGGCGAAAAAATCCATAAAGCCATTCAAGGCTGGGAAGTTCTGCCCCAAGTGCGGCGCAGGTGTTCACTTGGCAGAGCACGACAACAGGCGCGCCTGCGGCAAGTGCGGCTATTTCGAGCGGAAGTAAATGCAGCGATGTTGGTCTTGTGAAGCATGACCTAGTCATCCTATTTGTTGCCCTCGCGGCAGTCGGCTTCCTGTTGTTCCCTATAAGCATGGCTGGCGCAAGTGTCTATTATCTTTCTTCAGCATTTCTCATCGCAGCCCTGGCCTTCTCATCCAGGCGAAAAGGCATGAAAGAGGCACTTCGATATCTTCTCCTTCAGCCGAAAAAGAAACAGCTTCTCTCGCTTGCCGGCTGGGGCGGGCTTGCGCTTGTCTCCTGCGCCATAACTACTGGGGCAGTATCATTCCTGCTTCTGCAAATAGGCTTTCTTGACAGCGAGCCTGTGGCAAAGAAAATAGCAGGGCTTCCGCTTCCAATCCTGCTTCTTGCATTCACGCTTGCGCCAATTGCCGAAGAGATGTTTTTCAGGGGCTTTCTTTTCCGGAAAACTTCTGAAGCCGCCCGCTCTCCGATTGCCGGCGCGCTTCTTTCCACAGCAATTTTTGCCTCATTGCACATCGCTTATGGCTCTGTCGCGGAAATAGCAATCGCATTCTCCGTCGGCCTTGTGCTTTGCGCCTACACGCAGCATACCCGCTCTCTGGTCCCTGCAATAGTGGCGCATATCGCATTTAATTTGCTGTCCATAATGTTCATTCTGGGATTGTTATGATATCATTAGGTATTGAAAGCACCGCGCATACGATAGGCATAGGGATTGCTTCCGAAGGAAAAATCCTTGCAAACGCCCGCCACCTCTATCGCCCGCCTCAGGGGGAAGGCATAATCCCAAGAAAGGCTGCAGACCACCACTCCGAATTCCTCGCTCCCATGCTGCACGAGGCGCTCTCAACGGCGGGCGTCTCATTGCGCGAAATAGACCTGTTCGCATTCTCCAGGGGACCGGGGATTGGGCAGTGCCTTCGCGTTTCCTGCGCGGCAGCAAAATTCCTCGCGTCAAAGTACGGCAAGCCCATCCTTGGCATAAACCACTGCCACTCGCACCTGGAAGTCTCGCGCGGGCTTTTGGGCATGAAAGACCCTCTTTACGTTTACGTGAGCGGCGCAAACACCCAGATAATCACTGAGAATAGGCGCCCCGCCGCCACTTCCACACAACCCCGTTTTCTCGTTCTTGGGGAAACTCTTGACACTGGCTTGGGCAACCTCTTTGACGTTTTCGCAAGGGAGGCTGGCATATACCCTGCACACGGCGGCGAAGTGGCGAGGCTAGCAGAGCAAGGAAGCTACTTCCCATTGCCCTACACTGTAAAGGGCATGAATTTCGCATTCACAGGGCTTCTTTCAGCAGCAGTGCGCGAAGTTGGCAAGAAAAAGAACGAGGATATCTGCCGCTCAATAATGGAAACCTCCTTTGCCGAAATTTGCGAAGCCGGCGAGCGTGCAATGTGCCTCACCGGCAAGCTCGAAATGACTGTCTGCGGCGGAGTGGCGCAAAACAAGATGTTCTGCGATATGCTCTCCAAGGTTTGCGAAGGGCAGGGCGCTCGGTTCGGGGTGGTCGCGCCGGAATACAATGCGGACAACGGCGCAATGATTGCTTATACTGCGTTAAGCGAATGGGCGCGCGGAAAAAGGGAAAAATTAGGTGAGCTTAAGCCTGACGGATACTGGCGGATAGATCAGGTAACGTAGTCAGAGTAGCGAAATATTATTCCCGCCTTTTTGGAGGACAACGTCGCTTCCTTCAACAATTTTCCCTACAACGCTTGCCCTAATGCCATGCTTTTTTGCAATCTCAATAGCCTTGCCTGCGTCGGCTTTCGGAAGCACGATGCACATGCCGACCCCAGCATTGAAAGTCCTGTAAAATTCGTAGTCGTCCCCAATTTTTTTCTCAAGCTCTGCCATCACGCCCGAAGTTTTCGGCATGGAATCAAGCAGGAATCCAACCTTCGCATAGTCGCCAATCCGCTTCAATTTGGAATATGCCCCTCCGGTTATGTGCGCAATCCCGTGCACCCCGCAACCAGCTAGCATCTCAAGCACAGGCTTCACATAAATCCTTGTGGGCTCAAGCATCTTTCTGCCCCATTTTTTCGCGTCAAGCACGCGCCTCGCAAGCGTGTAGCCATTCGAGTGTATCCCGCTGCTTTCCAAGCCGACAATTGCGTCCCCAACCTTCATTTTCGCGCCTGTCAAAGGCTCGCCTGATTCCACAATGCCTACGCAAGTGGCAGCCAGGTCAAATGGCTTTTTGCCGCCCACAATCATGTCCGGCAATATCGCGGTTTCACCGCCAATTATTGCGCAACCAGACTGCCTTGCGCCCTCCTGCAGCCCTTTCATCACTTCCGCAACGAGCTCCCCGTCTTCTTTCCCAAGCGCAAGGTAATCCACGATCACAAGCGGTTTTGCGCCAACGCACACCATGTCGTTCACGTTCATCGCAACGGCGTCAATTCCGATGGTGTCGAACTTGCCCATCGCATCTGCCACAAGTATTTTGCTTCCCACTCCGTCGCAGTGTATGGCAAGCGTGGCGCCGCCTGCCTTGAAAAGCCCGGCATAATGCCCCTTTATTGGCAGCACAAAATCAGGCGCACCTGCAAAGATGGCGTCGTTTATCGCGGCATGGATCCCTTTCACCTTCTTGACATCCACTCCAGACTCAGAATAAGTTTTCATGCTTCCTTGTTGAAAAAAACGTTTTTAAAGATGATATTCGAAGGCATCCCAAGAGGTGTGTTTATGGGTTTGGATTCTCTAGCAATAGGGTTGGTTATCGCGCTCGTGCAGCTCGTCATCGGGCTTGCGCTTGCCATGGGTTCGGTCTATCTCGGGCTTAAAATGTTCGACAAGCTGACCGAGGGCACGGACGAAATGGCAGAATTGAAGAAAGGCAACGTGGCAATAGCCATACTGCTTGGCGCCATCATCTTCTCAATTGCAAACATAGTGGAAAGCGGGGTTTCAAATCTAACACAAAGCATAGTGCCCGAGCTTTCTTTCATGCAGGTGATGGCGGCTCTGGTAATCGGAGCGGCAAACCTTGTCATAGGGCTGGTGCTTGCAATCTTTTCAATCTACATAGCCGTGAACGTGCTTGACAAGATAACGGTCGGCATCGACGAATTCAAGGAGCTTCGAAAAGGCAATGTCGCTGTGGCTATAATAATGGCAGCAGTGCTCTTTGCAGTCTCGTTCGTCATAAAAGGCGCAGTGGCAGGGATGGCAAGTGCGCTTTCGCCCCAAGCGGTGGCTGCTGCGTTTGGATGGGCCTGAGTGCATCTCTCCTTCTTTTTCTTTTCTATTTTTTTTGTATTGGTCGGTCGTGAAAGGTAATATCTAGGCAGGCAAAACCATGATGGCTCTTTCACGTGCAATGCTCGGCTTTGGCGCAGGGGGGCGGCTGACAAAAAACGAAGTGCGCCTAAACAAGAGCTAATATGCGGGCGGCGGGTTTGCACCAGCCAATTTTCGCTTTACTGCTGAGCCAAAGCGCCTTATTTTCCAAGTAGCTTGGGCAGGTGCTTCATTATCTCCTCAGTCATTTTCGGAAGAGTGTAAATGGGCTTCCAGCCCCAGTCGCGCCTTGCCTGCGAGTCGTCGATTGTTTTTGGCCAGGAATCCGCAATTGCTTGGTGGAAGTCCGGTTCATAAGTGACTTCTAGGTTTGGGATGTGCTTTTTCAGCTCAGCTGCAAGCTCTTCCGGCCCGAATGATTTTGCTGCAAGATTATAGCTAGTCCTCACAGTCAG
>JAWBPP010000017.1:0-14519 GCA_038824715.1 Candidatus Anstonellaceae archaeon
TTGCTGATTTTGTCGCGCGGAAGCGCAATGCCGATCCTCATCCTGCCTTTGGAAAGCTGCCTGTCTGGCGCAAGCGAGATCGCCTCTGGAACGGAAACGTCGCACTCCACCCAGCGCGGCTCCTGCCCTTCGTTTAGGACAGTCACTTCCATTTCCACTTCGTTGCGGACATAGGCTGCCATGCGTATGGGAGAGAAGTGCGTTTGCGGGTTGAGCATGGATGAATTCTGTTGTGCTGATTTTTAATCTTTGGCGAGCCAACAGAGTCTTGGTTTTATGGGGGAAATGCCTGAGAGCCAGCTCATACGAAGCGAGTGCCTTGTGCGGGACTTGCAGTTTTCCGAGGATGTCAAGCTGACGAGGAAGGGATTGGTGAGGTGGCTTGCGCTTTCCCTTGGGCTCATCTCGCCAAAGGAGTCGAGAACTGGCCTGCTCGAGGTTTTTGAAGCGCTGCTGTTTTTCCATTTCAACAAGAAAGATTCGCATTCCGAGCCGGATATTCACCAGATTCTTGAGAAAATAAAGGAGATCAAAAAGGGCGAGCCGAACCCGAAGGCAGTCAGGTACCACCTGCTGCAGCTCAAGAAACTCGGGATTATCGAGACGAAAAAGCGGAAGTACCGGTTTGTTCTTGCGCCGCTGCAGGAGAACGACGACCTTGCAGCAGCGCTCTCGCATGTTTACAGGCAGAGGATGGACTCTAGTTTTGAGAAAGTGAGGAAAGCGGTTTCGCTGCTCGAAAAAATGCACTGAAGCTCATATCGGGCCTTCTGCCATTGGAAGAATCTGTTCGTGCGGCCCGATTCTTTTCGCAAGGATTTTTTTGGAAATCTCTACTCCTTTCTCAAGAGCACCCAGCCATTGTTCGCAGGAGTAGGCTCTGCCTTCGAAGATGCCTATTCGTGCGAAGTGCCTTGCCGACAGCCTCTTAGTAGAAGTCACGGCAAATTCCGTCATGCCTTCGGATTTTAGGTGCTGCGATGAGAGGAGGGCTGAATAAAACCCGAGCCCTCCTGTGGCGAATCTGTTTGGCGTAGAAAAATACCACCAAAGCAACGCTTTGCTGCCCGAGACGTCAAAGGCAAGCGAGCCAACCGGATACTGCCCTGATTTTGTCGGAAGGTTGTTAAGGAAAGGAGGCAGCTCGGTTGCCACCGGGAGGTTAGATATGAGGCATTTGCTAAGGATTTCTGCCTGGCGGAAAATGGCTATTTCCTGTCGGTTTAGGACAAACGCCCGGAAATGCCTGGTGTGCTTTTCCCTCCCCGCATCCGGAATGAGCTGGTGCAGGCAGAAGTATTTTTGCTGCTGTGCACTGCTGGCTTGCACAATCATTCTCCCACGAGGGAAAATCTGAATGCAAGCGTTTAAACGGATTTGCGAAAAAAGCCGCGGGCCGTGCATGTTTCATATCGAATCAAAATACGGCAAGAATATTGGCGCAGATAGGAAGGCGTAAAGCTCGAGCGCTGCAACTGCAGTGATGGCAAGCGAGAGGAGCGGGAACAGGACTAGGTCTGCATTCGACAGCGAGATTGCACGGGAGGAGAGCGGGAACAAAGGCTGCAGCTTGCCTCCGAAATCACCCGAAGACATTTCATTGATTTTGTCCCGGACTGCGCCCGTTGCATCTAGGTCAAGAAGAGGGATGGATGCGAACTCTGAATTGAACTGGCTTGCTGCAGCAAGCGCTTCTTCCGATGCTGCAAGAGATTTGCTTGCCGCGAAAGTGTAGAGGAAGAGCAGAGGGTAGACCACATAGACCGCAATTGCAAGCGCCATTGCAGCTGCGCCGAGTTTCCTTGTGGCGAAGAAAGTGCGTAACAGCAGGCCAGCCGGGAGGAAGACGAGAAGAGCTGAGGCGCGGACTAGGTTTGCAATCTCAAGCTCAAAAAACGCAAGCGCTGATGATTGCGAAGCTGAACGCGACGCTTCTGAAAGGGAGCGCGAGGCTTCTTCTGCCGCAAAGAACGGCTGCGCCAAGACCACCCCTGCATCCACGCGCAGCGAGGAAACGAACCCTGCGATGTCTGCCGAGCGGGAAAGCGAGGAAGCGAGCTGCGAATGCGACGACGATAGGGCGTATAGATGGCAGGAGTAGAACGAGAAGGGAGACGATGAGGGATTTTGTATTGCTGTGCAAGATGGAACGGCGGATGATGGAACGAGCGATGCTGTTGTGGAATCAAGAAGGGAGGCAAAGGCGAATAACGCGCCCACCATTGCCGCTGAAACTATCCCTTGGCCGATTTCCTCTGCGCCAAGAAGCCTTATGCGGCGCATTCCAAAGCCAAGTCCCACTCCAAAGAGAATGCCGCCCAGCAGGATGGAAATGGTTGCGGCGATTATGGCTATGTCAAAAGTCGCAGAACCCGATGCGAATTCCTGCAAAAGGGGCATGAGAATGAAGTGCGCTGCAAGTTCTTGCGCTCATTGCTGCTCTTTGAGGAACTTCACTACGATTACGCCGCCAAGCGCGCCAAGGATTGTGTCCATCAAGACTATGACTGCAAGCACCGCGTAGGCAAGCAAGCCAGGCAGGATGGCGCCAAAGATCGCCTTTTTGGCAAGCACTGAGACTGTGATAAGCGCAACCGAGGAAATTGCTGCGCCGAAAATGCCTGCTGCCGCGCCCACCATGGCGCCGCGCTGCATGCTGAGGGGCTTTTTGCGCAACCGCTCAAGCACGAGCGCGGAAACAACACCTGCAAGAACAGGCATTACGCAGGCTGCAAGGAAATAGGAAACTGCCAGGACATCGCCAAGCATGATGACCATGAGCTGCGCTGCTATGAAAAACGCGAAGAGAAGGGCAGAGCCGGGAATTAGAGCCGCCAAGTATTCCACTATGCTTCGCAGAATGCCTTCCGGGACGAATGACAGCATGGACTCGCTTTCCTGCGGCTTTTGCTGCGGCTGCTGCTGGGCCTGTTGCGGGTGGTGCATCGGAGGCTGCTGGTTTTTCTGAGACGGCAATTCATCACCTATTTGGACATGGACAGCAAAGAAAGCGGCTGCGGGCGCTTCACCTTGCGCCACGCCCATGGAAAACAATCATTGGAAAGTATATCAAGGTTTCTGTGCAGGCTGCTCCTGGGAAGATTTTTCCTCGGCTTTCGCCTGCTGTTTTGCCTCCTGCTCTGCAGTGTCGCACTTCTTGGAGAAATCCTCGAGCGAAAGCGCAAGATACGCGCCTTTTTCAGTGAGCTTGTAGAAGTTCTGCTTGCCCTTCTTTTCATGAGTGACTATGCCCGACGAGGAAAGCTCTGCAAGGAGATTGACGGTGTGCACATAAGACATGCCTGCCGCCCGGGCGAGCTTGGATGGATACCACGATTGGTTGGAATCCTTTAGCAGGACCAAGACTGCAGACGGCTTTGTTTTCAGGAAAAGTTTTTTCATTTGAAGACCTTGCTAATCAGACCAATTCTTCGGCGGAGAAGAGCCTTTCGCAGTGCCTGCAGCGCAGCTGCCCTTTTCCAGCAAGAAGGAAAGTCGTCTTCACGCGCTCGAGATTGGTGATGCATTTCTTGTTGGGGCAGGCGAGCACGCCTGGCACTGTTTTTGGCATTTCCACCTGCCTTTTGCTCTCCACTTTCCCATTGCGGATTATGTTTATGGTTGCAGAAGGGGATATGAGCGCAATCTGGTTCGTGGTTTTTTCGTCGAGAAATACGCCTTCTATTTTCACTATGTCTTTTTTGCCTGATTTTCTGCTCTTGGCATTCAGTATGAGCGCTGCGACCTTGGAGATCGGGTAGGACATTGACAGGAGGGAGAGCACGCGCGAGCCTGTGCCTGCGGCTAGGTGGTCTATCACAGTCCCTTCCTGCAATTTTTGCACGTTCAGAGGCATAAAAACATCCTTCAATTCTTCCTTGCCGTTCGTTTTGTTTGCAGTTCGTTACATTCATCCATCTGTCATCCCTTTATCGCCTTGTAGAGGACTGCCATCCTGACTGGCACGCCATTTTTGGCCTGCTCGAAGTATTTTGCCCGCGGGTCGGAATCCACTTCGGGCGGGATTTCGTCCACCTTGGGAAGCGGGTGGAGTATTGCAAGGTTTTTGTTCGCAGACTTGAGCGCTTGCAGGTCCACGCGGAAATCCTTCTGCATGCGCTCTGCCTCCATGGGGTCGGAGAAGCGCTCCTTTTGTATCCTGCAAACGTAGAGCACATCAAAGCCCGCAAGGTTTATTTCTGACGTTTGTTTTGGAGTTGCGCCGAATTTTTCCCTCACTTCGGCAAGGACGTCTTCATCCATGCGAAGGGCAGGAGGGGAAATGAGCGAGACTTTTGCCCCGAACATGGCAAGTCCGAAGAGCAAAGAGCGCATTGTCCTTGCGTGCTTGAGATCACCCATGAGAGCAACACTTAACCCGGCGATTTTTCCCTTCAACTTCTTTATTGTGTAAAGGTCAAGGAGCGTCTGCGTCGGGTGCTGGTTGCCGCCGTCGCCAGCGTTTATGACCGGGTGCTCTGCGAGGTCTGCTGCAAACCTTGCCGCGCCTTCGGAAGGGTGGCGAAGCACGATTGCGTCCACATATCCGTCAATCATCCTGATTGTGTCGCCAAGAGTTTCGCCCTTCGCAGTCGAGCTTGTGCTTGGGTAGAAAGTCATTATTTTTGCGCCAAGCCTTTTTGCTGCAGCCTGGAACGACATGTTGGTGCGCGTGGAGGGCTCGAAGAACATGCTTGCGATTACCTTGCCCTTGAGAAGCTCGCTTTTAGGCTTGTCGAGGAGTTTTTCCATCCTTGCGGCTTCGTTCAAATAGGACTCGATCTCTTTCTTTTCCAAGTCGCGGATGGAAACCAAGTCGCGCATTTCCCGCACCAATCCCTTATGTTTGATAGGGTTTATAAATCGCTTTTCAGGACAGCGGAAAGCTCTTCTGAAATTGCCTTGTACTCCTTCTTCTTTTCAGATGAGAGATGCGCCCCCTGCTGGCGCATTTTGGCAATTATCTTCTTGTAGTGCAGAAGCGTCCCCATGAGAAGCACGTCTGTTTTCGGCTTGGAGCAATTCACTGTATATTGCGAGACAGTGGCGTCGCCTCCGCATGCGAGCATTTCCTGCTTGAGGATGTTGGCAACTGCATTCCTTACGCCGTGCAATTTGACTAGGCGGAAGATTGCCTTGTTTCTCATTATTGCCACGCAGTCGTCGGAAACGTCTATCGACCGGATTTCCTTTTCAGCATCCTCGACTGTTGCCGCATTGACAAGCTTTGCTGCGAACATGGAAACCACCAGCCAAGGAGAGGAGGCACAATCGTTTTAATCTGTTCAGTCGGAATAGGCAGGTATGAAGACCGTCCTTGCTGCGCTGCTGCTTTCCGCGATTCTGCTTTTCGGCTGCACGGCTGCGCCGCTTCCCGAGGGAGTGACTGCAGACGGAAGGCCTTACAGGGGAGCCGCCAACCCGAGAGTGGTCATCTACGAATATTCTGATTTCGAGTGCCCATTTTGTGCGCAGGCAGTCGGCACTGTGGACGAAACCTTGAGGGCTTATCCTGATTCCGTGCAGCTCCAATACAGGCACTTCCCGCTCGAGGTGCATCCGCGAGGGGTGCCTGCGGCAGTTGCTGCAGAATGCGCTGCCGAGCAGGGGAAGTTCTGGCAGATGCACGACAGGCTTTTTGCAAACCAGAATGCGCTTTCTGACGCGGATTTGGCGAAATACGCGCAGGAGCTTGGGCTTGACATGGGGAAATTTGCCGAGTGCCAGAAATCGGATGACGCCCTTTCCCGGGTGGAATCCGACAGGCTGGAGGGCATGGCAAAGGGAGTGCAGGCAACCCCGACATTTTTCATAGGGCAAAGCAGCATACGTGGAAGCCAGCCGATTTCGAAATTCAAGCAGGTCGTGGATTCTGAACTTGCCAGGGCGAGATAAGGAAACGCCCGCCTGCATTTTCTATCCTGGCTTTTGCTTGCGCTTTTTCAGCCTATTTTCTCAAGCTTCTTCTTTTCTTTGGCCCCTTTTTTGCTTGCGACGGCAAAATAATAGACAGCCGCCGCTATGAAAAGAAGCGATACTGCGGCAAGCAGGATGCTTTTGGAATCTATATTGCCGGATGCCTGCCTGGAAAGCAAGGCATTTGCAGCCCGGACAGCACGGTCGGAAGACATGATAGAATCTGAATAGAGCGAATTTGCAAGGAAGCTTTCTGCCTTTGAAACCTCTGATTCTATTTGCGATAGGTCTGACGCCTCGTCTGGATTGGACTTTTTCCTTGCTTCGGACAGGGCGAGCTTTGCGACCTTGAGCGAGGATTCTGCCGAAGATTGGAGAGAGGAAATTGCATTTTCAACGGAAGCTGAAATTGCCTCGAGTTTTGCATAAGATGCATTTGCGCCTGCAAGCGATTGCGAGCCCGACTTTGATTTCAGCGCAGCATTGAGCCCTTTTTGCGCATCATCAATTTTCTGCTGCGCTTGCGCAGGCGTGAACGGGAGCTGCCTTTTGCTTTGCCCTGAAAGCGAAGAGTAGAGCGAGGAGTAGGTGGAAAGAAGAGCTTCTGTTTTTGATTTGAGAGAAGAGAACTCTGAAGCAATTGACGCTGCGGATGATTTTGCATCTGCATCAGACTGCTCGGAGGATGATGAAAGGGACTGCAATATTGCACGCGCGCGAGAAGATGAGACGAAAGACTGCAGATGCTCCCCTTTTGTGAAGAGGCGCTGCGCTTCGGAGATATGGGACAGCGCCTGCTGCAACGATGAATCGCCTGCATAGGGTTTGCCTGCTGCGCTTTGTTCCAATCCTGCCTTTCTTGTTTTTGCATATTCTTCTGAAGCATCTTCGGACGCTTTCCACGCAAGCTGCAAAAGCGAGGAGCGGAATTCCGCCGCAGCCTTCCGGAGAGAGGATGCCGCTTTGGAATAATCGCCGAACTCTTTTTCCCCAGCTGCCGAAACGAGTGATGACTGCAATGCTGCAGTGGGCTTTGCAAGCAAGGCTGCGTCTGAAAGAAGCCCCATGGAAGCAAGGGATTCCTGCGCTTGTAGTGAAGAAGAGATCAGCTCTGAAGAGGACAGGTTCTCTTTTTCGTACGCTGTTTGGCCCTCTTGCGAATATTGGAGGGAAGCTGCCTGCGCGCGCATCTTGGCGAGCAGTGAAAGCGCCTCATCGGTCCGGTTTTGCGAAATGAGGAATTTTGCCTGCGAAAGGGTTGCCGCGTCGCTTGAGCGGTTGTAGAATGACACCTGCAGCTCTGCTTGCGACAGCGCTTGGGAAATCGCCTCAGATGAATTTGTGACTGTGAAAGATGCTAAGAAGCGCGGCTGGCTGCCTTTTCTGAGGGGAGAGATGATGAATGAAATGCGGCTCGCGGTCCCTTCTGGCAGCACCTGCTGCTTGGAGACCTTTTCGCTTCCAAGCGAAATTACAGCAACGCTTGAGATTCCAGAAAACTGCTCTGGCAGAAGTACCTGTGCTGAATCGCAGTCGAGCGCAATGTTGGAAAGCGAAACTTCGTAGGCGATTTTCTTTGCCCCAAATGCCAAATCCTGATAGCTTCGCTCGCCCTGCGAAAGAGAAAACGGCTGCGGGACTGAATAGGAAATTGAGAGCGAGTTTTTGCCCTGAGGGATGTTTTGCAGCTTTCCTGTTAGCGTTTCGCTTGCTCCATCTGAAGAAAGCGATAGAGGAACTTTTGCGCCTTTGTATGACGCGCTGCCTGATGACGTTTGGGCTGGGACTTCTTCATTTATTTCAAACGAAGGGATTGGGCTGCTTGCGAAGAACGAGATCTCGCGCGTTGCCTCTGCCCCATCCTGCGCTGCAAGGCTGCAGGAATCTTCTGACGAAGTTACTTGGGCCGGCGAATACTTCTTTTCGAACTTGAAAGAGAGTGCTTGGTTGGAACCGACTGTTGGAATAATGATAGTTGTTTTGCCCTTTTCCGGATAGGCATCTGTAAGGGAGTCGCCTGACCGCAGGTCTGAAGAGTATAACGGAACTGAGGTTACAGCTTGGAAGGAAAGAGAGCTCGGGTAGGAAAATGGGCTTGGGTTCGAAGTTGTGATTGTTGCCTCATAATCCGCCTGCCTCCCAAGCACTGGCGGCCCGATTGTTTCCATTACGACCGTATTCCTTGTGAGGATGGCGGAAAGGTGCTGCGGAAGCGCCTGCTGCGATGAGGCAAGGTAGGAATCGAGCTGCAAGTCAGCTTTGGAAAGCTTGCCTGCAAGGAGGGCGAGATTTGGCTTGCCTTCCGGGAAATAGGGCGCAAGCTTGTTGAATTCGAGAAGGAATGCCGGCTTGGTTGCCCTGATTTCAGAGATTGCCTGCAAAGCTGCCGCGTATTTTTCCTCCAAGCCGGAATATTTCTCGGAAAGCCGCAAGAGGATATCCTGCTTTTCCTGCGCTGCTGCCTGCGAGAGGATTTGGAACGCTTCTGCCGATTGTGATGACTGTAGAAGCGAGCGGTATTCCGACAGCCTTCCTTTTTCATAAGCCAGATCAAGCCCGTCCTTTTCTGCTGCAGAAATAAGCGAGGAAAGCGAGTCAAGCGCCTGCTTTGCCATGTTTGATTCCTGGAGGAAGAGGCGCGATTCTGCCCGCACCGATGCTTCGGCCGCGAGTCTTGCAGCATTTGAATAAGCGCTGAATTTTTCGCCAAGGGTGCGCTTGGAGGACGCAGATGCTAACGACTGCCTTGCCTGTTCCAGGAAGCCCGATGCGGCTGCGAATGCCTGAAGGTCGGTTGAAGTTGCGGGCGCTGAAGCGAGCTTGCTTTCTGCTTTTGCAATTGCGCTTTCGGCAAACTCGCGTTCAATCTCCACTGCTCCAGTTGCGCTTGCCCGCACCTTTTCGAGAGATGAACTGGCTGCTTCGGATTTTTTCCTCGCAAGCTGCAGCTGCGAAATTGCGTTTGCAAGGTAGCTGTCCGCGTTTTTCGACGAGTAGGAGAGCTGCGCATCTGAGAACAGCTGCTGGGACTCGGACAGCGCCTGCTTTGCGGAAAGAAGACCTGAATAGATGCCCCCGAATTCTGTGCCGACCTGCAAAACTGGCTGCGTTTCAGATGGCCCGATGGGCGGAAGCTCGCCCATAAGCTCAAGGCGCTCGGATGAGAGCTGCTCTGCTGATGACTGGAGATTTGCGATTGATGTTTTTGCCGAGAGAAGGGAAGTGCTGTATTCCGACTGCATGGATGCGGCTGCCGCTGAGAGACTTGAGGAGAAATTGGCGAGCGAAATGGCGAGGGATGATTTTTTGCCTGCTGTGCGCTGCAGGTAATCCAGAAAGCCGACGCTTGTGAAATTCGGCAATTGCGGTGCTGAATCGAAATATTCGTAAATCTGCATCCCAGCTTCACGGCTCTTTTTGCACGCTGTGGATGCGATGAACGATTGCGATTCGAAGTATGACCTTTTTGCCGCGCCTGAATAGATTTCGCTCCCTGCGCCTGCCTTCTCGAGGGCAGAGAGCTTTTCGTCGGCATCCTTCGCAAGTTCGGCTGCTGCTGCGTTCGAGGAATCGTATGCATCTGCCGAGCTTGCAAGCATTTGCCGATAGGCTATTGGATAGCCGCCGACGTAATTGGAGATTGAATATGCCTTGAAGAAAGTGTTTGCGTAGGAGGCAAGCTGGATTGTAGGGCTGGAGTAAAAGAGCATGGAAAATTCCAAGGGGCTAAGAAGAGTGGACGCCGATTGCTGCGCTGATTGTGAGAGCGAATGGGCCACTCTTTGCGCAAGAGAGGCTGATGCGAGTGATGCTGAAGCCCGTGAAAGGGCATCTATTGCGCTTTTTGGCGAGGACGATGAGATGGTTGGTTCTTGCGCAGAGGCGAGCGTGAGGTTTTCGGCCGCCATGCCCAGTGTTGAATTGTCGAATGAGAACGAGTAGAAGTCTGCGAAGCCGAAATGGAAGATATAGGGGTTGGAAGAGGAGTAGCCTGGTTTTTCCCAGAAGCGGACGAGAGGATTCGCATAAATGCAGTCGGAAAATGAGGCGGCAGATACGATGGATGAAAGCGCGAAAAGCAGCAAGAGGTGCCTCCCGATACACCCCATAAGCCAAATCCGATGGCGAAATTATTATGGTTTGTGGATAGGGCAGCAGCAATATCCGCGCATAGACTTTTTCGCCCGCGTTCGTTTCACAATTTGCTATGGCAGCAATATCCGCACATCGACTTTTCCTCCTGTTTTCGCGTCCACCTGCGAACGGAATTGCTGCGGGTCTGCCTTTGTCTCTACCAAGTAGTTGTAATGGTAGGGGATTGCGATTTTCGGGCCTATTGCCGCTATTGCATCAGCCGCTTCGGATGCATTCATGGTGTAGGTGCCGCCAATCGGGACTATTGCGATGTCGCATTTGTAATTTCTCATTTCAGGGATGTTGTCTGTGTCTCCTGCAATGTAGACGCCGCAGGTTCTGAAGCGCACTATGTAGCCTGCGCCTTCGCCTTTCTTGTGGAACTGCTTGCCTATGTTGTAGGCATGCACTGCCTCAATAACTACGCCGCCTGCCTTTTCCCTGCCGCCTATTTCGATTACCCTTCCAGGTATCTTGCATCCGTGCCCGATGATGATGGTGCGGCTCGTGGTTATTGAGGGCGCGGCAGCGCAATGGTCAAAGTGCCCATGAGTGTAGAGTATGAGGTCGGCAGGCTTGCTTCCTGAAGGCAGGACAAACGGATCGACATAGATTGTGACCCCGTCTCCCTCGAGCAAAACGCTTGCGTGGCCCAAAAGCGTGACTTTCACGCCTGAAAAGATGGTGCTGTTTTGCATAATGTGACCCACAATGGGGCGAAGGAGAGATTTTTTATTGTTTCCCCATCAGATAGGACGGAAATCTTTAGGTGCATTCATGAGCGAAGAAATTTTCTACGATGCAATTGTTGTTGGCGGCGGGCCAGGGGGTTCGACCACTGCCGCCTTTCTCGGCATGAAAGGCAGGAAAGTTCTTCTTTTGGACAAGGAAGTCTGGCCACGCGACAAGACGTGCGGGGATGCCATTTCTGGCAAATCCATAAGCGTGCTTAAGGACCTTGGGATGACCGATATGCTCGAAAAAGTCGACCACGGAGAAGTCACCGGCCTCACATTTTCCTCCCCGAACGGAAAGGTAGTTTCCATCCCCTTCCGCAAGGGCAATGAAGGCATACACAAGGGCTATGTTTGCAGGCGAATGGTCTATGACAACATGCTTTGGAACAATGCAGCTGGCAAGTGCACCGCGATAGCAGGGGCAAACGTTACTGCTGTTGTGCGAGAGAACGGGAAGATTGTCGGCGTGAAGGCAAAAATGAAGGATGGCCCTGAGAAAGAATTCCGGGGGAAAGTCGTGGTGGGAGCTGACAGCGTCTCCTCGCTCATTGCGCGCGAAATACGCGGAGCTGACGTTGACCCTGACCACACGTGCATTGCATACCGCGCTTATTATTCCGGCATAACCGGCATGAACGGGACGATTGAGATACACTTTGTGAAGTCCGTGATGCCTGGCTACTTCTGGATTTTCCCTCTCGAGAACGGACTGGCAAACGTCGGAGTCGGCATGGTGATGAGCGACGTGAAGAAGGGCAATGTGAATTTGCAGAAGGTAATGCTTGACACAATAGAGCAGAACCCGCTTTTCAAGGACAGGTTCAAGGATTCCAAGATGGTCTCGCCGATAAAGGCGTGGTCGCTTCCGTTCGGCTCGAAGAAGAGAAAGATACACGCAGACAATGTCCTTTTGGTCGGGGATGCTGCCGGGCTTGTGGACCCGTTCTCAGGAGAGGGGATTGGGAACGCCATGTATTCTGGCAGGCTGGCTGCGAAAATTATAGACGAAGCGCTTGCTGCCAACGATACTTCTGAAGCGTTCCTTGCAAGATATGACAAGCAGCTTTGGGACGGCATATGGAACGAGCTGAACGTGAGCTACACTATGCAGAAGCTCGGGAGGATGGAGTGGCTTTTGAACCTCGTGGTTGGCAAGGCTGCAAAGTCCGACAAGGCAAGGGAGGCAATTGCAGGCACATTCTCAAACGAGGAGGCAAAGCAGGAATATGCCTCGCCGTTGTTCTACCTTAAGTTGTTGCTGACTTGAACGAGAGCTTCTTTCGCCCCCTGTTTTGCCTGAAGCTGCTTCTGACATGGGCAGGCGCAGAGCCGCCCCGCTGTTCGGCTTGAAAATGCTGCTGGCACGGGCTTGGCAGCAGTTTTTGTTCTGCCCAGAATTGCTGCCCCGTGATAAAAGAAGCTACTTGTCTTCCTCTTCCTTTTTCTCGCCCTTTCGCTCGATTTGCACTATTTCCTCCATTGAAACCGTGTCGTCGTGCTTTTTCATGTATGGCTCAAGCTCTGAATCGAATTGCTTTTTCCTTTCCTTGCGCACGCGCTGCTGCAAATCTTCGAAGCGTTTGCGCTGGCGCTCCTCCCTTCCTTTTTGCCTCTGCTCGTATGCGCTTTTCCGCTCGGCGAGCACTTCTGCATACACTGCATCGCATTTCTTCCGGACTTCGGCAAGCTGCCGTTCGAGCGATTTTATCTCGTGCATGGCGCTGTGGAGCGCTGAACGCTCGGCATCGATTGCTTTTCTTGCCGAGTCGAATTCCTTGTGCTTGGAAAGTTCTGCTTTTATCTCACGCAATCGCTTGAGCAAGTCGCGCTCTTTCTTTGGCGTGTCTGCCTCAGTTGCAATCAGGAACTCTATCCTCTCGGCATCTTCTGCAAGCTTCATGGTGTGCGAGGCGCCTGCCCCCCTTACGGATGGAAGCAGTGCCGCTATTTTCTTGCGGGCTTCGGCAACAACTGGGTTCTTGCTTTTGAGCTGCTCGATTATTTCCTGCCTTTTTGCAATAAGCGCGTCAAGCTCCTGCTCTTTTGCGGTTTTGGGGCGGGTCGCAGCGGATTGCTTTCCTGTGGAAGAGGAGCGCTCTGGAAGAAGGATTGCGCCTTGCGCTGCAGATGGAAGTGCCTTTGGGGCGCTTTGGCTGGCTGCAGCCGCGGCTTGGTTGGTTTCAGTGGGCACGGCAATAAGCTCGCGCAGCCCTTCAGGAAGCTGCGAAACGTCTATCGGCTTTGCTTTTTTGGGCTCTTCCAAAATATTACCTAGTTGTCGTTTTTTGTGTCAGTTTGTATGCAAATCTTTATATATGCTGCACCAGAATAACCATCAGAGAAATGCCCGTCTTTTGGTTTCTGTCTCTGACAGAAAACTGGTCGCCTTGCCCGCGTTTCGACGCGGGCCTTCTTCTCTTTACGCTCTATTGCGAGCCGCAGCCCTTTTCGCGCAAATGAAGATGGCAACCTCTGACAACTGCATTTCTTTTCATCGTTTATAGTGGAGATTACTTGTCATAATCTTTATTATTGTAGTGGAGCTTCCGCCCAACTGCTGGCAAATTTTCAGCATTGGCTCGCAAAGCCCGATGTCTGACGACCCAGTTGTGCTGCAACTGATGCATGCTAAGACTTGCCACCTTTAGCAAGCGAGCGCATGCTTTGCGCCATGAGCCATTCTCTTGCTTGGGCAAGGATGACAAGCAAGACTACTGCACCCAAACGCACCATCCTGTCCTGGCTGTCAAGCAGCAGGAAGAGGCAGAATGCTATTGGGATAAGAAGCAAGAAGCGGATTCCGAAGCTTTTTTGCCAATCCAAGGGGATCTACCGAAGGCTAAGACATTTTTGCAGCCATTTCCACCATTCTGGCTCGTTGCCAATTCATCATTCGCCCTTCAAAACATCTTCGTTGCCATCTCGACCATCCTGTTGCTGAAGCCCCATTCATTGTCATACCATGAGAATGTCTTTGCCGTCTTGCCGATTGTTAGGGTGGAAAGCCCGTCGATTATGGCGCTTGCGGGATTGTGCACGATGTCGGACGAGACGATTGGTTCTTCCGTGTACTCCATTATTCCTTTCATTTTGCCTTCTGCAGCTTTCTTGAATGCAGCATTTATCTCCTCTTTTGTTGCTGCTTTTGAAAGCGTGCTTGAAAGGTCGGTTATCGAGCCGACCGGGATTGGGACGCGGAGCGCAAGCCCGTCCATCTTGCCCTTGAGCTTGGGAATCACCTCGCCGATTGCCTTTGCCGCGCCTGTGGAGGTCGGGATGATATTCACTGCCCCTGCGCGAGCTCGGCGGAAGTCCTTGTGGTTGGCGTCAAGCACGAGCTGGTCGTTGGTGTAGGCATGGCACGTTGTCATGAAGCCGGATTCGATTCCGAACGAGTCGTCGAGAACCTTTGCCATGGGCGCAAGCGAATTTGTGGTGCACGAGCCGATTGAAACAATGCTGTGCTTCTTCCTGTCGTATTTCTCGTCGTTCACGCCCATTACGATGGTGGCGTCAGCCTCGCCGCCTTTGCAGGGCGCGGATATGAGGACTTTTTTTGCCCCTGCAGACAGATGCTTTGATGCACCTGCCCGGTCAGTGAAGGCGCCAGTGCATTCGAGAACCAAATCAACCCCGAGCTCGCCCCAAGGCAGGGAGGCAGGGTCGCGTGAGGAGACGCGCTTCATCTCGTATCCGTCAATAGTTATTTTTCCCTCGTCTGCTGCAACCTTG
>JAWBPP010000017.1:14529-18615 GCA_038824715.1 Candidatus Anstonellaceae archaeon
GCGTATCTTCCCTGAGTGGAATCGTATTTGAAAAGATGCGCAGTGAGCTTGGGGTCGTGCGTGTCGTTGATTGCCACTATGTCGAATTTTTTCCCGACAAACCCGCGCTCGAATGCCGCGCGCACGACGAGCTTCCCTATTCTGCCGAACCCGTTGACTGCCACCGAAAATGCCATAGGAACACCTCGCAACTAGATGGCATATGTTCGAGGTGCAGGTTTAAAATCCGCTGCCTGCTGGCAGCGCCTCTTGCGCTGCTGCACAGGATGCCCTGGCGCAGGCATGAAAAAGAAAGAAAATGAGCAGGCTATTGCTTTGTCTGCTCTGAAGAAACAGATTTGAGAGCTTCGCGGATTGCGGTTTCTATCACATTGGCAAGCTCCTGGAGATTTTTGCTCCTCGCGGTTATTATTTTCTTTATTGGGTTCACGAACCCGTAAACGAGTGTGACCAGCGAGGCTATGCCAACCGCCACGCCCACTTCTGCAGACGGCGCACTAGATGCGACTAGCCCTCCAATACTGCCAGTCGCCACTTCCGAGACGCCTTCAACAACACGCAATGCCGTCTGCGGAACTGGATTTATCCTCTTTGCAACATTAATTGTCCACTGGTCCGATGGCGCAGTGTCCCCGAGAGGGCCATCACCAGACCTGAGAACTGAGACCGGATATTTAGAATGCACCACTGAGATTTTAGCAGCTGCATCGTCTATCTTGCCCAGAGGCATTTGCTTGAGAAAATAGTCAGAGCCTGCAACCTTGAGGGTGTATGCTTTCACAAGATTAGGCAACCCATATCCACTCGACTTGACTTCCTTGTAAAACCGCTTGGCGTCAGCCTTGGTTATTACAGTCGCTGGTTTCAGTTCAACAAATTTACCCATCAATACCACCCGAGCAATATGTGATAGTAAATGTTTATAAAAGTAGTGTTTAAATGTGGTTTTACAGTAATTTCATCCGTAACGAAACTTCAGGAACGCGAGAATGGAAAGGAAAATTGTTGTGAATGTGTTTGTGAGCAGGACAGGCAGGCTGCCAATTGCATAGCCATAAACTACCCACAATATTTGGCTCGTTAGAAGAATGGCTATCAGCCCCCACGAAAGGTCTGCCGTGTGCTTTGTCTTGATGCTTTTGGCAAGCTGAGGAATCCAGGAAATAACCACGAGAATCGCTGCCACAAGGCCGAGCATTTCTATTGGTTCCATAGGGCGCGCACCACTTAGCCATAGCGGAATTTCAGATATGCGAGTGAAAGCACGAGTGCCGCGGAGATTGCGTTCGAGATTGTTATCGGCGTGCTGGAAACGACGAGGCCATACCCCACCCAGAGGGAAAGCCCTGTGAAAAGCGCGGCAAGCCAGCCCACGGAGAGGTCGCGGGTGCTTTTGGTTTTCCAGCTTCGGATTACCTGCGGCAGGGACGAAACTGTGGTGAAAAAGCCTGCTGCAAAGCCGAGGGCGTCAATGAACTCCATGCGCAAATAAAGGGAGAGTAGTTAATTAAGGTTTGTCAGAGCTTGTTTTTGTATGGAGCTGAAGAAAGGGCAAGGCGCGACGGAATACCTGGTTCTTTTGGCAGTTGTACTGATAATAGCACTTGTTTCAATTGCGCTTTTGAGCTGGTTTCCGGGAACTGCAGGCGACACGCGTCTGACTGAAAGCCAACTTTACTGGAAAAGCGCGAGTCCGCTTAGTGTCGAGGACGTTTACGGTGAAACAAACTCTGTCCTAGATAATAAGAGGTCAGTAGTAGTCATGATAGTGAAGAATAATGGTGCGTACCAAATAACCCTTTCCAAAATGTTCGGCAAAACCCAAGGAGGGGCAGTAATTGAAGCCACCACCTATTGGAGCCCAGGAGGAGAGGTGCCACTGGCCAATATAACAATTGCACCTGGCGAGGCAGTGTGCTTTGGAAACCTGCCCCTGACCCCGAATTTAGTCCCTGTTTTTTGCTCTGCAAGAGCAATATACGCTAGCACAGTGGCGCAGGCAAACAATTACTACATGGGAGCGGCAAGTGTTTGCAACACTGATGGAAGCGGTACGCTGGTGATTAAAGATTTCGGTTTCGAGTATGTCGAGAAGATAGAATCCAATAGCCTAACCAAGCGATTTGTCGGCAAGGACGTGGTTGCAAAATGCCTGAAAGCTTCGTAGCCGCATATGGCTGGGCTGGCGACGGAGATAGCGTTTTTAACCTGCATCGGAAAATTGGAACATGGCAATTGCGCGGAAGCACGCCATTCTCATTGACGTCGATTACAAGATAAAAAAATCGGAAGACGATTTTTTTAGAAGTGGGATTAGCGAAGCGGGTTCCGTTAAGATAAATGGAGGAAAAACTGTTGTTCGGCTTCTTATGAAGGGCAAGAAGTTTTTCCGGCTTTACGATTACTATGAGCCTTACTTTTACCTCGATGCGCCGAAATCCGCTGAAAAGGAGATAATGGAAACAAAGACCCAAGGGCGAGACAGGCTGGTTGGCCCTGTAAAGCTTGAGCGCGTGAAACTGACTGTGCTCGGGCATGAAAAGGAAATCTGGAAAGTTTACTGCGAGCGGCCCTACGATGTTCCGCACGTGAGCGGGGCATTGGCGAAAAAATATCCGGCTTATGAAAACGGCATCCCATTTGGAAGGCGCTACATGATTGACAAGGGGCTCTCGCCGTTCATGCAGATTACCTACGAGCGGGAAGGGAAAGAATTGAAGAAGATTCTGAGGAAAGCGGATGCGCCTGTGCAGCTTCGCACCATGAGCTTCGACATTGAGACTTACAATCCCAAAGGCATGCCGCGGCCTAGCGAGGACGAAGTGATAATGATTAGCTACGAGCTTGGGGATGGCGAGCGGAAGGTCATCACGAGCAAGAAAATCGACAGGGGCTTTGTCATCCATTGCAAGGACGAGCGGGAGATGATAAAGAAATTCCTTGAAGTGATAAAGGAAAACGACGTTGAGGTTTTGCTTGGCTACAACAGCACAGTCTTTGACCTGCCGTATTTGAAGGCAAGGGCTGACGCGAACGGATTGGAGTTTGCGATTGGCAGGGACGGAAGCTCTTTCCGAGTGAGAAGGCAGGGCATAAGAGACGTTGCGGAAATCACTGGAAGGATCCATGTTGACTTGTACCCTCTTGTGCGGTTCATGGGATTCATTGGCGCATTCAAGATTTCGAAATACACGCTGGAAAACGCCTATGTGGAATTGACCGGCAAGAAAAAGCTCATGGTGGGCAAGCTTGACATCTGGAAAATGTGGGACGACGAAAAACTGAGGGGCGAGCTTGCCGATTACTCCAATTTCGATGCGCTTGCAACCATGGAAATAGGAAAAATTCTTCTCCCCCTGCAAATTGAGATGAGCAGGCTCACGCGCCTGCCGCTTTTCGACGTGGTGAATGCCACGGCAGGGCAGCTTGTGGAATCCCTCCTCATGCACAAGAGCTTTGAGCACCATGCGATAATCCCGAACAAGCCGGATGATGCCATGGCGCAGGAAAGGGAGCTTGGGCCAATAAAGGGCGCGTTTGTGAAACTGCCCCAGCCAGGGATTTACGAAAACCTGGTTGTCTTTGACTTCCGCGGGCTGTACCCTTCGATAATCACCTCGCACAATATTGACCCATTCACCTTGAACCCTCCGAAGTCTGTGAACGATTCCGAGTGCTATATTGCGCCGAACGGGAGCCGCTTTTTGAAAAAGCCGCGCGGGCTCATCCCGACCGTGCTTGAGGAACTAATCAAAATGAGGGGGGAAATGAAAAACAAGCTGAAGAAAGTGGAGAAGGACACGACTGAATATGAGATGGCGTTTGCGCGCGTGCAGTCGCTCAAGATTCTTGCAAATTCCTATTATGGGTATTTGGCATACCCACGCTCGCGCTGGTATTCGCGCGACTGCGGCGAGTCGGTGACTGCGTGGGGCAGGCACTTCATACAGGAGACGATTGAGAAAGCGGAAAAGGCTGGCTTTGAAGTGCTTTACGGGGACACTGACTCTATTTTTCTGAAGATGGGCGAAAAGAAGAAGGACGAGGCGCTGTCATTCATGAAAAGAGTGAATGATGAATTGCCGG
>JAWBPP010000018.1:0-17265 GCA_038824715.1 Candidatus Anstonellaceae archaeon
GCTTCACGTAGGGCGCAGAAGCCTTGTGCGGAGTGCAAAGGAAGACGGTGTCCACATCAGTATTGAGTTCTTTCACTGGCGAAAAAGCAAGCTGGGTAAAACCCCTCAGGTTTGGGTTGAGTTTTGTGACAGGCTGCCCTGCGAACCTTTCCGAAGTGACCTGCGCCACTTCCATCTCAGGATGCAGAAGCGCCCAGCGCAGAAGCTCGCCTCCGGTGTATCCGGAAGCCCCAATGATTGAAATTTTCTTTTTTGCCATGACAATCAACACCTATAGCATCTTCGCCATTCCATTTGCTTTTCCTTGCCATCTTCTTTTCGTTTTTTTTTGCCAGCTCGCCGCAGCTTCGTCAACTTCCGCGGGCATCTTTCGCTCTCTGCCTATCTTTTCGCTCTCTGAATCAGATACTCGACCATCTTGTCAGCAATGTCCACGCCAGTGACAGGCGAGGAATTCCGGAATTCCGTGGTGTGGTTGATTTCGTGCACTGTCAATCCGTTGCCTGTTTCCATCAAATCCACGCCGTAAATGCCCTCATCCACGATTTCCACAGCCTTAAGGCAAGTCTCGCGCAATTCGGGGGTTATCTCGCACTTTGTAGCAGTGCCGCCCCTTCCAGTGTTTGTAATCCATCCGCTCTTTTCGGTCGAATTGCGGTAAATTGCTGCAATCACCTCATCTCCAATCACGAACGCCCGTATGTCCCGCCCGGGCTTGTTCACATGCTCCTGCAGGTAGTAAATCTTCTGCCAGGGGTTGCCCATTTCCTCTCGCGCTTCAAGCGCCGCATCCAGAGAATCCCTGTCATTTATCTTGTGCACCATCCTCGCCCAGCTCCCCATGACCGGCTTCATGACAAGCGGGTAGCCGATTTTTTCCGCACTTGCCTTGGCGGCCTCTGGCGTGAATGCAACATAGGTTTTCGGAGTTGGCACTCCGCGCCTTGCAAGCTCAAGGGAGCAAAGCATCTTGTCCCCGCAGATTTTTGCCGCATTGAAGCTGTTTACCACCTGCGAGCCCAAACTCTCGTAATAGTAGGTGAGGTAAAGGCTGCGCGAATAGGAGACTGACCTCTGCAAAATCACGTCGAACTCCCTTTGCTTCCGCTCGGTCACAGCAAGCACTTCCTCCCCGTCGATAATCTTTACAAGCTCTGCGCCGCGCTTCTTCGCGCAGTCTATAAGCTGCTTGTTCTCTGCGGAGATTATAGTGTAGCAAATCCCTATCTTCGCCATTGCAATCTACCTAAATCCAACTCGCGGCGCTATTCGCCCCAATCTTCCTCCACTTTGGGTGCCTGCGCCAACTGCGGCGGGTTCACGCTCCGCACCTCCAGCCTGCTTCCGCAGTCAGGGCACGAGAGTATCTCGCCCACTTCAGTGTTTGCGGCAAGCGAAATCTTTCCTGCGCATTCCGGGCATTCTCCATCTGCCATCATATCATGTCTCCTAAACCTGGTGGATGGGCTTCTGTACCCATGCTTTTAAATGTATTTCGTCGATATTCGACAATAATCGTTACCTTTTTTTGCTCCAAAGACGAAATTCGTTTTGCAGGTGCTAATTCAGCTACTATTTCGTCAAAAACAAGCCTCTGTTTGTGCATTCTCTGCCTTATCGCAAATCTTTTCGCCAAGTATCTCGTATGGGTTTGCAGCTTTAGATCCTCGCGCGCTAGGCAACGCGGTCTGCGATCTTGCCAGCAGTGCGCAGATGCGCGCCCATCAGTTTTTCGCCCTCTTTGCCATGTAGTCCACAATCTTTCCTGCAATGTCAACTCCGGTGGTCGCAGCGCAGGATTTGAACTCTGCAGTGTGGTTTATCTCATGCACCACCATGCCATTTTCGGATTCCATCAGGTCCACGCCGTAAATTCCCTCGTCTGCAATCGACGCCGCCTTGAGGCAAAGCTCGGAGAGTTCTGGCGTCACTTGGCAAACAGTCGTCTCCGCCCCTCTCGCAGCATTTGTCACCCATCCGGACTTGTCAGTAGCGTTCCTGTAAATCGCAGCCACCACCTCATCTCCAATCACGAACGCCCGTATGTCCCGCCCGGGCTTGTTCACATGCTCCTGCAGGTAGTAAATCTTCTGCCAGGGGTTGCCCATCTCTTCCCTGGATTCAACCGCAGCGTCAAGCGCGTCAAAGTCGTTGAGCCTGTTCACCATCCTTGCCCAGCTTCCCATGACTGGCTTCATCACAATCGGGAATCCCAGCCTCTTGGCAGCCTCCTCCACACCCTCTGGCGAAAAGCAGACGTTCGTTTCCGGCGTTGGGATGCCTGACTTGTAAAGCTCAAGGGAGCAGAGCATCTTGTCCCCGCAAATCCTTGCAGACCTGAAGCTGTTTATCACCTGCGAGCCTGTCCGTTCATAATAATATGTTAAGTAAAGCCCCCGCGAGTAGGAAACCGAGCGCTGCAGCACCGCATCGAACTGCCGATGCCCATTGTTCGTTATCTGGAGAACGGTCTGAGCATCCACCACTTTCTCAAGATGCAAGCCGCGCTTTTCAGCAGCCTCAAAAATCATCTTGTTTTCAGGCGAAACAAGGGTATAAATCACTGCGAGTTTCATGGCAAGATGCCTATTTTTCCAAATATAAATGGTCTGATCCAAATGCGTCAAAAAGTCCCGGGTGGGACAGAATTTCCCTGCACCTGTCACAAAAGTGCTGGCATCCTGGCCAACCATTTTATTTATAAATATCACCTCCCTTTTCTTGGTCAATGACCAGTTTTCATAGGTGGTTATGGTGAAATTTGCAAATAAACTCTTCGAAACAATCCTTATATGCGGCCTTTTGGCAGGAATGCTTTTTGCAGTTACAGGAGCAAACGTCGGCACTGCCACTCAGAGCAGGTGGGCAAACACCACCAGCGCAGGCACTATCACAACTGCGGGAGGCAACATAACTGCAGTGAACATCAACCAGACGCAGCTTACTGGCAGGTGGACCACATTCTTTGGCAACGTGAGCAGCTTCTTCGCCCTTACCGACGGCACCAATACTGTCTACAGCTGGAATGCCACTGAGGCTGGGCAGGTGTGCGTCTCCACCAAAAGCTCAGAGTCCTTCACATCCGGAACGAACATTTCCACTAGCTACATGGATACCTCTTTCTTCGGCGGAGCCGTAACTCCTGACAATTCTTCTGCCACTTTCACCGCCACTTGCCCGACAATGGTGGTTGGAAGCGTGACCATGACCAACTTCCTAGCTGCGCAAGTGGCAGGCGGGACAAACTTCAGGACCTGTGCGGCAAACACGAGCGCAACCAATTCAACCAACAGCTATTTCTTCTGCGTAAACATAAACACTGCAGGCACGAACTATGCCGGTGCCGCGGCGGACTATGAGCTTTTGGTTCCTGTGAACGCCTCTGCATCAACAACGACATATTATTTCTACGCAGAGCTTGACTAAACAGGCTCCTTTTTCTTTTTTTCTTTCATTTATTTTTCCATATTTTTCGGGTGTTCCTGGTAATTGTGGGGGGTATATATGGACAGAGCATTTCGCAGGGGCGCGCTAGCAGCAATCCTTCTCTTCCTTCTCTTGCCACTATCGGCTGCCGAAAATTATGTTGCAATCAATTCAAATGATGGCAGGGACGTGCTCTCAGGCATCTTCTATGCGAACGTGAAAGGCCTGCCAGTTCGCTTTGTCCCAGTTCCCTCCGGGAATGCAGAAACATTCGCGGCAAAAGTTGGCGGCGGGCACGATATCCTACTTGTCCAGTCGACCAACAACGCAGCAAGCGGGTTTGCGGAAAGCAGCCTGCGCTCCAAGGGAAACGACCTTGAAATCTACTCCTCTCCCGACCCTGCGGCAACCAACCTCGACCTTGCCAAGCGCTCAGGCGCGCAGAGTTTCATAATAGTGGATTCTGCCTTCTCCGACAGCGCGATTTCCGCCCTGCCATATGCGGCACAGACAAAATCCTACATAATTTTCGCAGACAAGTCCAACATCGATGCGGTAAAGGAGGTGGTCCGCGGGAAAAAGATCACCATTTACGGCTATGTTGACAAGGATGTGAAAAGCAAGCTTGCCGACCTTTCCCCAGCCACCATCGGGAGAGGCGAGGACAAGTATGAAGACAACATCGCTCTTGTTGAAAAGCTAATGTCAGACTACCCGTCTTCCAACCGCCCAATCCTAACTGACGGTACCATGATAGAGGACGCGATAGCTGCAGGCGACTCGCCCGTAATACTTACTGGCAGGCTGGTTCCGCAAGTGACATACAATTTCGTGGAGCAGAAGCTCAGGGAGGGCAAAATCGCAGGCATCCTCCTTGTGAGCAATGAGCTTGCCGCACCGGCATACGATATGCGCGAGCGCATCAGGCGCGACTTGGCGGCAGAAGGCAGCAACAAGACGCTCTCAGTGCTTGTGAAATTCGCGCAAGCCATCCCAAGCACACAGTCTGGAGTTTTGGGCCTGGATCTCTTCCGCGTGCCCGCATACGTTCCCAAGCTGTCCATAACCGAAATAGTCTACAACAAGGAGGGCAAGAAATTCATGGTGGGCCTTGAAAACACCGGCGAAGGTCCGCTCTACTACACTCTCGAGGCAAAAATCACTGTGAACGGGAAGGAGTTCCGCACCTTCGGAACTAGCAGCGCGAAGCTCATCGAGCGCGGCAACTCGCAAGGCGAGGAATTCGCGCTCGACTTGTCAAGCGTGGAAGAAGGGGCGGTGGAGTCGGCGGTCATAGTGAAATACGGCGGCTCGCAAAAATCTCTTGACGCTTTTGCCACCTCTCAGGGTAAGCTCGCAGCAATCGAGTATGTGGATGACTCCAATGTCACTGTGCGAAGCGCGAAATACGACAAGAACAAAGAATTGCTCAAAATCACCCTCAAGAACGGCGGCAAGTCAGCTGCATACGCATTTACAAAAGTCACCCTGAAAGACGAGGACGGGGCTGAAGTGACCGTGAGCGCGCCAGCCATACGCGAGCTTGCACCCTCTTCCCTGCAGGTGGAGGAAATACCTCTCGGTCTTTCGCAAAAGGAAATCGAACTCAACCGCGAATTCCCTGTGAGCGTGGAATATGGCGGCAGGCGCGGCTTTTTGGTGAAACAGGCAACCTATACAGTGCAGCTCGAGGAGGAATCAGGCTCGCAGCTTTCGCCAGAGCTGCTTGGCATCTTCGCAGCCGCACTGGTCCTCATCGCGCTTTATGCAATATACACTCTTGCATTCAAGAAAAAGGCAAAGTAGGTGTGGGCCTTGAAGCCGCTAAAGCTCGCATCCGTCCGCCTGCTCGCAGCGCATGCGAGGTGTGGTGCTTGAACGTGCGGCCGTTTCCAATCCTCTGCATACTTCTGATTCTTGCAGCAAGCGCGCACGCTGGCAGCGTCACCACGCAAGGTGGCAACATAACGAGTGTCAGCGCACTAATCCCCCAGAACGCAATCTGGCATGGAATCTGCGGGACAACCTCGAACGTCTCATCATCCAATTCTCCAATAACTGCATCAGCAGGTACCATCCAATGCATTGATGTTGCGACAGGTTCGGCTAACTGCACATACGGTCCAAGGTTCATCAACATAATCTTTTCCAATTCCTCCGCAAACATATCTTCCCTGTCTGCAGGCAACCTGACCATTCTTGACACATTCGTGGCAAACTCCGTGCAGAGTGGCACAGCCACCTTCGCTGCAACATCAACGTTCGTCACTTCCTCATTCGGCAACATCACTTCTGTCCCAACCACTTACACCGAGCCATCGGCAAACAGCACATTCCGCCTGGGATACCTCCAAGACCAGAACGGCAGCTTGGCGTTCATCACCAACGCCACGCTCTCGAGACAGGTGGGCTTCAACGGCTCGCTTGTGAATTTCCAGGCAATACTCCCGACAAGAAACGCAAGCAACGTGACATATTATATCTCAATCGACCTCGCATGCGCCACAACTGGCACAGCGTCCAGCCCACCGCAGAATTTCACTGTCGGCTCTGCCACGCTGCTTTTCGAGCGCAATGCCACTTTCGATGCAGTGGCAAACACGAGCACAGTCTTGCTTCGGGTGACAAACATAGGCAGCGCAGCATCCGGCTCCATTGTCCTGCGCGAGACAATCCCGAACTCTGCCGCAACTTCGACATCGCAGCTTTCATTCTCCATCCAGCCCACTCGCTTTGAAAGCGGCTCCATAATCGCCGTGTGGGAATTGCCAAGCGGCCTTTCCGCAGGCCAAAGCTTCTCCGTCAACTACACTATGCAGGCTGTTGTCTCAAGCCTTTCGGAATTCACCTTCAATGTCACTGCCCTTTCCACAGCAGCGCCTTCGCCCGCTCCGGCCCGTGGTTCAACAGTCTCGCCCGGGATAGGCCCGAGCACTTCCATCCCTCCTGTTTCCGCGCCGATTGCCCCTCCGAGCCTTGACAACATAGTGGTCTACAGCTTCTCGCCATTCCAGCAAGTCGCGCCGGGAAACAGTCTGGTCATAAACCAGCTCCTGGAAAATCCGACTTCAAGGCCGATAAAATTCAACATCAGCCTGGCAGGCGCATGGGACTATTCCTCGCAGCAGCAGGCAAATGTGGTTCTCTCGCCGGGCGAAAAGCGCAATGTGCCCATACCTGTCAGCATACCGACTGATGCCTCGCAAGGCTACTATTCATTTTCAGTGCACCTCAGCTCAACTGCAGGCGAAGTGAACTATCCATCGGTCATGCAAATCATCCCGCCTTACAGGATTGGTCAGCCAACTGTGGAGCGCCAGTTTCTCCTTGACTACGAAAACAGGCAGACAGTTGTCATGCTCACAATCACGAACAAGAACACGGAGGCAATCCCGTTCCTCCAGGTATTCGAGCACCCGCCATCAGATGTGCTGAACAGCGTATCATCACAGGGGAAGCAAATCTCCCTCTCGTTTGCCGAAGGCTCGTCAGGCGAGCTTGACGGTTCATCAATCAAATGGAGTCTGCAGAATGTGAGGCCGTCCGAGCAGCGTACGGTTTCCTACAAAATCCCGCTCCTCCTTACCGACATCTCGACTTACTCAAGCTGGCAGTCCACGCAAATCGAGCAGGTCTCATCAGAAAGCGTGCAGGGCGTTTCTCTTACCAACATACAGGTCGCACAGATGCTCCCCGGCGAGGCAGGGAAAATCTCCATGGATGTTGTCAACAACGAGCCGGTGCAGCAATCGGCAGTGCTCTCCATGCTCCCTCCTGCGGGCTGGAGGGTGGAAAAGCGCGTGTTCGAGCTTTCGCTCCCTCCAAAGTCTTCAACACCAATCTCATTCAAGCTGACTTCTCCCGAGGATGCCCCCTCTGGCATACACGGCTTGCAGCTCCGCCTAAGCTACGCGGACAAGTTCTACGACAAAAATCTTTTCGTCTACCTGGGCAGCCCTGAAGTGTCAATGTTCTCGCCGCCAATAGCAGCGCAGGTCTCAGGCTGGGTCGGGCCAAACTTGCAGCTGCTTGCAATCGCAGCCATAGCTCTGCTAGTATTGTTCTTCGGTGGCAAAGCGCTTCTTGCCCGCCTCCGCGCTCCCCGCTTCAACGCCGAACGGCTTGGCGACTTGAAGAAGATGCAAGAGATGCTTGAGGGCAAACAGTAGTCCTCTCCAAACCTGCTTTCCCCACAGCTCACCAGCCTCCCTACCAATTTATATAGCTTGGGTGAGTGTTAGCGCATCGGCGATTGGCTTGGGCAGGAAGCGGGTAATCAGTGTCATCTCCGGGAAAGGTGGGGTGGGGAAAAGCACCCTGTCCGTGAATGTAGCGACCATGCTAGCCAAGCGCGGGGCGTCCACCGTAATAATCGACGCTGACATCTACAATCCCTGCGTGTTTTACCATCTCGGGCTTTCGCCGCAGTCGGCAGGGCTGCAGGAACTCCTCAACGGCGCAGCTTCCGCAGAGTCCGTGCTTGCCATACACCCTGCATCGGGCTTGCGCTGCATCTCCTCTTCCATACAGCCATACGCGCGGACAAAAGCGAAAAATTTCCGCAAGGTCATCGATTCGCTTGACTACGATTACATCATCGTGGATTGCCCGCCAGGATTTTCCGACCTGATTGGCGAGGCGGTTGCAGTATCAAACGACCTGTTCGTGGTGATGACGCCCGACGTTCCATCCTGCACGGCTGGCCTCAAGCTCGTCTCAGCATTCGTGAAAAAAACCCGCCACACAGACAGCCCCCAGCTTTCAACATCCTATTTCCTCAACCGTGTGTCAAATGCGCCATATGAGCTCCATCCTGCAGAGGTGGAGGCTCTCTTCAAGGCAAAGCTTTCGCTCAAGCTTCCTGAGGACATGAACGTGCCGCGGAGCATCTCCGCAAAGACGCCCGTGGTGCTCCTCAGCCCTTCCTGCCAATTCTCCTCTTCAGTAAAAAGCTATGTTTCCTCCATCAACAGGCACGGGGTCTCAGGCATGCTCTCGTTTGCAAGCCACTCTTCGCAATCGCAGCCTGAAATTGAGGAAACGGTTGTTGCAGAGGAAAAGCACAAATCCGGCGCGGGCCTTTCATCTCTTTTCAGTTTCATAAGCAGGCTGCTTGGTCGAAAATGACTGCTCTTTAAAATTTCTCCTTCCGATTTGCTCACCGATGAACCGCGTAGCCCTCCATCTGTTGCTGCTTTTCGCGCTCTTTGCAGTTCTATCTGCAGAAAACGCCCGGCAGGAATTTTTCATCACCTCGTTTTCCGCAAGCCCGCAGGAAATTCTGCCCAGCCAGCCTCTTGAGTTTTCAGTTTCGGTTTCATCCATATCTGGGAGCAACCTGCCCTTCAGCGCAACCGTGGAAATTTACGACTGGCAGCATGGGCTTGCAGGCTCGCTCAACTTCTCGGAAGCGGAAGCATCCGAAGGGAAATCCACAACGCTGCGCAAAGAATGGCAGCCAGGCACTTCGCAACCAGGGCCTTATCTGGCAGTGGCGAAAATCTTCTCTGATGGAAAGCAAATGGCAAGCTCGCAGCTGTTTTTCGCAATAGCTCCCTTTGCAAACCAATCCAAGCGAACACAATCCCCGGCGCAATGCAAAGACTATTCCTGCACTGAAAGCGAAGGCTGCTCTGACGGCTACCGCACACTTTATTGCAAAAGCAGCAAAGGCTGTGCGCAACAGGAATTTTTCAGGGTCGAAAAATGCATAAGCCAAGAGTCCATCGAAACTGCGCTCGAGCGCGGAATATGCAAGGATTTGCCCTTTCTTTGCTCCAAGCGCGGAATCAAGAATGAGAGCTATGCTTCTGCATGCCTCCTTCCCGTGCTTGCAATCGCGCTTTTCGTAGTCTTCGTATCTCTCTCCCTAGTGCGGAAAGGGAAGCCCCCTGTCCCGGGTGCAAGCATTCCTTTTGCAACCGGCATCCTGCAAGGCATGGGCAAGCAAAAGCCATCCTTCAGGTACAAAAAACGAAGCAGGCTCTGATTTCTACGTCGATTTCGGCCAAAACTTCACGTCGGCAGCATTCACTTTGCTTTATAAGTGTTCTCTGCGATTTCTGCCCTGTTTGGCGGCGTTGCGCAAGCGATTTGCCAGCCATTAGGCTAAAGGGAGGCAGCGGTCATGCGACTAAACGACAGCCTGCGGGCGTTATCAGACAGCATCTTTCTTGTAGCAGGCTTCTTTTCCCTTTTCCAGCTTTTCGGCGTCTATCTCCTGAGCGTTTCAACAGGCGATTTCCCCTCCAGCGCAAGCACCATCCTCAACATCACGCACTCAGAAGGTCTTGCTTCCGACTTTTCCAACCTTGCAATAGAGGCAACGGAAAATGGATCTGCCTTCCGGCCGAATTTCACAATCGCCTCCTACGAACCCGGGCAATGGGCGCTTGTGAATGTCTCAGGTGTCACTTCTGCGGCATCAATCAGCATTTTTGCCGAAAACCCCCAAGGCCAAGCCCCAGCAGGAACAGCGCAAAATGAACCGGAAAGCATTTCCGGAACTCAGCAAAACTTGGGAGGAGCCGCCTCCTCAGAAAACATTACGGCTGAAAACGGAACAACTGGGCAGAGCCTTCCAACAGGAAACACAACATCTGAAAACGAGACAACGCAACAAAATCTCTCTTCCACTGAAAACAAGGCAGCCACGCCAGAACTCCAGCCCGAAGACCAAACCGCCCTGCAAAACGGGACAGCCGGGCTGGATGTCCTGCCTGAAAATGCAACATCAGAAGAAAACGGAACATCCGAGCAAAGTCTTCCATCCTCCGGGGGCAAATCCCCCCAGCAAAACCAATCTCCGCCGGGCCTGTCTGTCCTGACCACGCTGAAAATCGATTACTTTGGCTCGCTGCTGCCTGACTTTTCCAACCTGAAGCTGCAAATCACAAGCGGCGGATACACGCTTGACTCCCAGTTTGAAATAGTCGAAGCGCAGCAGGGGAACTTCGCAATCGTGAAATTCCTTGCGCCAGAAGGCGACTATTCGATAAATCTGCTTTTCTCCAATACAACTGCAACAGGGCAGCCATCAGGCGCTTCCAATGCAAGCGAAGCTGGCAGGCACATGCTGAACGTAACCTATTTCGATGGGCTTGAGCCGGACTTTTCCAACCTCATAATACAATTCGTCTCCCAAGATGGCACATCTGAAAACATCAACCATTCCGTCTTGTCGTTCTCGCCTTCAGAATGGGCATCCGTTGAACTGGAGCGGTCAGCATATCAGGGCGAGCTTGTGAACATTCTTGCAGTTCCAATGCAGCTGCCAGCTGATGAGATTCAGCTTGAAGCACTCGCAGCTTCAGGCAATTACAGCATCGGCTGGTACTATTACGATGGGAGCAAGATGGTTTCTGCAGGGCAAGGAACAGCATCATCCGGCTGGCAATGGTATTTCTACAACGGCACGGATTTCATTGAATGGGATTACTCGCAGGCTTACTGGACAGAGCCTGCAAATACTTCTCTCAACGGAAGCAATAGGACAAACAATTCCATCTCAGCTCTCAATGAAACACCTGCAGTGCAACTCCTGCCTGAGAAACAGTTTCCTTCCCTGATTGCAGAACACATAGCTGGGGCGCACATATCTAACAGAAAGGGCAAAGACTCATTTGTTTTCGAAAAGCCTGCGCCAGGTGATGTGGGAGCGCAGCATATTCTTGTGCAAAATTCCTCTGCATACGATTTCGGCACCAAGGATTTCAGCCTAAGCGCATGGTTCCGCACGAGTGAGGAAAATACAGGCACCATAATTTACCGCGGAAGCGTCTTTGAAGGCAAAGGCTACGAGCTTAGGATGAATGTTGAAGGCACCATACTTTTCGCAATCGGCGACAGCTCGCAGACCGCACAAGTTGAAACGCTGGCCAGCTTCAATGACGGCAATTGGCATCACGTAGTGGCAGAAAGGCAGGGGGGTCGCCTCAGGGTTTTCGTGGACGGCAACCTTGAAGCCAGCGAGGAGGGGCCGGAAATGGACATATCGAATAGTGGAGTTACGGTCGTTGGCGCCTACATCGGCTTCGGGATAGCTTCGCAATTTGCCGGGGAAATAAGCGACCCGCAAATATGGAACAAGGCACTTGGGGAAAACCAGATTCGGGCAATTTGGGAGAAAGAGCGATAATAATGCGCAAGGCAATTTTTGCACTGGCAATCGTTTTTCTTATAGCGTTAGGTTATGCCACAGACGGGGTAGTTGCTTACCGTTCCAGCACAGGTAGCGGGGTAAACTTCCCCAAACTCAGGTTCTGGAACTCAACTGGCACAGGCACTTGGGGAAGCGAAGTGGAGCTTGCGACATCTGGTGCCGGTGTCAACTTCACGCGCGTCAAGTACTCATCCATATCTCACAAGCTGGTGCTGGTGACGCAGGGCGCTGACGGCTTTCTTGACGCTTATGTTTGCCTCAGCAACTGCAATGTCAGTGGCTCATGGGCGGTTACCAACAATATTGTCGCAGTAGGGACAGGGGGGAGTGCGCAACGGAGATTCAGCATTGATTACGAAAGTGCCACAGGCGACTTGCTGGTGGTTGCAAGTGCCAATAGCACCTCGGGCAGCTGCGACCTGACCTACACCGTGCTTCCAGCAGCCTCCACAAGCTTTTCAGGACTCACATGGACCTGCATCGATGACACAAGCGTTGCGAGCGACGTGGTCTATACCTGGGTCCAGACTGATGCCAACCCAGTAAACACAAGCGAGCAGATAGTTATTGCAGGCTTTGACTCCACAAACTCAGACGTGGGCGCCTGGGTGTGGAACGGCTCAGCAGTAGGGAACTATCAGGAGCTTACCGCTACAGGAGGCGCAGGCGGAGGATACGAAGCGCAGGATGTGCGCTACGCATCGGACGGAAGCAAAGGCATGGTTGTTGGCGGAAGCGGAACTGCAGGTGCGCTGCAATATCAATTCTGGAACGGTACTGCTTGGAGCACGTCTGCTTCGGCAGGTGACCTTTCATCAGGCAATGATGATGTGAGCTGGATAAATTCAAGAGCCGATCCATCTACTGACGATATCATGGTTATTTCGCTGTCCAATTCAGGACCAATCATGAGCAGCGCTTATTGGAACGGTTCAGCATGGTCAATCACGCAAAGCATAGACACTGCAGTTGACGGAGGATTTATCAGCAGGGCAGCGGCATTTGCCTTCAACAGTTCAGCCTCAAGGGGCATCCTCGCATGGGATACCGACACCACCGGCACGACACTGAGCTACAGGAACTGGACAGGAAGCTGGAGCGCCACTGCCACCATTTCAACCTACGCTGGCACAGGCGCATGGCTGAAGCTGTTTCGGAATCCTACCACGACAGACAATGTGAAGATAATCGGCCTGAGGATGAACAGCACTGCCAGCTTAGGCGCATTTTGGTGGAACGGCGCAGGCGGGTTTACCAACTATGGAGACGCTGCCATCACAGCCACTGCCAGCGGGACAACGACCGAATCTTTTGACTTTGACTACTTAAATGTTTACGACACCACTGTGCCAAGTGTTACCAACACAGCAGTCAACGCTAGTTCGGTGAACACCGGCGAGTCCATCTGCATAAACGCAACTGCAACCGACCTGTCGGGCGTTTCTGCAGCCTGGGCGCAGGTGCGCTTCCCGAACGGCACCTATCAAAACTTCACCATGAGCGACACAGGCTGCAACGCAGGCTCGGCAGGCGACAATATTTACGGCATAGACATCAGCGTTGGCTCTACTGCCGGAACTCTTACCATAAACACCACATTTGCAAACGACACTTTCAACAACATCGGCTTCCAGTCGCCTTATCCGAACCTGCAGGTGACTGTCTCTCAGGTTGGTAGCGGTTCTAGCTGCGGGCCGCTTGCAACAGCAAACCAGGCAATCACACTCACGCAGAACCTCAGCAGCGACTCCACCTGCTACACTGTGTCCGCTGCAAACGTCAGCATCGACTGCAACGGCTACACAATCAACCAGACTTCGGCAGGCACTGGCTACGGGGTGCTAAGCGACCAGTTCAACACAACAGTGAAAAACTGCGTAATTACCAATTTCCTGCGCGCGGTCTATTTCAACGGCGCTGACAACGGCACAATCATCAATACCAACATGAGTTCAACTGCTTCTAGCTCAAGCGGAGTAGTGCTTGAAAATGGGGCAACTAACAATATCATCAATATGTGCAAAGCGAACTTCTCTTCAGCTACAACAGGCATTGCGATGTACATTTCTCCCACAGGCACGAACACCAACAACATCATCAACAACAGCATCCTCATCAGCGGAGGCGACGCGCTGGTAGTGAGGAGCGCAAGCAACCAAATCCTCAACACTAATTCCACTTCGACTGACTCTTCGGGCATTGGCAAAAGCGCGCTTTACGTGACAGCCAGCAGCAACACTTTCTACAATGTAATCTTCAACCAGACAGCAAGCACGGGCTTCACTGCCTATTCTTCCGGCGGCTCAAGCAACACCTACAACGCAAGCAAATTCCAGGGAGTGGCAAAAGCAGGCCTCACTCTGCTTTCAATTTCCTCGAATAACATAATCACTAACAACACCTTCCTCTCGACTTCCGGTATACACGTGGACCTCACTTCAGGAACGGGCAACACCTTCTACTGGAACAACTTCACCTCAACCACGGGTTCATTTGTGCGCGACACGGTGGGGACCAATTACTATAACTCCACCGAAGGGAACATCTGGTTCAACGTTCAGAACGGCTCGGTAGTCATCACAGGCACCTCTCACTCATCTGCCTTCCCCTCGCTTTACATAGGCTCTGCCGGTCCAGGCTACCCGTACAACAACTCCACTTCGCAGTCAAAATTCTCCTGCAATTTCGCAGGCTGCGCTGACAACAAGCCGCTGACGCCCACGCAAGCCAACAACGCCCCCACCATCTTCGCAATTTCAGTCGTCCCATCCAGCCCAACAGTTGAGGACAATATCTCCTGCAACATAACAGTGCGCGATGCAGAGCAGAGCACCACCAACATCACTTATGAGTGGTATAAAAACGGGGTAAACCAGACTTCGCTTGCAGGCACGTTCAACAACCTTGCCAACAACACGGCAACACTAATTTCCAACCTAACATCAGGCAACCTTTCAGTCGGGCAGAACTGGTCCTGCAATGTGCGCGCCTATGACGGCACTGACTATTCCTCATGGAGTATGTCCTCAAACGTCACAATTTCAGACAGCGCGACAGTGACAATGTGCAGGAACCTCGCAACAGCCGGGCAGACCTACACGCTTCAAAACAGCGTCTCAATTTCCGGCGCCACCTGCTTCAACGTTACTGCGGCAAACGTTACACTTAACTGCAACGGCTACTCGATAACGGGCAGCAACACTACCAGCACATACGGCATCTACTCCAACCAGTTCAACACCACTGTTACGGGCTGCACAATCTCCAACTTTTCAAACGCCATCCTTTTCAGCGGTTCCAACAACGGTTCCATCATCAACACAATTGCCAACACGACCAAAGCAAGCTCCTCAGCCATCAACCTCACTTCTTCCTCCAACAACACAATAAGGAACGTGACTGCATACTCGCTTTCAGACAGCGCCATCTCGCTTGAATCCTCTTCAAACAAGAACAACATTACCAACACCAGCGCAACCGGCTCAAGCGGGATAGATATCTCATCAAGCAACAACAGCTTCATCAGCGGCAGTTCCGTGGCAGGCATATCGCTAACCTCTTCAGGTTACAGCGACATCCGCCACACCAGCTCCACAAAGGGCATCACGCTTTCCTCAAGCTCAAGCTACAACAACCTGACCAACGTAACCGTCTCAAGCGGAAGCGCGGTAGCGCTCACGCTCCAGTCCTCAAGCACAGAGAACCGATTTTACAATTCCAGTTTCACATCCACAGGCGCAAATGCAATCACCATCTCAAGCGCCAACAGCAACTACTTCACCAATGCAACCGCCACCACCACTGCTTCTTCAGGCGACGCAGTTTCAATATCCACGAGCGCCTACATATCGTTTTCAGGCTCCACGCTGACAGCCACTCCGGGTCTGGATGCGCAAAAAAGCGGGCTTTTCCTGTTCAATTCAAACTCCAGCAACTTCACTGGCAATACAATCAGGAACAACGGCGGGCTTGATCCGGATTACTACGGGATAGGTTATGGGGCATACGTTCAAAGAGGCAGCGGGCACATATTCGCCAACAACACTTTCGAGACATACAGCTCAACTAATGCTGCACTTGCCGTTGCCGGCTCGTCAAGCAACCAATTCATCAACAACACCCTGCAGGCAGCAAACGGCGCAACGCTTGCAATTCTTTCAGACTATCTAGGTAGCTCGACAAACAACACCTTCTACTGGAACAACTTCACAGATGCTTCTGTCTACCTCAACGACACGTCAAGCGGCACCAACTACCTAAACACGACAAACGGCACGCAGGCAAAGGGCAACCGCTGGTATAACGTAGTGACAGGAAGCGTGATTGTGAGCGGCACCGTGCCTGTGGAATGGCTGCCAGGCTACTACTACGGCTCATCTGGTGCAGGCTACCCCTACAACAGCTCCACCTCGGGTGGAAAAATCATCGGCTCGGGCGCCGACTACGCACCCATGACTCCCCCGCACGCGCCTACAATAGCCTACTCTCTTTCGTTCGTGAATTACACTGCCGCTCACTCGTTCAACGTTTCCGCAGGAGTAACCGACCTTGACGGTGCATCAGACATAAACTTCACCAACATCTCCACAACAGCAGGCGCATGCACCTACCTTTCCAACTCAACAGCAGGCAACAACTTCAATGTAACCTACAACTGCACTGCAACCTCGCCTGCCACGCCATCAATCGTGATTGGCTTCAAGGACAGGACAAACGAATACGTCCAGACAAGCTCGGCTTCCAACGCCTATCCAGACCATGCGGCAAGCCTGACAGCGCCAAGCGTAACCTCCCCGCTTTATGCAAATTCAATAGCAACCTGCACGGCAGGGACTTTCTCAGACATTGACTCGGACACGGAAAACACATCCGCAAGAACGTGGAGCTGGTACAGGAACGGGACGATAATCTCCGGGCAGACCGCAAGCACCCTGAACCTCGCAGCAATAGGCATAACAAAAGGCGAAAACGTCTCCTGCAGGCAAAACGCGACAAACAGCACCTGGCCTTCCTCAAACGCAACAGCTCTCTCAACCAACGTTACGGTCTCCAATTCGCTTCCCACAACTTCAACGCCCACTCTCTCGCCGACAACGGCATACAAGAACACTTCGCAGATAAGCTGCATCAATTCCACCACGTCAGACGCGGATGGGGACGCAGTGAGCTTCTATTACTTGTGGTTCAAGAACGGCACTTCAACCGGCATAACAACGCAGAACATAACCAACTCGTCTTTCAACAAAGCCGACAGGCTCGTCTGTCAGATAACTCCCTATGACGGCACGGCAAACGGCACCTCGCAGAATTCCTCCTCAATTACCATCTCCAACACCCGCCCCACAACTTCAGCGCCAACCCTTTCTCCCTCCCCTGCCTACAAGAACACTTCTCAAGTTTCATGCCTCAACGGCACTACCACTGACATTGACGGGGATGCTGTCAATTTCTACTACCTCTGGTACAAGAACGGCACTTCAACCGGCATAACGACGCAGAACATAACCAACTCGTCTTACAACAGGGGCGACCAATTAATCTGCGAGATAACGCCGTATGACAACTCAACTACAGGCGACTTCAACGTTACAAAAAACGGTAGCAGCTATTGTCTGAATATTGCGCGTTTGCCGGATTGCTCCACGCGAATATTCCGATTGTTGAATCGTTAACAAAGC
>JAWBPP010000019.1:0-17182 GCA_038824715.1 Candidatus Anstonellaceae archaeon
ATGAGACCGCCGGGGAAGTTGCAGCCAAAGCGATAATCGAGGGAGCGTCAAGCGCTGCCTCTTTCCCTTGTTATGTTGGGTTTGGCGGGACGCACTATGCCCCCAAGTTCGCGCCGAAAATTTTCGACGGCGAAATCGCTGCGGGGCACATCATTTCCGGCTATGCGCTCGAGAGGGACGGCGTTGACGAAGAGAGGGTGCAGCAGGCGATTGGGAAAAACGCGGAAAAAATCGCGGGTGTTCTTGTGGACTGGAAGGGAATTGGGAAAGGGGCAAAGGACAAGCTTGTGGAAACGCTGAACTCCTTGGGCGTGAAATGGGAAAAGGCATGACATATTAAAGCATTGCCATCGTAGGAAGAAATATGCCCGAGATGAAGGTTGCCCCTTTTGAGGCCAAAGTGCCCGATTACATCGGCATGTACGAGCAATCCATACGCGACATTGTGCGCGAATGCGGAAGCAGGGAAGCCGCAAACCAGATGCTTGACGAGCTTGAGAAGCATTATGAGGATACAGACAGGAAGCTCAAGCAGCTTGACCGTGCTGATTGGAAGGACCCTGAAAGGCACGCCTCAGAAAAGGCAAGAGCGATTGCTATTGCGCGCCACGAGGTTGCGCAGATAATAGACAAGCACGTGCCACACACCGCAGACCATATGAAGGAACTCATCGTGGGCGCATCGCTTGCCGCTGCCGCGCTCCTCATCCCTGCAAGCTATGCCGTTTCCACACTCGTTGTTGCAACCAGCCTTGTCTCAATCGGAAGCTCATATTACATCGGCTTCAAGATGCTGAAGAACTGGAAGGCGATTGCAGGCAAGGAGCGCGTGTCGAGACTTGCAGGGGTTGCACACCCAAGGCACATTGCAGCGGTGCACAAGCGAATCAGGATTCCGATGACTGCGAAAATAAGCAAAAGGAAGTAGCTATTTCTGGAACTGCCCGCTTGAATCAAGCTCCCCCAGCCGCCTTATTCTCTCGTCGATGGGCGGGTGCGTAGAAAACAATCCTGAAAACGACATCGGGTTTGCAAAGTAAAGCGAGGCTGTTGCATCTGATGCGGACTGCACGACCGAGCCCGAACGCTTGATTTTCGCAAGCGCTGACTGCAAGCCCGGAGGGTAGCGGGTCAGAGCCACGCCAGACGCATCCGCAAGATATTCGCGCTGGCGCGAGAGGGCAAGGCGAACTAGGTGGGCGACTATGGGCGCTAGGACGATTATGAGAAGCCCAATGAGCGCGATTATGCCGCCGCCACTGCTTCTACCTGAACGCCTGCTTCTGAAGCCCACTCGCAGCCCTATTTCTGAAATGAGCGCGATGAGCCCGACCATTACAACCGCTATTGTCGCCATGCGCGAATCGTAATTCCGTATGTGTGAGATTTCGTGCGCTGCAACCCCTTCGAGCTCCTCGCGGTTCATGATGGAAAGAAGGCCGGTTGTGAATGCCACTGCAGCGTTTTTGGGAGAAGTGCCAACAGCAAACGCGTTTGGTGCCGGATCGTCAATCACATATATTTTTGGGGCTGGAATCCCTGCCCCCGTGGAAAGCGCATCAACAATATTCACAAGGTAGGGGAACTCGCCTTTTTGCGCCTCCCGCGCTCCTGAGATTTGAAGGACGATTTGCGTAGAGAAAAAGTACGTAATTGCAATGTAGATTGCGGAGAAGATGATGCTTGCGTAAAAGCCGAGGTCGCCTGCGCCGATGTAGAGGACGGAAAAGGCATAGAGCGCGATGAACGCCAGTGCGAAAACTAGAGCGATGAGGATATAGGAGTTGCGCTTGTTTTCGGCAACCTGGTCGTAGAAGGAAGCAGCCATTGGTAACGCCTGGAATGGAGCAGCGCCGATTCGCCCATCCGCCTTTGCTCCGCGTTCAGAATTCCACAAGCCCGCCAGCAAGTTTCGCAGTCGCGCTCCTCGACTTCAGAATTTCACTTTCACGTTTTCGCGCTCTGTCTCGTCTGCCTTGAAGAATTCGCGCGCCGTGAAGCCGAACATGCCTGCGATAATCGAGGTTGGAATTGTCTGTATTGCCGTGTTGTAGGAAAGCACGGTGTCGTTGTAGAACTGCCTTGCGTATGCTATCTTGTTCTCAATTCCAGACAGTTCCTCCTGAAGCATCTTGAAGTTTTCATTTGCCATGAGCTTCGGGTAATCCTCGGCAACCGCGAAAAGCGACTTGAGAGTGGAGGAGAGCATGTTTTCTGCCCTTGCCTTTTCAGCCATGGAGCCTGCCGCTGCGACTGCTGCCCGCGCCTTGGTCACGTTCTCGAATGTTTCCTTTTCGTGCTTGGCATAGCCTTTCACCGTTTCCACGAGGTTGGGCACGAGGTCGAAGCGGCGCTTGAGCTGCACATCTATTTGCGACCATGCGCTGTCAATCCGGTTGCGCTGGCTGATTAATGAGTTGTAAGTGAGGACAAAAAATAGCACTACGAGCACAACTAAGCCTATCAATATCCATTCGAGCATTCAGCGCACCTCCACTTTCCGTCTTGGAACTGGAATGAAGAGAAATGAAGATCAGCCTATCGTCTTCTTGTCCACGATTATGTGGTCGGACGCTGCAAGCACCGACGAGTAGGAGACCACGAGCAGCCCGTCCTCCTTGTTCAGGCGGCGCGCGGTCGGGTTGTCGAGGTTTGGCTCGCAGAGTATGCTCTCGATCTTGCCCGAGGATTCTGAGATTTCTAGGTCGATTAAGCGCCCGAGCTCCTCGCCGTCGTTTGTGATTATCTTCTTGCCAGCAAGCTGCTTTGCAATGACTATTTTCGCCATAAGGTCACCTTCAAACATTAGTGCGCTTACTTCCGTATTCAAATTTAAAAACGTATGCTCGGCAACGACGGCAATTTGCATCTGCCCCCATCAGCAGCATTGCAAACCACCGCCTATAATGTGGCGCTTTTAAAACGGTTTGAGGCATAAATCGAGCCATGGGGACAAGCGCATTTTTCATGGCTGACGAGAGCCTGCAAACACCGCAAAAAGTCTTTGACTGCTATTCGCGCGGCGACTTGGATGAATTGGCAAGGGCAACTGATGAGAGGTTCGGGGCAGGGACCTTCCGTTCTTTGTTCCCGCCTGCAGGGAAACAGTGACAATCGCCTCTCGTTTTATATTCCTGAACCTCTCTTTTCCTGACGCTTTGAGAGGTGGATATCATGAAGTCGAAGGAGGCTCACTTAGGCAAGATTGTGAAGAACGGCAAGCTGCTCATTTTGGCAATGGACCAGGGCATGGAGCATGGCCCCAAGGACTTTAATGCTAAGAACATCAATCCGGAATACGTGTGCGACATCGCATGCAGGGGCGGCTTTACCGGCTTTGCGATACAGAAGGGAGTGGCAAAGCACTACAAGGAGAATTATTCGGGCAAGGTGCCGCTGATTTTGAAATTGAACGGCAGGACGAACATTGTGCCAAAAGATGAATGCTATTCCTCGCAAATTGCATCGGTGAAGGAAGCAGTGGATTTGGGCGCGGATGCCGTTGGCTACACCATTTATGTCGGCTCGCCGCGCGAGGCAGACATGTTCCGTGAGTTCGGCGCGATTGAACGAGAGGCGCACGATTATGGCTTGCCCTGCGTTGTCTGGGCTTATCCGCGTGGAAAACACGTGCCTGACGAGAAAAATCCAGACATGGTTGCCTATGCTGCGCGCGTAGCACTGGAATTGGGCGCAGATGTTGTCAAGATTAATTACCCTGGAACCATCGATGCCATGAAGTGGGTAGTGGTATCGGCCGGAAGGTGCAAGGTCATTTCCGCTGGAGGCAGCAAGCAGCCCGACGCTGAATTTGTCGCGAAGGTGAGAGACATCATGGCTGGCGGAGGGGCTGGTCTGGCTGTGGGCAGGAATGTCTGGCAGAATGAGAATCCGATGAAGATAACGCAGGAGATAAAAAAGGCGATATTTGGGTAAATGATGGGCAAACGAACGCGAACCTATGACGAACCGATTCTCAGTTAGTTTTGGCGTTGAGGCATCTCTATGGACATAACCACCACCCTTTCGCTGCATCTCAAAAATGCCAGAGTGCCAGACGACCTGCGAAAGCTCATTTTCGACTTTGCCTACATTTCGCTTGACGCGCAGCACCAGTTCCCGAAATACCTGCGCGGCACTGCAGGGAACGAGAACAAGTATGGCGAGGCAGTGCAGAAGCTGGATGAATTTGTGAATGGATTCTTGTGCGACTCGCTTGTGAAGACAGGGCTGGTAAGGAAAATTTATTCTGAAGAATTAGAAACTCCGCTTGTTGCAACTGCAAAAAATGCTCCTTTTGTTGTCACGCTTGACCCGGTGGATGGCTCATCCAACATCGGGACAGGGAATCCGTTCGGCTCCATTGTGGGGATCTATAGGGATGACTTGCCGCAGCCGGGCAAGAGGCTGGTTGCTGCACTCTACAAATTATATGGGCCGATAAACACCCTTGTCTATTCGGTTGGCAAAGGCACGCACGAATTCGTCAAGCACTATGATGGAGACGGCAAGCCGCAATTCTTCCTCCTTTCGGAAAACATGAAGGTGCCTGACCCTGGCGAAGTGTTCGGGCTGGGCGGCGACCCGATGGAATGGAGCCCGAAAATGATGAAGTTTGCAAAGGATTTGTTCAAAGTCGACAAGATGAAGGTGCGCTACTGCGGAACATTTGTCGCCGACTTTTCGCAGGTGCTGCACCGCGGCGGGATTTTCGCCTATCCGGAAAGCAGGAAGAACCCGCACGGAAAGCTCCGGCTTACATACGAGGCTGCGCCCATGGCATTCCTGATGGAGCAGGCAGGCGGAGCTTCGTGGTCAGGGAAGGAGTCGCTTCTTGATGCCGAGGCTTTGGATGTTGATGCGAGAACGCCGCTTTATTTGGGGAGCAAAAGCGTCATTGAAAGAATCAAGAGGGAAGTCAAGTAGCCTTTATAACCACTTCTATACACAAAAACAGGCGTGTTAATCAGAACGAACCGCATAGCCAAGCCCGGCTCCCAGCACGCTAATTTTTTGCCAGCTATCCAAAAAACAATAGACGATTTGAAGCGCGCCAAGGCAATGGAAACCTTTGAGAGGCTGACCAAAGATATTAGGATTAGAAACTCCAGCAGAGGCAGCGGGAAGGAGTGGGCTTTGGCAAAAGGATTTATTGAAAAAATTCTGGACCAATCGACGCCTACGTTTGAACTCTGTGCGTCTCCTACGATAGAAGGCAGGCGGTTTGAGGAGTTTCGCGTGCTTCTTCCGCAGGAAAGGCAGGAGGAATGGCTGGCACTTGCGAAGCTGCTTGAGAACGCCCTGCGCGAGAGGGGTTTGCGGGAGCGCATGGCCCTCTTGACCCCTTTTGAGCATGCCCTGCTAAATGATGCCGCGTCTGGATACGCACCAATACAGAAGGACGGGAAAATTGATTACTCGCTGGAGCATGTGCCGTTAAGCATAATCCAGAATGAACGTTTCTCTGCAAGCCCGATGCCGGGCAAAATATGCATGAGCTGTGCGGAAACCGCAATCGGGCGGGAGTATGTGGTTGTTGGAACTGCAGATGCCAGGTATTTCCACGTGGTTGGAGCGCCCAACAGCAGAGTTAGTTTTGCCCTTAGCACGCTTGGTGAAGACGGCAAGGCGCTTTGGATGCCCATGGCGGTCGCAAGAGAGAAACTTGCAGACGCGCTGAAAAGGCTGCCGATTGAGCAGGCATTTCTTGAGTGCAGGCTTGAAGGCGCGGCGCTGGATGAACTCATGGTGAAGGAGCACGTGGAAGAGCGCCTTAACGTTGTCCATGCAGGATAGTGCTTTTATGGCAGCCCGCTCACGGCTGCTCCCACTCTATTTCATAGTATTCGTATTTTGAACCGGGAACTTCAATGCGCTTGACGGCATAATAGGTAACCGATGTTTCCCTGTCGCAGATGGCAAGCAATAGCTCAAGCCCGATCCTTTTGCACTGCTCTATTGCATCAGCCAATTCCTCGCCGCCGATGTATTCTTCTTCTGAAAGGGAGAACATCAGGTATTTCGGCATGCCATCTTTCGGGTTTTCTATGCCTCCGCCTTTGCGGTGGTAGAGGAGGAAGTCAAGCGAGGTGTGCAGGAGGTTGCCCTCGTTTTTGCCTTTCTTGTGCGCGGCTGCTTTTGCTTTCTTCTCGCCAGGAATGGCAAGCACGAATGTTTTTTTCACAGAATGCGCAACCCGGATTGCCCGCGCCCATTCTGAGATGAGCAGCTTGGACTCGCGCGGGAAGCAGTGCACCACGTGCTTGGAATGCACCCATTCATCGTTAGCGCGGACTGGAGATGCGCCGGGGAAATAAAGCCGGAAGTGCGTGCCGAACTTGAAGCCGGTTTTGAGAACGAACCCTTGCAGCCGCCAGTCCTCGTATGTGTCGTAGTAGTGCAGGAAGTCCTTGTGCTGCCTTTTTGCAGCCTTAATGACGTCTGATTCTGATGCATTCTGCAAATGCATCCCTGCATGGCGCACAAGGAAGAGCGTTTCGTATACGTCGAGCTTGGAGAGCTTTCCACGCTGCTCGGCTTTGTAGGAACCGAACTGCCCAAGCCAGTAGCGGTCGTAGAGCTCCTTGCCCACTGTTTCGTCGTCTATTATTGACCAGAGGTCGTCGGAATAGAACCTGCCTTGGAGCGCATAGCGGTCAAGGTGCAATTTTCCGGCCGGGTACTTTTTCACGTTGTTCCTGCCGTATTTTTGGGAAATTTCGGATACTTGTCTAGGGATTAGCCCCCTGTCGCGCCAGTCCTTGTAGGTGAAGTAGCGGGCCATCTGCTTTTTTGACTCGAAGTGCTTTGCTATTTCGTTGAATTTGTATTCGTTCAATGAGGAGTCATGGCAGCGCGCGTTTCGAATGTCCATCAGGTAGAGCGCTTCCTCGGGGAAAAGATGGATTGTTCCTTTTTTCATGTAGCCGTAATGCCCATTGACAAGCGAGGAAACCGATTCGGGCTCTGAAACTGTGAGGAGCTTTTTCTTTGGGTCAAACTCTATTTTTACTGCCATGTTGTCACCCCTCCCCCTGCCTCGAAAAAACGCTGGAGGAAAGCCTTTGTTTGGCAGCGAATATGCTGTTGCGAGAGTTTTTAATCCCGGCGCAGGGAAACTGCCTCAGCCTCCACTGCCCCGATTATATATCCAAGCGGCCCATTCGGAGTATTCCCTCAGCGCTGCCATGAATGTTCCTCGCAGATGCGCCGAGAGAGGCTCGAGCAATTTACCCATGCCAATCGGATTCTCATCGCTAAGCTTCGGCCAATTTCATCCGCCAGCGCAGCATACAGCCCTTCAATTGAATCCTTGAGAGGCACGCCGTCCATGAAATTTTCCTGTAGCTCTTTTCTCGCAAGCCCTATCGCCCAGAAATGCGAGGCGAACTTGCCAGCTGCCCATTGCCTTGCAAGATATTCGTCGTGCTCGCGCTCAGAGGGAAACGCGATCACGCTGCTTCTCTCTGAATATTTTCCTGCAGTGCGCTTTTTTGTCGTAGTGGAATTTGCATAATTCCACTGCGGCCAACGCCTGTCCGCAGACTTTGACCTGCCGATGGCCTTCTTTCTGGCACTTCATCAAATGGATTTTCTCGCAATGCAAAACCTTAGTTTGCCCGACAAAGAGAAGCAGGCTGCCTACGCTTGATGCGACTGCCCCGTTCCGCTCGTTTCCAATATTCCAGATCGCATTCGTTCCTTCTTTCCTGATTTCCTGTTCCACTCAGCCCCTAGAGAATTTTTGCGCTGCTGCTTGAATTTAAATGAATGTAACCATATTCTGGCAGATTTGATGGGGTTAAGAGCCATTATCTTCGACATAGACGGCGTGCTTGCCGATTCGAGCAAGGCAGTTGTGCACAATACTGAAACGCTTTTGCGCGAGTTTGGATTTCCCTTTGAACACGAAAGCGTGCTGAAGATGTCGCGCGCTCATTCTGCTGACACTGTGCTTCTTTCGCTTGCCCCAGAATTGGAGCAAGACGGGGCGAAGCTTAAGGCGATGCTCAAGAGGCTGTCTGAGCTCACGCAGGAAAACATGGGTTTGATAACGCCCCTTCCGCTTGCGCCGCATATTCCGAAAATCGCTGCGCGTTATCTTTTGGCTGCTGCGACAAACAGGAAAGGGAGCGCCGGCCCTGTGCTTGAAAGGCTCGGAGTGCGGCAATATTTTCCTGTTGTCATGACGTCTGCGGATGCAAAGGCAAAGCCTGCGCCAGACATGGTTGTGATGGCGCTTGCGAAACTTGGCGTGAAAGCGAACGAGGCGATGTTTGTTGGGGATAACGAAGAAGACATGCAGGCTGGAAGGGCGGCTGGCACGAAAACGCTCATGCTGGACGGGAGCGATTCGGGTGCGTGCGGGAAATTTTTGAAGGAAATTGGGATTGCCTAGGAAATTTCTATTGTGCCGCCGTTGTTTGTTATTTTGAATGAGCCGGAGAGTGAACGCGACAAAACTTCGATTTCGCAGCCGAATTCCTCGCTTGTGTTGAAGTTGCCCGATTCAAACCGGAGTTTTTTGCCTTCAGATGAAAGCGCTGCCTTGCCGCCTTTGATTTCAGCTGTTCGGATGTTGCCGTTTCCCCCTATGCAGGCAGATTCGATGCTTGAGGAAAGCGAGTTGAAGGATGCGAGCGCCAATTCGGATGCTGCTTTGTTTTGCGATGCAGCCCCTACCTTTGAAGCGACTGAATAAGAAAGAGCAAGAAGAGAAAGGAAAACCAGGAAAACAAGGAGTGTTTCAAGTGACAGCTGGGCGCGAAGTGCAGTAAGAAAAGGCGCACGCGCTTCAAGAGATAGCTGTGCCTTAAACGTATTTCCACCGCTCAAAGGCATTTGCTGTCAAGCCCGCAGTTGTTCGAGAGGCATCCGGAATCCGAAGTGCAATAGTCTCCAGCAGCACCCTTGCCTGCAGCATCGGACGTGTTTAACACTGAGTCTGTTTTTTCCGTTATTTTGTCTGCAGTTTTGCCTGCGCTTTTCATCATGGTGCTTGCAAGAAGCACGGCAAGGCCTAGCACCACGACGATGACAATCAGCATTTCAAGCGAAAGCTGTCCGCGCATCGCCCCACCCCAAGGGAAAACGCAGCCTGAGGATAAAATACTTGCTGCGAGAGGTCGTTTTTTGCCGAACGGCTCGTTTTAAAAGATGTTTTTGGCTGAAAACGCCCAACGCGGTGCGGCGGGTGGAAAGCATGGCAACTGTTGGAGCAATTATAACGGTAAAGGAGTCTCATGCTGCGATGCGAATTTTGGCCGAGCATAGGGGGCAGGTGCCCCGCCTTGCAATCATACGGATGCTTGCTTTTCCGGAACACATGGCAGAGCTCCTTTCGAAAAAGGAGAATGTGAAGCATCTTAGCGTGGAGGAGCAAATCGAGATTGCAAAGATGCTAAGAGACACCAAGCACTGGGGCCTGATTTCGCACGTGGTGAGGAGCTCGCACATTGAGACGACTTCCATTATTCCTGTGCTGGAGAGCGAGAAGCATCTTCTTGCAGAATACAACCAGTTGAAAAAGGCGGGCAAAGTCTCGCAATACACCCCCCTTCCTAAAGGCGAAATCAAAACTGTTGTTTTCAAATCAGGAATCCACCCGGATGCGCTGGCGATTTTAACCAAGGCAAGCTACGAATTTTTGCAGGAGCACAGCAAAGTGACCCTTCCAAACACGACGCCTTCGGGCTCGCCTGTCTGATAATGCAAAAAAGACACCCGCTGATGCTTTTTTTAACCAGTTAGGCAAAAAGCCAATTCTATGAAGCTTGTCATCTGCGAGAAGCCCAAGGTGGCTGAGAAGATTGCTTACGCCCTTGGCAGGGGCAGTACCGTCAAAAAAGCGCTCTATGGCGTGCCGTATTATGAGGTGGAGCGTGACGGGCAGAAACTTGTCGTCGTTTCTGCGGTTGGGCACATCTATACCCTGAGGCAGAAAGACGGTGAACGGAGTTACCCTGTCTTTGACATCGAGTGGGCGCCTTCGCACGAGGTGGAAAAGGGCGCAGACTACACGAAAAAATACCTAGAGGCGATCGAAAAGCTCGCCCCTGGCGCTGATGAATACATCTGCGCGTGCGATTTTGACATTGAAGGGAGCTTGATCGGCTACAACGTAATCCGGTTTTTGGGGGATGTGAGCAAGGGAAGCCGGATGAAATTCTCCGCCTTGACTTCGGGCGACTTGGAAGAGGCTTTTGAGGAGCGAGCGGCACTTGACATACCAAATGCACTTGCAGGCGAGGCAAGGCATATGCTGGACTGGTTCTATGGGATAAACTTATCACGGGCGCTAATGGGGGCTATGCGCGAGGCCGGGGCGCACCAGGTAATGAGCATTGGCAGGGTGCAGGGGCCTGCATTGGCAATACTTGCAAAAAAGGAGAAGGAAATCGCCTCTTTTGTTTCCACGCCTTACTGGGAACTTGTCTGCAAGGCAAAGGAAACCGAATTTGAGAACTCGCGGGGGCGGTTCCTGAAGAAAGATGAGGCGCAAGCCGCGCTTGCCGCATCAAAACCTGAAGGGGTGGTGCAGAAAATCGAGAAGCGCGAATATCTGCAGGCGCCGCCAGTGCCGTTTGACCTGACCACCCTGCAGGTGGAAGCTTATCGCGCCCTAGGGGTTGCACCTGCGCGCACGCTTGAGCTTGCGCAGACATTGTATGAAAACTCGCTCATTTCCTACCCTAGGACAAGCTCGCAGAAATTGCCTGCGAAACTGAATTTGAAGAAGATAATTTCCGAGCTTGCTAAAACCCCCGCATATGCTGCAAGCGCTGGCGGGCTTTTGGCTTCGAACCGCATTGTGCCGCTTGAGGGCAAGAAGGACGACCCGGCGCACCCAGCCATCCATCCGACCGGGCTTTTTAGGCAGCTTGGGGAGAAGGAAATGAAGCTATATGACCTTATTGCAAAGCGATTTTTGAGCTGCTTTGGCACACCTGCAAAGCGCGAGGCGCAAAAGGTGGAGATTTTGTCAGGCAGCGAACGGTACGTGGCTGGAGGGAGCCGCACCGTGGAGCCTGGCTGGTTTGCCATTTACGAGCCCTATGTGAAGCTTGATGAAAAATCCCTGCCGCCATTCTCTGAAGGCGAGCACGTTGCGCTTTCATCCTTCCAGGTGCTTGAGAAAAAAACCCAGCCCCCTAAAAGATACACGCCTGCGTCCATTGTTTCTGAGCTGGAAAAGCTCGGGCTCGGAACAAAGGCGACGCGCGCCACCATCGTGGAGACGCTCTTCAAGCGTGGCTACCTTGATGGCACGAGCATAAAGGTGACGCCTTTTGGCTTGGCGGTCTTTGACAGCCTGTCAAAATTCGCGCCCGAGATACTAGACGAGGAATTGACCAGAGGGATCGAGGAGGAGATGGAAAAAATCGCTGATGGGGAGAACGAGAAGAAAGCCATTGAGGAAGGCAAGGCTGTGCTTGAAAGGATACTCAAGAAATTCGATGGCAAGGAAAAGGAAGTTGGGCTCGGCCTTTTGAGCGGCCTGAAAGTGAAGGAGCTCGGTGATTCGCTTCTTGGCAAGTGCGTGAAGTGCGGCGGGGATTTGCGGGCAATACGCTCCAGAATGGGCAAGCAGTTTGTGGGATGCTCAAACTATCCGAAATGCACCGCAACCTACCCGCTGCCCCAGGGAGCGAAGATTGTGCCTCTTGGAAAGGCGTGCGAGAAGTGCGGAACTCCGATGATACGCGTCATCAGGAAAGCTAGAAAGACGTTTGAGATGTGCATTGACCCGGCATGCGAGACGAAAAAAAGTTGGGCTCGGCCTGCACCACCGGCAAATCCTGTGCAAAAACAAGCGGCAACGCCAGCCCCTACAGCACTGACGCAGCCCGAAGAGGAGAAAAAGAAAAAAGCCAAAGCCCTGAAAAAAACAGTTGGGGCAAAAGGGACAAAAAAAATTGCTGGAAAAACGAGGATTGCTGACGCTGGTGCGGCCGAATGACCTCAAAAAAACTTGCAATTCTTGTCCCCGCCTACAATGAAGAGAAGACAGTGGGCTCGCTCGTCATTTCAGCAAAAAAATACGGCATCGTGATTGTTGCTGATGATGGCTCGATCGACAGGACTGCAGAGGTTGCAAAAGCGGCTGGAGCAGAAGTCGTAACGCACCAGAAAAACATGGGCTATGGCGCTGCGCTGAAAACTTTGGCGCAAGCGGGATTGGCGACGGGCGCGGACGTTTTTGTATTCATCGATGCTGACTACCAGCACGACCCGGAAGAAATAGCGAAGGTGGCTGCGCCTGTGCTTTCAGGCACGGCAGATGTGTGCGTGGGCTCGAGGTTCTTGGGAAAGATGGTGAACCAGCCTGCCTACCGCAAAGAGGGAGTCCGGCTTCTGAATGGAATTTCGAAAATTCGGGCAGGCGGAAAGGAGGCAGTTGATTTTCAGTGTGGTTTCCGCGCATTTTCAAGGCAAGCGCTGGAAGGCGCAAGGATAAATGAGGACGGATATGGCGGCGGAGCTGAGATGCTTGCTTTGGCCATCAGAAATGGCGCAAAGGTAGTGCAGGTTCCTGTGACAATACGGTATTATGGTAAACGGGGGATTGGATTCGCGCAGGGCGCAGGCCTGCTTGGCGGGCTGGTCGAGAAGATGGCAAAACGCAAGCCGCTGGTGTTTTTCGGCGGCGCTGGGCTGCTGCTTTTGTTGGCTTCTGGCGCGCTCGGGATTTTTGTGGCAAGGACATTTTACGCAAGCGGAGTGCTGCCCTTTGGTTCCGCATTTCTTACCGTTTTCTCCGGCGTGGCAGGACTCATACTCATCCTGATTGGGATAAACCTCTACACGCTTGAGGCGATTTTGGAAAAGCGCTAGGTGTCTGGTTGGCAGTAAAACGCAGAAATGGAGAGGGAAAACCTAAGCTCAAGGCGAGGGGGAAGGCTGGCAAGGCAAGAACAGCTGCTGCCCGCCGCATTTCTGTCCCAGTTGCTGATTTCTTTTCCCATGACCATGGCCATTTTGCAATGTATGCGATTTTTGTTTGCTGCCTGTTTTATGCGGTTGCGCTAGGCATCCATCAGCCTGGATTTGGATATCGGCAAGCCGATGCTGTAATTATTGCAGGGGAAGGCTGCCCAGCAAGACAGGCGTTTGAGCCCGCATTTGCTTATGGGAACAGAGTGGTGCTGCCAGGCGTCCACTGGCAGCGTTATTCACTTGACGCCAATTTTGAAGGGAGCGGGACTGCATCTAGAGTGCGCATTGAGGAAGCTGGAACCGCCCTGAACATCACTTCGTTGAAGGTGGATGGGGAGGCCGTTTGCTCTCCTTGTTTGGCTGGAAAGCCCTACCCATTGCCGCAGAGCGATAGCAGCGGCGGGCTGAGCCTTAGCCTGCAGGTTAGTGGAGAGGGCATTGACCGCGAGACTTTTGGAAAAAATGGCGGCGGGCTCGCATTTTTTCAGGAGCAAACAAGGACGAAGACCATCGAGCCCATAGTGATTAGCTTGGACGGGGAGTGGCGGGCAAAAATCGACAGGAGCATGCCATCTTCGTTTTACGGAGTGGACGCTCCATTCCATATTGACAGGATACCTGTACTTGCAAGATACTTGGCAGCAGGCAAGTGGCCTTGGGAATACTACACTTTCCTTTCCGCAATCCCTCCTGCGCTGATTTATCTTGCGTTTGGAGTTACGCAGCAATACGCATACAAGGCATATGAAATACTGCTTTTCTTCGTCCCAATAGTGCTGTTCTGGCTATTTTCGCGCAAGCTCTCGAGAAACAGGGACACTTCGTTCCTTTTTGCCTCGCTTGCGTATTTGTTCATACCTGCAGTAGGCTACCCTACGGGCGGGCCTGAGCTTTTCCTTTATGGCATGACAGCGCACACGCTTGCCACATACTTTTCGCTTTTCTTTTTCCTTTCCGCATATGAATTTGCTTTCGAGGGGAAACGGCATGGGGCTGCGCTTGCCGTGCTGTTTTTTGCGCTGGCAGTGCTTTCCAACCAGAGAATTGGTTTTGCGCTTGCAGTAATGCTTGCCATCATGCTAGCGTGGCTCTTCTGGAAGAAGAGGTTTTTGCATGCTGCGCTTTTTGGAGTTGCGTGCGCAGCATCGGTTGCATGGTTTGTCTTGCCGTATTTGCAGGGCGCTGACCTTGCAGGCTACTCGGCACTCGGAGGGATTTCTGTTTCGGCTGCAAGAGGCTCGCCGCTGGGGCTGTTTTTCCAGACAGGCTTCCTTGCTTTCCCTGTGCTGTTTGCCATAGGCGCGGCGTATGTGATTGCAAATAAGGAAAAATTTGCGCTGGCGCTTCTAGGTTGTGCTGCCGCTGTTTTTGCGCTTTCCACAAGCGAACAAGTCAATGCGGTATTTCCTTTCGTGGATGGGCTGCGCCTCCTGCCTTCATTTGTGCTGCCAGGGATGTTTGTTGCTGGAGTGGGAGCCGGGGCTCTCCTGAAGCGGACGGTTGAATGGGCCGTCTTGGCCGGGAGGAAGGCAGGGATGGACCGCACTACTGTTGCCGGCGGGCTGGCCCTTGCGCTGCTTGCGCCTGCTGCAATGATGTTTTTCGTGTTTACAACCGCTACAGTGGGACAGTACAAAAACGAGGCTTATTCTCCGCATGCGCTTGTTGACTATGTTTCGCAGGAAAGGGCGCTGCGGGCCATTGGCGGGGAGAGGCACGCATTTGTCTTTAGCGGAGATGTTTCGCAATATCCAGTCGCTGCAAGGTTGGCATTGGCAGAAAGCGTTGATTATGTGAACGTGAGCTCGCTTGCCGAAAGGATGCGTAGCGCCGGGCTGCGCTATGTGATATTGGGCAACGAAAAGACGATTTATGCGCCCGGAGAGAAGCCCCGGTGGGAAGAATACGACGAGCTTTCCGCAAGCCCGCTTTTCGAAAGAATGCCGTCCTATGGCTATGCGGCGCTTTTCCGGCTGAAGGGCGCCCGCCCCGCAGAACCAGTGCCTGACGACAAAGATTTCGTGCTTGCAACGTTCCCATCGAAATACGGCTACGAGTTTTGGCTCTTTTTGGCGTGCGCACTTGCTGTTGCTGTGTCTCTTGCTGCGCTAAACAGGCTTCGCTGACGAGAACTGCCGCACAAGCTTTGCATGGCGGTTTTTGGCATTTGCTCAAAAGAGCTACGACGGCTTCCTTCCGAATAATTTTGAAGCAGAAGATGCAAGCGACCTGCGCGCCCCCCTGAATGAGAGCAGGCTGGCCGCTTGGTTTTGCTGGAATGTGCGCCCTGCGCTGTTTTTCACCACCGCGTATCCGCTAGGGATTTCGGTTATTGCGCCTTCTTTCAGAAGCATTTCCAAGCCCTCTTCGCAGCGCGAAGGAGGGATGCCGGTCTGCCCGCAGAACGAGGCGATTGAAATGCGTCCCTTGTGAGATGAGAGCCATTCTGAAAGGAGCTCGCGCAGCGCCGAGTCTGAGACAGACTCGAGTTTTTTGACGCGCTCCTGCAGTATTGACAGCCTTTTCTCAAGCTCGAGATTGCGCCGTGCGTGCGATTCGGAATCGGCAAGCATCCTGTGAGATTTTGCCGAAAGCTCTGCAAAGTCCGACTGCAGATCCTCGTATTTTTTTGCAAGCAGCTGATAGGGAGTTGTTGCAACTGCTTCTGCTGATTCGAGCAGTGGAGCAAGGAACTCCGATGCTGACTGCACGTCAAGTGCCATCCTTGGCACAAGAGAGAGCGTTCGGATGAGAAGAAGCGCGGGGGAGAGCATCGCAGTGCCTGATTGCAATCCGTCCCGATGCCGATGGAGGAGAAGCACAGAATCCTTGCGGATTTCTATCTGCGTGAAGCTCGCAGGCGCCCCAAGCAAGCTTGTGCCGCTGGATTTTTTCAGTATAAGCGAGCTCTTGCTAAGGGAGATGGAATCGAAGCCCAGCCCTGCAAGAGGCGACGTATTTGGCGGCCATCTGCCGGAAAATTTCGCCCTGAACTCGATTTTCTGCTCGCCGAATTTGTGCATGCTCATCGCCTCTTTTTCCTTTTGCTGCCCTGTGCAAGAGAGTTTTCGGACAGCGCGAGAATGCCCTCTGTGCTTCCTTCTGCTACCTTTTTCCCCAGGGAGGAAAACAGCTGCACAAGGCTCTTTTCATCCGCCCCAAGCTCCCGCAGGAAGGAGATTGTGGATGCGCGGCTGTGCCCGCTTTTTTCCAGAATGGAAACCAGCTGCGCTGCCTCAAGGGAATAGTTGCTGCGCTCGAATTCTGAAAGCACGGAAGACAGTTGCTTGTCCGAAAGCCCGAAGGACAAAAGCTTGCGCGAAAGCGCACCGCGCTCGAATTCCAATTCCATGCCAACACCTCTTATGGAAAGAGTTACCAACAGCTCCTCGCCTTCCACACGCGAGAGGATGAAGTTTTTCGGGCCGGGGTGCGGCTTTGCGTATTCCAGATGCACAAGCGCCTGCCCAATCGAAAGATTGTGCGATGAGGACTCGTAATAGTCGGAATAGGAAAGAGAAGAGCGGACGTATTGGCGCTCTGCTGCATGCGTGAGCCTGAAGCAGAACACGCTTCCTGCATTCGAGAAAATTGTTTTGTGGACATCAGTCGGGTTCTGCGAGGCGACGATGAGCCCGAACCCGTATTTCCTGCCCTCGCGCACTATTGCCACCACGTCCGAGCGCTCGTCCGATGCGATTTTCCACGCTTCATCGACCACGATGAAGAGGCGCGGGCCGCCTGGCGCCTTGAAACCTTCCTCCCGCATTTTTTCCTTGGCAAACTGCAGTATGGCAAGCCCAGCCATGCTGCGCAATGGCTCGGTTGGGAGGCTGTGCAGATCCACACAGACAATCCCTGAAAGAAGAGAGGAGAGGCGGATTGTGCTTGAGATAAAGGATTTGCCAGTGGACAAGACGAGGTTTTTTATCCTGCGGGCCGCTTCAGCTGCCTCGGAATTGCGGCGGGCGCTTCGTTGGAGTATGGCAGCAACATTTTCGAGCGTGGGCGGCTTTTTCCTTTCGTTTGGCTCGTGCTGCCTGAAGCCTTTTCTCGCATAAGCCTGCTCGATTGCAGCCTCGGTGAGCCTGCGCTGCTGCGGGAATTGCATTATGTCAGTGAGCATTTCGAGGGAATCCATCACCTGCCTGGTGCGGATGTGCGGCGTGGTCCCGCCAAGGTCAAGAAGATGGATGCCGTCTTGCCCGAATGAGACTATTCTGCCCCCCGCTGCCTTGACCCAGCC
>JAWBPP010000020.1:0-2609 GCA_038824715.1 Candidatus Anstonellaceae archaeon
CTCGAACTGCAGCGCCAGCGCGAGGGGCTTGAGCTTATACCATCCGAAAACTTCACCTCCTTGGCAGTAATGGATGCGCAAGGCTCAGTGCTTACCAACAAATATTCTGAGGGCTACCCTGCAAAGCGCTACTATGGCGGCAACCAGTTCGTGGATTCGTGCGAAACGCTTGCAATCGAGCGGGCGAAAAAAATATTCCATGCAGACCACGCAAACGTGCAGCCGCACGCAGGCTCGCAGGCGAACATGGCGGCATATTTCGCGTTGCTTGAGCCCGGCGCAAAAATAATGGGGCTCAATCTCTCCCACGGGGGCCACCTCACGCACGGCTCGCCTGTGAATTTCTCTGGCAAGGCGTACAAGATAATCCCCTACAATGTTGATGCAAAAACGCACCTCCTGGATTTCGATGCGATAGAAAAGCAGGCACGCGATGAAAAGCCCGACCTCATACTTGCTGGCTACACGGCTTACCCTCGCCAGGTGGACTTCAAGCGCTTCGCAGAAATCGCTGAAGCAGTGGACGCTTACTTCATGGTGGACATGGCGCACATTGCGGGTCTTATAGCAGGAGGCGTGCACCCGCACCCCTTCCCGCACGCTGATGTCGTCACTTCCACTACGCACAAAACTCTTCGGGGGCCGCGAGGCGCCATCATACTCTGCAGACAGGAATACCAGGTGCAAATCGACAAGGCGGTCTTCCCTGGATTGCAAGGCGGGCCGTTCGACCACGCAATTGCAGCAAAGGCGGTCTGCTTCCAAGAGGCAATGCAGCCATCGTTTGCAGATTACGCAAAGCGCATAGTGGAAAATGCAAAGGCGCTCGCAGATTCTCTTCTCTCCGAAGGCATGTCACTCGTTTCAGGAGGGACAGACACGCACCTTCTTCTCATCGATCTTACCAACATGAAAATCACTGGTAGAGAGGCACAGCTCGCACTCGACGAGGCAGGAATAACTGTCAACAAAAACACAATTCCGTACGATACGCAGTCGCCCTTTGTCACGTCAGGCATCCGCCTGGGGACCCCCGCGCTCACCACGCGCGGCATGGGCAAATCCGAGATGAAGGAAATCGGCAGGATGATAAAAAGAATTTGCTTAGCGCCGACAGACACGGCTCTCCGCGCAAAAGTGAAGGAGGAAGTGCTTGAGCTGACAAAGCGCTTCCCGCTTTACCCGGAACTTGGCTAGCAATAACGCATCGGTGCAGAAATGGCAAAACCAGAACCTCGATGGGCAAAATGGATCAGGCGGTAGGTTTTTCCCATGCCAGCAAATTTAATAGATGGAAAAAAGATAGCGGAGTCTCTCCTCAAGAAATCTGCCTCAGAGGTATCCCAGCTTCTCCCCAAACCCTGCCTTGCAATTGTCATGGTCGGTGAAAATCCAGCCTCGCAGGTCTATGTGAAAAAGAAATCTGAAGCCTGCAAAAAAGTCGGGATAGAGTCAAGGATGGTCAAGCTCCCAGCATCAGCATCAGAGCAGCAGGTAATCTCCGAGATAAAAAAACTCAACGCCGACGATTCAGTGGATGCAATCCTAGTGCAGCTCCCCCTTCCGGATGCCATTGACGAGGACAACGTATTGGCTGCAGTCGCCACTGAGAAAGACGTGGACGGCTTCCACCCGCAAAACCTAGGAAAACTTGCGCTCGGAATCCCTGGCATCGCCCCCTGCACGCCGAAAGGCGTCATTTACCTTCTCAAACAAAGCAATGTCTCGCTTTCAGGCAAGCGCGCAGTAGTAATCGGCAGGAGCAGGATAGTGGGGAAACCGCTTGCCCTCCTTCTTCTCAACGAAAATTGCACGGTCACAATCTGCCACAGCAAAACTCAGGACATTGGCGCAGTAACGCGCGAGGCGGACATAGTCTGCGTGGCAGTGGGCAAGCCAAATACTCTCAGCTCGGACATGGTGAAAGAAGGCGCAGTGGTAATCGACGTTGGCATAAACCGCGAGGGCGAAAAGCTCAAAGGCGACGTGGATTTCGAAGGCGTTTCAAAGAAAGCATCGCTAATCACGCCCGTGCCTGGAGGCGTGGGGCCCATGACAGTCGCCATGCTCATGCAAAATACAATTGCATGCTACAGGAACAGGCACGAGAAGTGAGGGAGTGCCATGCCCTCTGCAAAGCTAGCATATCAACAGGCTCTTTCTGAAATCCACGCTCTTGAAAAGTTCGGAAGCAGGCTCGGCCTTGAGCGGATCCGCCGCCTCCTTAGCCTCCTAGGAAACCCGGAGAAAAGCTGCAAGTGCATAATAGTCGGCGGAAGCAACGGAAAAGGCTCCACGGTGGAATTCCTGGGCAGCATCTTGGCAGCATCAGGCGCAAGAACCGGCACCTACTTCTCGCCGCAAATAGAGGGGTTTGCCGAGCGCTTCAGGATAAACGGCAAAAATGCTGATGAAAAGGAAATAGCCGCGGCTTACTGCGAAGCGAAGCGCATCTGCACGGAAAACAAAATCGAAGCGACCTTTTTCGAAATAGTGACTGCGATGGCTTTCCTAATCTTCAAAAATCATAGGGTGCAGTTCGCTGTTTTGGAAGTGGGCCTGGGCGGAAGGCTCGATGCAGTGAACGCAGTTGAGCCGGAAATATCTGC
>JAWBPP010000020.1:2619-17137 GCA_038824715.1 Candidatus Anstonellaceae archaeon
GCCATAACCTCAATTTCTCTTGAGCACACCGATGTGCTTGGCGACACTGTGGAAAAAATCGCGCACGAAAAATGCGGCATCGCAAGGAAAGGCAAAAAGCTGGTGTGCGGAATTCTTGGCCCAGTGGAAAAAGCAGCAGTCATGTCCGAATGCAAATCCCTTGGCGCAAAACCACTTTTTGTGCAAGACGCTGTGAAAATCTCCGGCATGAAGGAAAAGGCAGGCTGCCATTCCTTCCGTGCGTCTCTTGCCTCTCGCGCATATTCAGTTTCCCTCTCCGCGCCAGGCCGCTTCCAGGTGAGCAATGCCTGCGTGGCGCTTGCCTGCGCGCATTTCCTTGGAATAGGGAAGAAGGCAATAGAGGATGGCCTGCATCGCACCACTCCGAAATTCCGCCTGCAAAAAATATCCTCCCGCCCGTCAACATTCGCAGATTGCTGCCACAACCCGGGCGCTGCATTCGCACTTGCCTCAGAGCTTCGGCACATTTCCGGAAACAATGTTCTCCTTTTCGGCGCCATGAAGGACAAGGACTACAAAAAAGTGCTTGACATATTGCGCCCGTTTTTCTCCAAAATCGTGCTCACGCAAGTATCGCTTGAGCGGGCAGCCAAGCTGCCTGAGCTTCAGGCTGCATCATCATCAATCCATGCTGATTCCATGGCAATAAAAAGTCCGAAAGCGGCATTTGCAAAGGCGAAAAGGCTTGCAGGCAAAAAAGGCACGGTAGTAGTAACGGGCTCCATCTACCTTATTGCCGAGCTTTTCGGCAGGGATAAAATAAGGATGGCCCAATAATGCAGCATCAGAGGTTTGTAACATGAAAGAAAAAATAAGGGAGGAAATGCTTGCCAAGCGGGAGTTCCACCACACGCACGGCGGGCACCTGCACTGCATAAGCATAATGGAAAGGTTTATCGGGCTTCCTGAGTTTGGCGCAGCCAAAACGCTGCTTGTTTACTCCTCAAAGGGGAGCGAAGTGCACACTGACGGCATAATCCAATCAGCCCTATCGCTTGGAAAATCAGTTGTCCTTCCAGTCACAAAAAAGGAAGAGAAATCACTCGAGCTTTATCGAATAGCTTCCATATCGGAACTCGTGCCAGGTGCGTTTGGCATAATGGAGCCGCCACAAAAGCCGGAGATGAGAATCTCCCCTGAAAAAATCGACCTTGCAATAGTTCCAGGAGTCTCATTCGACAGGCGCGGGCACAGAATTGGCTATGGCATGGGCTACTACGATTCCCTTCTTGCGCAAACAAGCTGCAAAAAAATTGGCCTTGCATACGACCTGCAAATCGCGGCGCACGTGCCAAACGAGCCGCACGACGTGGCAGTGGATATGATAGTGACTGAAAGCGAAGTGATACACTGCGAAGACAGCAAAGTGCAAGGTTATCGTGTGGTTGTTCTCGCTTCAGGCCGAGGTTCGGATTTCCAGTCCATAATAGATGCGAAAAACCGCGGCGAGCTTCCAGGAGTGGAGCTTGCTGGGCTTATTACGGACAATCCTTCAGCAAAGGCTCTTGAAAGGGCAAAGGAAAATGGCATCCCCGCCTTTGTCATCCCGCACGCACGCCGCGAAGAGCTTGACGAAGGAATAAAGAAAAAGCTCCACGAATTGCATCCCGACCTCGTTGTTTTGGCAGGCTACATGAGAATAATCAAAGATAAGGGGCTCCTTTCCGCCTATGCGGGTAAAATGATCAACATCCACCCGTCCCTTCTTCCAAAATACCCGGGCGCTCATGCGCAGGCAGACGCCTTCAACGCTGGGGAAAAGGTTTCAGGCTACACAATCCACTTTGTGGACGAGTCGCTTGACGGGGGGAAAATCATTTACCAGGAAAAGGTGGACATCTCAGGCTGCAAATCTGCGGACGAGGTAGCGGCAAAAATCCTTGAGCGCGAGCACGTCGGTCTCCCCATGGTTGTGGGCAAGTTTTCAGAAGGGAAAGTGAAAATCCAAGGCAACAGGGTTTCGGTTTTATAACATTTTAGCGCCAATTTCCGCTCTGTTTGAAAGAGTGGTGTTGATGATTCGCCGTTTCCTTTCGTGGTTTAAGGGGCTTTTCAAGAAGAAAAAGAATCTGGCTATTGGTATCTATGGCTCTCCAAACGTTGGGAAGACTACTCTTGCAAATAGGATTTGCGTTGACTTGGCAGGAGAGCCTATGGGTGCGGTAAGCCCAGTGCCGCACGAGACTCGCACAGTGCACAAGAAGGACAAAGTCACCATGAAGATAAACGGCTACACCCTTTCCATGTCCCTCCTTGACATGCCAGGGATAGCTGTGAAGGTGGACTACCGCGACTTTTTGGAATACGGAATCTCGAAAGAGGAGGCGCAGAAGCGTGCGCGAGAAGCCACGCGCGGGGTCGTGGAGGCAGTCCGCCACATGGACAAGGTGGACGCGGCGCTTTTCATAATCGATGCCACCGAAGACCCCTACACGCAGGTGAATATCACAATACTCGGCAACATCGAAGCCAGAAGCATTCCGATCATAGTTGTTGCGAACAAGATAGACCTTCCGTCAGCAAACACTCGGAGGGTGAAGGAGGCATTCCCCGGCTATGATTTCGTGCAGGTCTCGGCAATGACTGGGGAAAACCTAGATGGCCTTTACAAGGAAATAGTAAGCAAACTATCCTGATTCTCACAGAAAAATTCAGGTGAAAAAATGCACAAGTGCGTAAGGTGCGACCGCGCAGCCACCACAATACAGGAAATAAACGACGGCTGCCCATGCGGCTCCAAGGTATTCGTCTTCATCCGCGACGATTCCATGGCCTCTCCTCTGGAAAGCGAGCCAGCAGATGAAAAACCAAATCCGGTTTCTGCCGATTATCTCGCGCCCAAATCCATCCCTGATGCAAATGGGGAAAAAGATGCGGCAGAAGGAAACGCAACTTCTGAACCATCGTCCGAAACAAGCGCCCAGCCGCCATCTGGCGCGGCTGCCCAGCAGCCAGAGCCCCACTCTCCAGCAGCAGAGCCAAACGGCAACGGAAAAGCTCCCTCTTCATATTTCGCGCGCATGACATTCACCACTGAGGATGTGGAGAACATAAAAATCGTAACCGAAGGCGTTTTCGCAGTGGATGTGAACGCGCTCTCCAGAAACCCGGTCGTCCTCAAGGACCAAGAGGGCGTATATTATGTGCGCCTTCCGTTCGAGCAGAAGAAAAAATAATCTCCGCCTGCTTCTCAGCCCTGTTACAAACCTATTTATACCGTTCCATCCATACCTATCTCAGCAAGGGTGCTAACAATGCAGGATAACGGCGAATATCATGCAAATGCCGCTGCGGTTAGCCTCAAGTCTATTTGTGCAACCCTGCCCGTCATGCCTGTCATCCTTGGCTGAGGGCTCTGGGCTGCGTGGCTGGCAAACTGCGCGGACCACCTGAAAAAGCAAGACCATAAGCGAAAGCGATTTTCTTACCGCCGCTTGGCTTGCAGGAAACCAAAAAGGTGGTGGCGATGGGGGATAATTACAGGGAAGGATATGAAGTACGGAAGGGCGGCCGACCGTCCCGCATGGACAGAAAGCAGCTGCAGCTTGCAAAGCAGCTTTACTTCCGCGAACGGATGTCTCTTCGGGAGGTTGCAGACGCCCTGCACGTCTCGCACATGACTGTCTGGCGGGTGCTTGCTCGCGTCCCTACCGAGGAAATCCTCGATGCTGAATGGATGAAGGTAGGAGCAAGCATGTAAGCCTGTGCGGCGCAAGACGCCGTTTTCAAAACAAAATCAGTTTTCGGTCCGCCAGTCTCATGGCAATACGGCAGATGCCAACGTGGGGCGGGCGGCTTCTCTTTCTTTTTCCCAAAATCAGACGTCCAAAATAAGCCTAATGGTCCAGCCTTCCGAATCTTCCTTCACCATCAATTCATGGTAAGTCACAGCCTTCACGACATCGCGCGGCCTTTTCCTCTCGCCATATGCTCTGGCTTCAGCATGCGCTTTCTTCCTGTCAAACGCAGTTACCTGCAATCTTGAAAACACAATTTCGTGCGTGTCCATGTATGCAAGCACATCTGCAAGAAGCTGCACGGTCAGTTCTTCGAGGTTGTGCGCAGTCACGGCAAACTCGGCGCTCTCCTTGTCCTCGGCTTTCCCAAAAACGGAAAACATCGCCTTTGCAGCATTCTCAAGCGCCTCAGGGTAGTCCTTGCCGTAAGCCTCGAACATTATGTCAGCGACGTGCTCGAAGAACCTGTATTTTGGCTGGTTTTTCCCCATTGGACTCACGAAAATAAGGGAGAAGAAAACAAAATAAATGGAACTAGGCCACTTCGACTTCAGTGCCGATTGCCTGGCCCGGCAAGCCCCTGTCAAATCTCGCAAGGACAGCGCCGGAGTTCCCGTGCGCCTTTGAGACCTTGCCCACAATCTCCTTCCCGGTGGCGGTCTTCCAGATGACCTTCTTCCCGATTATGCCGTCTGCTGAAGCGCGGTCCTCCACACCGTCCACCTCTATGACATACTGGTTGGTGTATTCGGTGTGCACTCCGCGCCGGTAATTGACAAGCCTTCCCTTCATCTTCATAACCTCCTCTTTCCTCTCTGACTATTGGGGAAAGCCTATTTAAAGAATGCTGTAGCGAGCAAGCCGGATTGCATGGCAGGCATAAAAGACAAGGTAAGGCGATTCTACGAAGCTCACCCCTATCCTTCGCAGCGCGTGTCTTGCGCGCACGATCTCGTTTCCTCGGGCCACGAAAAAGTGATGCGCCAGATACTCTCTGTTGCAGGCATCTCCGATTCCTGGCTTCAAGGCAAGCGGATACTCGACGGCGGCTGCGGCACGGGCGAAAAGGCAATCTATTGTGCCTTGCACGGCGCAAAGGCAGATGCGTTTGATTTTTCAAGAACCTCCATCCGGCTTGCAAAAGAGAGCGCTTCAAAGCTGAACGCAAAAGTGAATTTCAAGGTGGCATCCTTCGAGTCCGTCCGGCTCAGCCACAACTACGACCTTATTCTTCTCATAGGGACTCTCCACCACACCGAAAGCCCGAAGGCGAATTTCCTGCGCATGGCAAAACACCTTGCTCCAGGAGGAAAAATTGCCCTTGGACTCTACAACGTTTACGGAAGGCTAGCTTGCCGGCTTCATAGAAAGCTTCTTTGGGCAGGAGAAGAAAACCCTGACAAAATAATCGAAAAGATCGGCGCTCACAACGAGAAGAACGGCGTTAGGTTAGCTTTGCTTGCCGACAGGTTCGCCTCTCCCCACGAAACCTACCATTCAGTCGAAGAAGTGCTGCAATGGTTTTCAGAAGCTGGAATAGCTCCTATTGCAACGCACCCCAAAACAAAACTCACCTCGCCCATTTCAATGAAACTCTCGCAGTTCTCCTGGCTGCTCAAAAGCAAGGGCTTCTTCTTTGTCGGAGGTCGAAAGCAAGCTCTCGACTTCTGAAAAATTTCCGCGGAAATTTTTCACCGCTGGTGGAAAGAAAAAAATGAAGGAGGAGTTCTCGGTCACTGCTTTCGCAGGAAAGCCAGGGCTCCAATGCCGAGCATCACAAGCGCAGGCGCACACGGCGGTTTCCCTCCAGATTGCGCAGGAGGCTGAGCGGCTTCCTGTTGCCAGGTGCCATCTGCTCCTTGCGCTTGAGATCCACCAGCTCCAGCCTGCTGGCTTCCTCCCTGTTTGGCGGGAGGAGCATCACCAGTGGCTTTTGCAGCAAGCTCCTCTGTCAATTCCTCCTTCAGCGCCTCGATATCGCTTTTCGCTGATGCAAGCTCTGCAAGAGTGACTGTTGTCAAGCTCGACTTGATTTCCATGAGCCTGGAGGTGTAGCCTGCCGTGCTTTCTGCCCCAAGAATTTTTGCGCCCTTGCCCACCTTTTCGGAAAGCGCATCAACCTGCTTCACAAGGTCGTCATACTGTCGGGTTTCGGACGTAATCCTGTCGTCCACCTCCTTGTATCTTGCCTCATAGGCGCTTTTCTTGCCAAGCGCTTTCCTGTAAAGCCCTGCTTGCCCTTCAGCCACAATCTGGGCTGAAAAGTTTGCAAGAGAGGAAATCATGGGCGCAATGGAAGGGTCGGTGACTTTTTTCGCAAGCTCGATTTTGCTTTCGTTCAGTTTCCTCAAGTCAGACTGCATCCGAAGCTTGAGGTCCTGGAATTCCTGCCCTCGGCTTGCAAGATATTTGTTGTTCTCAATTCCCTTGGCAAGTATGGAGTCGGTTCTTGCAGATTGCGACTGCACGGTTGCATACGCGCTTTTGAGCGCATTCAGGTTCGCCTTCTGGCTTGCCGCCCTCTCAATCGAATAGTCGGTCTTAGAGCAAAACTCGAAGCAGCGCTTGGTGGCATTCGAGCCGCTGCAGCCAGGATCGGTCCTGTTGAGGAAAAGCTGGTTGCCAGAAATTTTTGTTGCAAGAGCGGACATCTGGTCAAGGATCGCCACTTTCGCATCTATCGCGCTTCCATCTGAAGAAAGACTCTCAAGCCCGCTGGAATAGGATGAGACAAGCTCGTCAAACGCTTTCCTGTCGCTTGTCCATTCGAGCGTGGCTTCCCAAAATCCATCTGCAAAGCCAGGCCCGCTTTGCCCATCAGCACCGCTGCAGTAGGGAACTGATTTGCATGCGACAATGCAGGTTTGCCGGTCTGTGCACTCGTGCGTGTCTGTGCCCGTGTATTGCGCACACTTTGCTTCTGTAGCAAGCTTTGCCTGCCTGACAGCATCCGGGAAGGCAAGCGCCTGCGCTATCTTGGCGTCAATGTTCGTCCTGTTCCTAGCGTCCGCAACAAGAAGCGCTGCAAGCGCAGCCTTGTCTGTGACAGGCTTTGCGGTTCCAGTGTCCACAACGTAAAATTCCGTCCCGTCAGCAGAGACAACTGCATAATTTCCCTGCGCCAAAAGAGGCATTACAGCCACATTCTGGTCAGCTTCAAAGCTCGCATTCAAGAACTTCTCCATAGGGGTCTGCACAGCAAAAGAAGCCGCACAGAGCGTCAAGACTGTGAGCAAAGCAAGAATTCTCATCAAATCCCTCCCGTATGGAAGGCTGCCGCTAGATTTATTATGCTGCCGTCAATCCTTCCAACCTACTTCGCCTTGGTCATCCTGTAGAAATTGTAGGCAAGCACTGCTCCTGCCAATATGAGCGTCATATGGAACGCATAGTCGATGTAAAGCAGCCCCTGCGCATCCATGCCGTTGTGGATGTGGAAGTTGTCGTGCGGCCACCAGGAGACAAGCAGCCATGAGATTGCCAGAAACGACTGCATCGCCTTGGGCTTTTCCTTCCCCGCCATTTTGCTCACAATTGGCCATGTATACGATATGAATGCTATCCCTGCCCCAAAGAAAAGCGCTTCCACGAAGGAGAGGAAGATGAAGAACGGGAGCTGCGCCTCAGTCGGCTTTATGTCGGGCGAGGGCGGCCACAATATAGGGCTCAAAATGAATGCAGGAATCCCCACCACAAGGGTAATTATGGCTGCCTTCAGCTTCGAATCCATCAAATCCACCTCTGGCAGAAAGAGATTACGCATTTTTTAAACCGCCAGACCGCAAAAACGAGTAGTGTCCGAAGCGTGCTGCTTGATTTGGGTTTGGGCAGTCAGAATGTTCGTCGAAACGAACATGTCGGGGGAATCAGGAAGCCAATTCAGTTTCCAATGGGGGTGAACCATCAAGGGGGTAATGGGTTTAGCTTGGCCCCCCTTAGGGATGGGATCAGCTTGCTGCTGTGCAGCAAGTCTCCCAAAATTTCATTTTGGGATCCAGGAGAGCTGTGGTTCTCCTGTCTGCCCACTTGCAAAGCAATTGGGATCGTAGGGATTTGAACCCTAACATGCAGGTGTATTCTGGTGCCCGTGCTTTCGCCCGGGCGGGATCTGGAGCCTGCCGCGCTACCAAGTTACGCCACGACCCCTCGTTGCGCTACCGAGTTATACTTGGCATCTTTTTATATAGGTTTCAAGTCGCATCCCTCTCATGCAAATCTCCTCCGCCATTACCAACTCCTGCAAGTCCTGCACCGCGCGCTGCTGCCGCGGATTGGCAGTCGTGCTCACCATTCCTGAGGCAAAGCGCATGGTTTCTGAGCTGAATCTTGCGCCTGAAGATTTTCTCGAATTCTCAAGCAACATAAATTCCAAAGAGACGCCGCACTATCCCCTCCTTGTGCGCCGCGGCGAACGCGGAGAGGTAGAAGAATGGTTCATCATCCTGCAGAGGCGGCGGAAAGTCGACTGCATATTCTTGGGCGAGGATTTGGCATGCACAATTTACGAAAACCGCCCGCACGTATGCCGCCTTTACCCGTTCGAGCTTGACGGCAAGGAGCAAAAGAAAGGGTGCCTCTGCCCAGTTAATTTTGTGCGCGAGCCTGGAACTGAAGAAGTGGCAAAGCAGCTGCAAAACGATTTGCACGAGCACGGCAAAATAGCGCGTGCCTGGGCAGTGAAATTCGGAAAAGATGCGCCTGACATCAGAAAATTCAAAGAGTATTTTGGAGACTAGAATCTTACGAGCAGGGTCGTCCTGTAAAGCCTTTTTCCGTTCCTCTCCCCTGCAAGCTTTTCCGTCCTGACGAACCCTAGCTTGTGCATGTTGAGCGCAGCAATCGCCTCATTTCTGCTTCCGCAGTAAATGTCAGTCCCCTCGCGGAGCTCCTCCACTTTCGGCACAAAGCTCTTCTCCTCGATATTATGCACGAGTATGTGCGTCATCTTTGCAACCTGGCTTTCGCGCCCGCGCAGCTGTATTATCGCCTCAAAATACTGCGTTCCGGCCCGTCCGCATACGGTGCAGACTCCCTTGTCAACAAGGACGAGCACAGGCTGCCTCACTTTTCCATAGGGCGTTTCATATTCCACCTCGCCTCTCTTAGCATCAAACGCAGCATTCTTTCCCTTCAGCTTCAAGAGACGAATCACTTCCTCCTCAAAAGTCGCCTCCTTCCTCTCCCGCGATTTCCCTATCACCGCTGCGCATTTCTGGCAGGTTGTAATCCTGACAGGTGCAAGTGGCTCCATGCGCGACTTGGCGCACTCTACGCAAAGCTCTCCGAAAAATTCAGACTGCAAGTCAGACTTCCCGCATATTGGTCAATACCTTGGCATGCAAAATTCCTGCGAGGATACGTATATTATACCTGCTCATGGGCGCCGCCCAGAAGCGACGAGGATACGTATATATACTCGCGCCTGCGAATCTATCTTCATGGAGGAGGAGCAAGGCGACTACGCCGCAAACCAGGAAATTCGATTCATAGCCCTAGAGCTCATGAAGCTTGCCCAAAAATCGGGCAAATCATTTGACGAAGTCGCACGCGAATACATGGACAACACAATAAAGCTGCAGATGCTTATCTCCGGGGAAGAACAGCCTCAGGCGCAGAAGAAAGCCGAAGTCTCAAGGCAGAAATAATTTCTTTTTCGTGCATAAAGCGATGATTTTATGCAACAAGCAAAAAAGGACGCCCTAAAGCTATCGAGGTACTTCCTTTCCTTGCCCCACCCCGCGAAAACAATCTTCATGATAGCTGCGCTCTCCTTCCTTTTCGGCGTGTTTTTCGGGCTTGCGCAAGGCTCCCAGATAGGCATTTTCGAAATATTCACAAGCGGTATAGAAGGCGCATTCCTGCTTGCCTGCCCTGCCGTCCTTTCATCAGCAGCACTCTATCTCATGCGCCGCAAGGCGATTTTTCGCCGCTCTATTTTCCTTGGGCTTCTTTCAGTTGCCATCTACGGCATCTTCTACCTTTTGTCATTCAGCCTCGCACCATACTTCCCGTCCTCCTCAAATCTCGTTTTCTTGGGTTTTGCATCAGCATTCTGCCTCTGGTATTTCACGCTCGTGCTCGCCTTCGATTTCAGGCGAAGCGCAGTTTTCTTTGCAACTCTCCAAACAATTCTTTTTGCCCTTTTCCTGATTTCACGCGGGCCAATCGGAGTGCAGACGGATTTTGCAGGCCTTCTCTTGAAGATATACTTCGCATCCGCAGTTTTCCTTGCCGCGCTCTATGTCTTGTTCTATCTTGTGTCCGCGCCCATGAAAAAGAACCTCGGAATTTCAAGCATTGACGCACTCTCCATGTTCTTGTCGCAGTGGCTTTATGGAGAAAAGGATTTGGAGGAGGCCTTCGAGGAAATAGGCGAGGAAGTGGAAACGCTCGTATGGCTCTGCGAATTTCGGGGCACAAAGAATCACGCTCTTTTCGTGGTGCCCTACATACACTTCGGGCCATTCGGCAATCTTGGCGGAAGCGAATTCACCAGCATGATTTCAGGTGCGCTCTCAGGCGCGCATCATCACGCAGGCCATCCGGCAGGAAAGGAAGTGTTCGTCTTCCACGGCACTGCAACGCACGATTTCAACCCAGTCTCATCGTCTGAAATAGAAAAGGTCGTTTCAGCCTGCCAGCGCGCTCTCCAGCGCCTGAAGCCTGCGGCTTCCAAGATGAGATTTTCCACCTGCCGCGTAGGGACGGTGCGCGCACAGTCATTCCGCATAAACGATGCAGCATTCCTCTCCTATTCACGCGCTCCCCGCACAACCGAGGACGTGCATCTCGGGCTCGGCCTTGCTCTCATGGAAAAAGCAAAGCGCCACTGCAAATCTGCAGGCATCGTAGACGAACACAACTCGGAAACAGGCGACATCTCATCTGTTGAAGTGGGAAGCCCCATTGGCTTTGAGATGCTCGATGCAACAGAACGATTGTTCGAAAGCGAAAAACCGCAGTCCAAATTCAAGTTCTCCTGCGCATCAGGAAAAATATCTATTGATACAATCGGCAAAAACGGCCTTAAGCTCGCCCTGTTCGCGCAAGGAAAGCAGTTGCATGCCGTCCTCCTTGTCGACTCAAACGGCATCACACCTCACTTCCGCTCCGAGCTTGTCAGCCTCTTCGAATCCTTGGGGCGTGAAAAGGGCTACTCTTGCCGAGGGGAAATAATGACAACCGACACGCACCAGATAAACACAGTGAAAGGTGTTCTTTACCCTCTTGGCGAAGCCAACCGCGGAGACGTGATGGCTGCAGTCCGACAGCTTTTCCTGCAGGCCGAAAAGAAACTCGAGGAAGTGAAATTTGCATCCGCAGAGGAACGCTTCAGGATAAAAGTATTCGGCACAGGCCAGTCTGCGGAAATAGCCTCCACCATAAATGCGACTGTCGCGATACTGCGCCTTGCGCTTCCGCTCATCATGATTTCAAGCGCCGCGCTTCTTTTGTGGGCTCTTGGGAAAATTTAACTCATCTCTTCTTGTTGCAAAAAGAGGAAAAAAACGACATATTTAAATAGGCTTCAGACAGCAATCTAGCATGCACAAAACGAAGGGGGCATGCCATAATACGTCTGCAACGCCAGCAGCAAAGCCGGGAGGCGGCACCAGATTCGACGACCAGTCCCTGCACGATTCCACGCCCGCACATCAGCAATCCATAATCAGCAAAATCCTCAGGCTGGACGGCAGCATGGTGGCTCCCACAAAAAAGGAAGCCAAAAATTCCGAATATGTTCATGGCGAGCGCCTGTTCATGGAGCTTCTTTCCCTCCTGCGCAGAAATTTCCCCCCAAGCGAAATAGAAAGCGAATCCCAGTTCCGAGAATACTTCCACGACAAATACTCCCAGAACTGGTTTGTCGAGGTTGCGCTTGACTCCGCAGGAAAAGTAATAGGCGCCAGCCTCTACAGCTATTATCCCCAGATGGATGCAGTCATCTACAATATCGTGGTGACTTCCCCCGAAGCCCGCAGGAGCGGAATCGCCTCCAAACTTGTGCAAAGCATGGTTGAAAACAGCGACAAAATCTCGCGGGAGCAAAAAGGGCACGGTCTCTTCTGCGTTATAGCCGAAATCGAGAGGCCGGATGCATCCCTGAATGACGACATGCGAAACATCGTGCGCCCCCACTTCCACGACACCACTTCGCTTGTGCGCGCCATAAAGCTTTCAAACGGCGAGCCGCTTGTTTACCTTCTTCCCATAATGGCTACCGATGCTGAGCGCAAGGCAGCAGAAAAAGACGGCAAGCCTCTTGAGCCGGAGCCTCTTATGTTCTGCATCCGGCCCCTTGCGCAAGACGAAAAGCAAGGAATCAGCGCAAGGGAAGCCGCACGCCTGCTCATCTCGTTTTACAAGGACTATCTGGAAAAGCAGTGCAGCGGCGTAAAACCCGAAGAGGCCAATGCGCTTCTTGCAAGCGCGCTTGCCAAAATCGCGTGGAAGAGCAACTTGGAGGAAACAATAGCAAAAATGCTTCCGAATATCGAAGACAGCAGGGAGCAAATCCTGAACTTCATGCCGAATGAGAATCTCTCATTCATGAAAATAAGCGAGACGAAAATCTAGCCCACTTCAGTTCCGCCCTTCTCCTTCCTCAAGCCGTAATCCGCCAAAGAAGCCTTGTACCACGAGCCGTACTTGTCAGCAGCCTGCTCCTCGATGGGCTTGGCATTTGCAATTGCGAACTTCACATGATCTTCGCTTATCGCCTTCTTCCCTTCAGAGGCAGCCAAGTCTCCCGCCATCTTTATCACGCCCGAAAGCATGCGGAGGCGAAGGGTAAGCCCGCCTTCGCCGTCAATCTCCTTTGCTTTCCGGGCAGCGTAGTCAATCACTTGCGAAATAGCGCCAGCGTCAGCGTGCGGAATCCTGCCGTCCCGGGTTATTTCCTGCGCCATGAACTGCAAGAGCTTCATCCTGTTTTCGGCAGTGTCAGGCATTCTCGAGTTCATGAGCACTTCATAGCCATTGCCATGGATTCTTGAGCGAAGCGGCGCAAGTATATTGGAAACGTCATTGAAGTTCACCGCAGCCACGAGTATAAATTCAGCAGGCACGCCATCCACTCTAACTGACGAGCCAGTGGAGGATTGGTTCCTTCCGGAAATGGGGTATTTCTTCTCTTGCATGGCAGTAAGAAGGAAGCGCTGCAAATTCCCAAGTGAGGACAATTCGTCTATGAAAAGCACTCCTTCATGCGCATCGTGCACCGCGCCAGGAACCACCCGCGTATATGGGAGCGAGCCAATGGCAGGGTGCGAGCCGTAAGGGTCGTGCCTCACATCGCCAAGCAATTCGGTTTCCGATGCGCCTGTTGCCTGGACAAAGGTCGAGCGCGAAAGCGGAAGAAGCACCTTGAACTGCATCTTCTGCTGCATCTCAGCGATTTTCATCAGTTCCTTTTGCGTAAGTAGCGCGATTTTTGTGCCTCTTCTCTCGTAAACAATCAATTCCTCCCGTCCATCAATCACTCTTGTGGTGTGCACCCGGTCCTCGCGCTCAGGCACGCCCACTCCCATGAGCAAATCCTCAAACGGCCCCCGCATCTTCCGATATTTATCTGCCCCGCAGAAGAAGCAGGTGGAAGCCTCTGGCGAGGAGAGCCTTGCGCACCTTCTGCAGCGAAATCCAAGCTTTTCAGAGACAAAACCAGGCACCATGTGCGCCTCAAGCATTTCATAAGCTGGCTTGTTCTCCAATTTTTTCGAAGATGAGCTGTTCCTCACCTGCACAAGCGGCCTTTCTGGTTTTTCAGGGTTGTGCAAAATAAGCACTTCCTGCTTTGGCTTGGGAAGGGTGGATGCAATCGCCTGCGCAAGCATGGACTTTCCAGTGCCTGGAGGGCCCACAAGAAGAAGGTGGCGGCGCTGCGATCCTACCATCCTGCCTATCCTCACAGCCTCGTCCTGCCCTATGATTTGCAGCAGCGGGTCTGAGGGGATTCGAATCTCCGAGGTAGAGGAAATTTCCGAAAGCTCCATTGCGACCGTATGCAAAAACGAAGTGATACTTAATAATCCTTGTCGGCGTTTGTTTGGCTAGGAAGCAGTAATGCAAGAGGTGGCTGCCACGGGTTGCTATGTGGTTGCCGCTTTGGACTGCCGAGGTGGTAGTGATGGTTTCTCTTCGGAAGATAGTTGCCTGCAAGTGCGGGCAGAACAACTCGTTCGATTTCTCATCTGACATGGCAGTTGAGGACATCGCAGTAACCGCCCGCTGCTCCTCGTGCAGCGCAACCATACACGTGAGCGTCTCAGCATTGCTTTCGCCCTCGCAGCCAAGCGTTTCCCCCATCGCCTCGCCATCCGAAGTGCAGCAGGCAATCTCCGAGCCTTCTGAGCAGGAAGTGAAGGAGAACGTGGAACAGGCGGTGCGCGACCTTTTCAGGTAGAAAAAACAGGCGAGTGGCGCCGGGCAAGGCTGTGAGGGGTTTGTTCAGGTAAAACCTGTCAAATGGCGAGCACAAGCCAGTGCTGGGATTGTTCAGTTAAAATAGCTCTTCAGTAAATCCTCAGCGCCTTCCCAACGCCGACAGCAGACTCAAGCACAATGTCCGGCTTGTCTGACGCAGGCGCACTCGCAATCTCCTCCCTTTTCGAAACACCGGTCAGCACCAGCACGGACCTCATCCCCATCTTGTTTGCCATCCTAATGTCAATGTCCAGCCTGTCGCCCACGAAAGCAGCCTCGGAAGGCTTTATCCTGTGCATCTCCAGCAATTTCTCAATCAGGTATGTTGAAGGTTTCCC
>JAWBPP010000021.1:0-16407 GCA_038824715.1 Candidatus Anstonellaceae archaeon
TTTCCGGTCAGGTGGATGGGTGCAGACGGCACAGGCGCATCAAAAGAGGAAAATGCGGTTTTCGGCATGGTAAAGGAAACCATGGCAATCTGCGACGGGTCCATCGCCCGAAGGAAAAGCCCGTCCTTGCCGACTTCAAGGATTCCCTCGTCAATGAGGTTCACTATGGCGTCAGTGGCATTCTTGTAGCGCTTGGCATCGTCGACTGAGAACTTGAACATAACATACCCTCCCGGCACATTATTGGAGGCACAATTTTAAAGTGATTCGCTCTCACATGCCCACTATGGACGGCGCACTCTACCTTCACGATTCCTATCTCAAAAGCTGCAGCTCAAAAGTAGTGGAGGTCAAAGAAGAAAAGTTCGTAATTCTCGACCAAACTGTCTTCTACCCACGCGGCGGCGGGCAGCCATGCGACTCCGGCAAGCTAATCCGAAAATCCGATGGCAAGGAATTTGCAGTTGTCTCGGTGGCAAAATCCGAAGGGAAAATACTGCATGAAATTTCGGGTTCCGGGCTTCCTTCAGTTGGCGATGAAGTGGAGTGCCAGATAGACTGGGTTCGCCGCTACAAGCTCATGCGCATGCACACTGCCGGGCACGTCCTTGCGGCAATCATGTACAAGGCAGGCATGCTGATAACCGGCAACCAAATAGACACTGACAAAACCCGATTCGATTTTTCCATGGAAAATTTTGACAAGGCGGCGTTCCAAAAGCTCGTGGACGACGCAAACGCGCAAATCGCCCGCAACCTCGAAGTCTCGGTTTCCTTCCTGCCGCGCGAGGAGGCGATAAAAATAGAGGGCGCAGTAAAGCTGGCAGCTGCTCTTCCACCAGATGTCAAGGAGCTTCGCATGGTGCGGATAGGGGACGTAGATTACCAAGCCGATGGCGGCACGCACGTGAAAAACACATCCGAAATAGGGAAAATAGTCTTTTTGGGCGCGGAGAACAAGGGAAAGAACAACAGAAGGATTACATATGCGCTCTTGCCTTAAACCTATTGCTTTAAATACACTTCTATACACCTTTTGCTACAGGTGTGATGATGATTCGCGTAAACTCCATAATGGACATGAAAAAGGCGGATAATGGCTGGAATGTCACTACCAAAGATTATTTTGGCACTGTCATCTTTAAGAGCGTTGGAGTCAATCGGGGCAACCGACTATTCTACAAAATGCTTACGCGGGACGTTCAGGTTTATGAGAATAAGAAAGCGTTTGCTGTTACATTAGAAGAGAAGGCAGCAGTTCGCGCGGAGCTCAAAAACAAGTATTCCGGCAGGGAAGAGCTTGTGCGGGCTGCCATGCGGCAAGCAGCAACGCGTTCATTTTCACGTTTTGTGGCAATATTCGCGGCAAGCCTCTTGAGCGCAGGAGCATTGATGGCGCCCCGCAAACCCCCGGAGTTAATCCAGCATGCTCTGGATTTCGTGGCACAGCTATTCGACAAGACTGCGAAGGGGCAGACTGCTCAGGTAATTGGCACGCTTATCGTCGGAACATCCATCTCGCTGTTCTCCATTGTCACATTCATATACGGCCTTCTAAAAAGCAACAGCAGGGCAATCCGCATTGCAAACGCCCTGAAGGATGTCGGCATAACGCTGCCTCATAAGGAAAGCGAATCCCTCTCCTGATTTCTCTCGCCAAGCATTCCAATCTTTCCCAGCGTGAGCTCTTACTACTAAATTTATATATTTATATGCGCATACATGCATACATGAACGGCAAAAGCGCAGCTCGCGTGTTCGCAGTGCTTTCCGAGCCTGCGAGGCTGGAGCTGCTCCGCTCGCTTGCAAGGAAGGAAGGCTGCGTTTCGGCATTGCAGCTTGCCACTGGCAGGAGCCAGCCTAACGTTTCCCAGCACCTGCGCGTGCTGCGCGACTGCGGGCTGGTGTCAGCAAAACGGGAGGGCAGGAAAATATGCTATTCCCTCGCAAGCCGGCAAGTGAGGCAGCTTTTGAAGTTCGCGGAAAAACTCTGATTGGGAGGTAGATTGGAATGATAGAAGCACAGCCCGATGTTATAGTCTATTCTACGCAGACATGCCCTTACTGCGTCATGGCAAAGCGCTATTTGTCCGAAAAGGGCGTGAAATATACGGACTACGATGTGGGAAGCGACCAGCGCCGCGCATTTGAGATGCTGCAAAAGACAGGGCAGATGGGGGTTCCCGTGCTTGACATAAAAGGCACGGTCATAGTCGGCTTTGACAGGCCGGCAATCGACAGGGCGCTTGCCGGCAAGAAGTAGCCGCCTCTTCTCATGTTTTGTATTTTTCAAAATACCTGTCGCACCCTTCAGGCGTCGGAATCGCAGAAGGGGAAATGAAAAGCTTCAGGTAGCCAACATAGGGCAGGGCAAAAAGTATCCTGCCCTTTGACCTCTCAACTTCCACTGGGTTATTGCCCATCTGCTTTACTTCATCGTAAACCTGGATGTCAAAAATCGGGTTGTTGTCTCCCTTTGTCAAGAAGTATTCTTTGCCGTCAGGAGTCTGCAGTTTTATGAACGCGCGGTGGATGATGTCTCCCACGCGCGAGTAATACTCATCCTTGTTGGGCTGGTAAACCACAACGTCGTTGCTCAGATTCTCTGCATACCTTCTTCCGTTCACTTCAAGATACGAAACACAGGGCCCATATTGCGTGGAGCCGCTCTTAGGAAAGTAGATGCCGCACTTGTCATAGCCAATCGTAAGTGGCCCGCTTTTCTCCACAAAACCCTGCGGTCTGGAAACGAATCGCTTGCATAGCTCATTGCTTTGCCGCATGGCGCAATAGGAGTATATCGAGCCCTTGGCAATCATGGCGAGCTTGCCGTCCTCATAAACTTCCGCGCTTCCAACTCCGGCAATCGACTCCACCTTCTCAGTCGGTGCCTCTATCCTGTCGCCGCGCAGCACCACCATGTCTCCCCTTTGCACTTGCGGCAGCATGGAACAGGAGACAATGGCATTCAAAGGCGAAGGGGTCTGGAGAACAAAGCCAGCGCCAAACCACAGCAAGAGCGCAAGGCCAAGCGCAATCGCCGTCTCCTTAAGCTCGTTTTTCCATCCGTGCTGCTTTGTGCCGGAGAAAAACTCGAGAGCAACAACCCAGAATATGCAAATGCCTACTAGCAGCCCGAAAAGCCAGATTCCGGAAACAAGGTAAAATATGAAAAATGCAACAATCAAAACGTAAACAAAAGTGGGATTTTTCAGGATGGACATGTCGGGCAATAGCGAATCCTTCTTTGCGTCCGCAGAAGGGGCTTTTTCGTCCATCCGCACCACTGGAACCTACTTTGCCCTCGACTTCTTCGCAAACTTCAGGCTGTCCTTGAACTCCTCTGCCTCCTTTTTGAGTTTCTTGATTGCAGTCTTGAGTGCGGAAACAGGCGCGCTTCCCTTTGTCCTTACCATGAGCACCGGTGATGCAACTAGCGGGTGGTCGAGCCTGTAGGCTGCAAACTCCACATCATCATCAGCAAGCAAAAATTCCTTGAGCGCGTTTACAAAGCCGACGTCCTCGCCCTTGAGCGCGATTTCCAAATAGTCTTTCTCGTTTTTTATCACTTCGATTTCCATTCCAATCCCCCGCAAACAAACCTAATAATCTATATCTGCTTTCCGGTAATCCTTCGCAATCTTCCGGTTGTCCTTCGCCTCGCACGATTCGCACTTCAATATCGCGGATTCGAATTTCATTGGATGGCGGCACTTTGCGCAAAACGCCTTTATCGCCCCAAGATCGTCCGAGTCAGTAGTAAGGCGGAATTCCCCGTTCCTCAAGTCCGCAATTTTTGCGCGTATGATGTCCCCGATTTTGTATTCGTCGCGCACGTTCTTCACATAGCCCCTTCTAATCATCGATGCGTGCAGCACTGCGTAGTCTGAAGTTTCTCCAAACCGGCTCTCTGCGGTGTTCCCTGACTGTATGCTCACCAAGGCAATGGGCTCGACTATGTTTTCCACCCTGCCGATTATGACAGTGCCCACGCCAAGCGAGCGAAGCTGCCTCTTCCTTGCCACCCGAAGCGTCCTGTCGGAGTCCGAAAGCTCGCCTGTGACTGTGGCAAAAACCTTCTCGCTGTCCGCAAAGGTTCCCTCGCCTGCAAGGTATTCCTCCTCGGTGCCGATGAAGTCCCCTGGGACTACTATTTTTTTGTCCATAAAAACCGCTGCAAGATTGCATCATTATCTATTTAAATAGGTTTTCCCAAACCTCTCGTATCAGTGTGGCTCCTGAGCGGTCCACGTCTGAAAATTTTCATGGAGGAAAATTCTCATGGCCGTCAAGAAAGGGAAGCTAGTCTTGTGCATAGACCGCGACAACGACATGTATGAAAAGGCGAAGATAGTCGGGCCCATAATCGGCAGGGACGCCAACCTCGATGCTGCCACCAAGCTTGCTCTTGCCGACCCGACAGAGCCAGATGCCAATACTATCTTCCGAGCAATCAACATCTACGACTCGCTTTCAGGCGATGCCCCTGTGCAGGTGGCCACTCTCACAGGCTCGCCTTCATTGGGCTTCCAGGCAGACAAGGAAATATCCGCGCAGCTTGAGCGCGTGCTTTCCGACTTCCCTGCAGACTCCTGCATATTTGTCTCCGACGGCGCATCAGACGAGCAGATAATCCCAATCATCCGCTCGCGCCTCAAAATTGACGGCGTGGAAATAGTGGTGATGAAGCAGGCAAAAGAGCTTGAGAAAACCTATTTTGTCATACTGGAAAAGCTCAAAGAGCCGCACTACGCCCGCCTTATCTTCGGGACTCCTGCGCTCCTCCTCATAATCTTCGCAGCCAGCCGCTACCTGGGGCTTGGAATCGAGTCTGTCGCTGCAATAATCGCAGTCTACCTTGGAGCGAAGGCATTCGGCATAGAGGAGCGCGTGCTTCGCCTCGCGTCCGGCTTCAAATTTTCTGTTGACAAAATATCAAGCATTGTCTACATTTTCTTCTTCATCATGCTCCTCTTCTCTGGCTGGGCTGCCTCGCAGCGCTATTCCGAGGCTGTGGAAAACGGTCTTTCCGCAGTGAAAACAACCGCAGTTCTCGTGAAAACGCTTGCCAACCTGCTCTCCATATCGTTCATGATCCTCCTTGCCGGTAAAATGATAGACATCCTAAACGACAAGGAGCAGAGGAAAATCGAATTGTCCCGCTACGGGCTTTACGCCATAACAACTGTGATAGTGTGGTTCATGCTTTCAATCGCATCGGACTGGGTGCTCAACCTTACGCCGCCATATGTTTCGTTTTCTGACTTCCTGACTGCCATAGTTGCCAGCATGGTCTTCGGCTTTGTCGGCATCTGGGCAATGAAAAACCTGAAAGTGTCCATGGTTTCCAAGCTCAGGCTCGAGAACAAGGAAATCTTCTCGGAAAACGGCGCCTACTTGGGCAAGATAATGGGCGTGGACCCTAAAGAATCCTCGGTGATATTCCGCTCGCCTCTGGGCCAAAAGCTTACTCTCCCGCTTGAGGACGTGACATCGGTTGGGGAGCGGGTGATGGTGAAAGCTTAATCCATTTTTTTGTTTTTATTTCCCTCTCCCGACATGCAATAACGCCTTCATCTTGGCAATCAGCTTCTTCTTTTTCGGCGAATCCACAAGCGCTTCCTTCAGCACATCCACAAAATTAGAAACAGGTATGATTTTCACCTTCTTCTTCAATCCATTTGTCAAATAAACATCCTCAAGGTTGCTTCTGGGCACAATCACATTCCTTATCCCTGCCTCAATTGCGGCCTCTGTCTTCGCAGTCACCCCGCCCACTGGCAGCACTTCGCCCCGAACAGACAGCGAGCCTGTCATGGCATAGTCCTGCTTCACAGGCACGCCTTCCATCGCGGAAATAATTGCAACAGCAATCGAAATGGAAGCAGAATCTCCTTCCACTCCTTCATATGTCTGCAAAAATTGCACATGCATGTCATATTGTGAAACATCTTTGCCAAGATGCTTTTTCATTATCGCAGAGACATTCTCCACTGCTTCCTTCGCAATCGTCCCAAGTTTTCCAGTTGCAATCAATTTCCCTTCCGATTTCGAAGAAGCTGGCGCCACTTCCGCGACAATTGGCATCACCAAGCCCGAAGCCGAGTCGCCAAGCACAGCCAAGCCATTCACTTTGCCCACCATGCTCCCTTCGGAAACAAACACCTGGTAGTCCTTCCTGCTTTCCACGAACCTCTTGCTCATCTGCTGCTCAATGCTCTGTGCAATCCCCCTTGCTTTCGAAATGTGCTCTGCTGTGACAAGTTTCGCACCTTCCTCTCGCGCAATGTCTCCCGCAGCGCGCACCAAGCCGCCAAGCTCTCGCAGATTCAGCGAAAGCCTCCTTTTCCTTCCAGCCTTCCTCCTTGCCTCATGTATTATCTCTTCAACAGCGTCGCGCGTGAAGTGCGGGATTTTGGCATCCTTCTTTATTTCCTGTGCCACGAACTGCACATACTTATCTTCATTTTCCGGCGTGTCCTCCATGGTGTCCTGCACATAAACTTCGTACCCGTTGCCGCGAATCCTTGAGCGGAGCGCGGGGTGCATCCCCCTGATATCCATGAGGTTGCCTGCTGCCACAAGCACAAAGTCGCATGGCACGGGATCGGTCTTCACAATCGCACCAGAAGAATTCTCGCTCTGCCCGGTGATGGAATACTTTTTCTCCTGCATTGCCGTAAGCAATTCCTGCTGGCTTTTCGGTCGAAGCGAAGCAATCTCGTCAATGAAAAGCACGCCTTTGTTTGCGCGGTGGATTGCTCCAGCCTCCACACGCAGGTGCGCAGGCGTTCCCATTCCGCCTGACTGCAGCGGGTCGTGTTTCACGTCTCCCAAAAGCGCGCCAGCCTTTGCGCCAGTGGCGTCCACAAATGGAGCAGTTTTCTTCCCAGTATTATCAACAATCAGCTTGGGGTCGTCCATGGCGAACAATCCCATCCTTCTTCCAAATGTATTCGTGAACCTGAAAAGCAGGAAAAATATTCCCGCGCCAAGAAGCGTGGCAAGCACGAACCACTTGTTGTCGTTGTTAAGCGAACCGGTGATGTAAAGGAACATGATTACCGCAATCAACAGGAAAAGGAACATCATGGCGCCAGACGCGCCCTTGTTCTGCGCGGCATCGCGGTTGCGGTTGCTCTGCTGAATCATTCTTCCCTGCCCCATTTCGTCTTCCATCTTTACCTCTATGTTCTTCGGGGCTTTCTTGGATATTTGCGAAATCATCTGCCGCATCTGCCTCCAAGCCATGTACATCTGCGCAGCCTGCGGGTCTTTTTTGATTTCTTCTTCGGTTGGGTAGGTTTTCACTGTCCGCACAAGTGGACGGTTCTCATCGTTCGGGTTGGGGTAAACAAGCACATCTTCAAGAGAAGTAACCGGCATCAATTCAGCCATTGCCTGTGCGAGCATGGACTTGCCCGTTCCAGGCGAGCCAATCATCATGACGTTGCGCCGCTGCGCAGCCGCCTTCTTGACGATTTTCACCGCGTCATCCTGCCCTATGACCTGGTCTATCAGGCTCTTCGGGACAGGAACCTCTTCAGTAGTCTTGAACTGTCGCATGCCCACACCTAAGTAATCGTTTGTTGCTTGGCTAACTGCTTCCTAATTTAAATAGATTACCCGTTCGTTCGGAAATCCGAATGAAGAAGAAAAAGAAGGAAAAAGGAAAAAAAAACAAAAATTACTTCTTGCCGCCCATGAAGCTCATGAGCCCGAGCAAGCCGAAGAACAGGCCGAATATCACCCATTCGTTCAGCACTGGGGGCAGATAGTTCAATCCGCGAAGCAGGAAGAGCACGCCAAACACCAAAACTGGCAGCCCGCATTTGCCGCAGATGTGCAGTCCGCAAACTCCTTCACCCATGCAAATTCCTCCGGGCTGACATTCGCAGTTTTTCAACTGCCGGCATTCCAGCCTCTCTGGTTTGCCTAGTCAGATCGCCCGAACGATGTTCTCATCGCTTATATTTAAACTCTCCCACGTCAAAAGTCGATTATTCTGCCTTCCTGTTCACAATATCCACAATCCTGAAAGCAATCGCGGTTATTCTTGTGTCAATCGCCTTGATGAAATTCGCTTTCGCAGTGTCGCACTCGGTCGAGCTTTGGCAGTTCCTGACAGACTTCCATATATTATATAGTTCAGTATCTGAAAGCGAAGCAGTCTGCGCATCAATCCTGTTGAGCTTGTAGCTGTTCGCTATTTTTCCTGGCCCGAATGCCTCCTCATAATAAGTTCTCAACAATCTCAGCTGCCCAATCTTGTCTGCCTCCCCTTTCGCATCAAGCAAGAGGCTCGAGTCTGCCTTGAGCGCCGCAATCTGGCTCTCCTGCGTCCGTATCACTAGCTTGTCCGCGTCACTTCCAGCTTGGCAGTTTGAAAGCCTGCCCTGCAATTCGGACGACTTCACCTGCTCTTTTTCCGCCGAGGCTGAAAGCTCAGCCTTTTCTCTGTCGCAGCTTTCCTTCAGGGTGTTGTATTTTTCCTGAGGGACGCCCGTGCAGCCGAAAAGGAGGAGCAAAGCAGCAATGAGAATGATAATTGCCTGTTTCATGTGCCTTGCTTCGTGTCCGCTGTTTTTATTTCTATTCTGCTGTTAATGTTGTGTGTTGATTCATCACTAACAGTGTCAATATCGTATTAACGCTTTTAAATCTTTGTTAATATATTATGAACACTTGGGGTGCCCCTATGGAAAAACCAAAAGCAGTCCTCATGCAGAAAAAAGGCAGCGAACAGGACACAATCGACTCCGAGCTTTCCGAGCTTTGCAGGATGATGCGCCTGATGAGCGAGCGCGACGTGGACGCCACGCTTGCGCAGGTTCTGAAGACAATGATGGTGCATTCCCGCGGCAAGCCGGTTGGCGGAAGCGAGCTTTCCGAAATCTCCGGGCTTAACAGGATTACTATCCTCCATCATCTCAAGCGCCTCGAAGGGGCTGGTTTTGTCCGAAGGAGCGAGGGCAAATACATCATGCGCGTGCGCTCCGCAGAAGAAATGCTCATGGAATTCCGAAAGGAAATGGAGGAAACCTTCCAGCACATGGATGAGATGGCTCGCGAGATAGATCAGCATTTTTCACAGATGGAAAAGGAGATGCTTGAGTTCCAAAAGCGGAAAAGAATGAGGTAACCGGTGCTTCTCATGGCAGAAAAAAAATCCCCCTCCAAGGAAGATGCTGCGTCCAAGCCGCAAGACGGCGCAAAAGCAGCGCAGCAGACGCTCCCAGAACAGCAGGCAATCTCTGATCAAGAGAAAGCAGCGCAGCAGACGGATGACATTTCCAAAAAGCTCTCAGCCATCTCCGACCAGTTCCTCCGTCTCAGCGCTGAATTCGACAACTACAAGAAGCGCACGGCAAAGGAAAAGCAGGAGCTCATCCACTCATCCGAAGCAAAGCTGATGCTTCGCATGATTCCGGTTTACGAGGAAATCGAGCTGGCGCAAAAAGAGGTTGGAAAGCTTCCGGAAGGCGAGGTCAAGAAGGGCGTGCTTCTCGTCCTTTCCAAGCTGCGGCAATCATTCGAGAAGGAAGGCTTGCAGGAAATGAAATTAGAGGGCGAGAAATTCGACCCATACAAGCACGACTGCGCCTTGCAGGAGGAGTCAGACAAACCCGAAGGGGAAATTGTGAAAGTGATCCAGAAAGGCTACACGTTCAAGGGCGAAATAATCAAGCATGCAGTTGTTTCCATCTCAGCAGGAAAAAAGAAAGAGGATGAGAACGCGGCGAAAGGCGAAGCGAAGGACGAGGGTGCGAAAAAAGCATGAACGAAAACGCATGAAAAAGGAATCCTGAGGTGTCCCATATGAACGGTTTTGCAATAGTGAAACTCGAAGTCGACGCTGCAGCAGCAAAGGAAAGCATAGTCCAGCAATTCAACGAGTACATGCAGCAAAAGCAGCACACCCAGGCGTTCATACACGAAAACGAAGGATACTTCCGCATGGAATATAACGACAAAATCGGCGCATCTTCAGCAGCAATAAGCGAGCTTGGCGCTTTCCTGCAGTCTTCAGGCTACACTGTAAGCGGCATAACGAGCAGCACGAAGGGCGAAAACTCAACAGTGGTGTCCTTTTCAGACAGCAACGGGAAGGAAGCAAGTGTCGTCCTCTCCACAGTGAATATTTATTGAGGTGAAGAATATCCAGTTCCCTCGCGGGAGCTGTCTGCTCAAAGCAGGAGGTTTTAGACATGGCAAAAATAATCGGAATCGATCTGGGAACAAGCAATTCAGCTGCGGCAGTCCTTGAAGGGGGCCGCCCAGTGATAGTCCCCTCGGCAGAGGGCGCATCGCAGTACGGCAAGGCATTCCCATCCTATGTGGCATTCACGAAGGAAGGCACCAGGCTAACAGGCGAGCCGGCGCGCAGGCAGGCGGTTGCCAACCCTGAAGGAACCTTTTCCGCATTCAAGCGCAAAATGGGGACCGACTTCCGCTACAAGGCATTTGGGAAAGAGTACCGCCCGCAGGAGCTCTCAGCGTTCCTTCTGCAGAAAATCAAGGCAGATGCAGAAATGTACCTTGGCGACAAGGTGGAAAAGGCAGTCATAACAGTCCCTGCATATTTCGACGACAACCAGCGACAGGCAACAAAAGATGCCGGAGCAATCGCAGGCCTTGAAGTGGTCCGGATAATAAACGAGCCCACAGCAGCGGCACTCGCGTACGGTCTGGACAAGGCAGGCAAAGACCAGAAAATAGTGGTCTTTGACCTGGGCGGCGGCACTCTTGATGTAACAGTCATGGACTTTGGCAAGGGTGTGTTTGAAGTAAAATCAACTTCAGGCGACACGCAGCTTGGCGGAACCGACATGGACAACGCAATAGTCGACTACCTTGTCGGAGTTTTCCTCCGAGAATCCGGCATAAACGTGCAAAGCGACAAGCAGGCAATGCAGCGCTTGAAGGAGGCAAGCGAAAAGGCGAAAATCGAGCTTTCCACTGTTCTTGAGTCAGACATCAATTTGCCTTTCCTGTCCGCAGACAAGAGCGGGCCGAAACACTTCGTGCACAAGCTCACCCGCGCAAAGCTTGAGGAAATAGTCGAGCCCATTGTGAACCGCTGCAAGGGGCCAGTGCAGCGCGCGCTTTCGGATTCCAAGCTTGCGCCTTCCAACATCGACAAGATAATCCTTGTCGGCGGCCCCACCCGCATGCCAATAGTGCAGCGCTTTGTGGAGAGCACATTCGGCAAGAAAGCGGAACGCGGCGTGGATCCCATGGAATGCGTGGCAATGGGCGCTGCCGTGCAGGCAGGCGTAATTTCAGGGGAAGTCAAAGACATACTCCTGCTTGATGTCACGCCGCTTTCGCTCGGAATCGAAACTCTCGGAGGGGTTTTCACCAAGCTCATCGAGCGCAACACCACCATCCCAACAAAGAAGTCGCAAATCTTCTCCACTGCCGCAGACTCGCAGACCTCGGTCGAAGTGCATGTCTTGCAGGGCGAGCGGGCAATGGCGCGCGACAACGTGGAGCTTGGCAGGTTCTCCCTTGTGGGCATCCCTCCAGCTCCGCGCGGCGTTCCGCAAATCGAGGTGACATTCGACATCGACGCCAACGGCATAATCCATGTGGGGGCAAAGGACTTGGGCACAGGCAAAGAGCAGAAGATGCAGATTGTCGCTCCACACAAGATGGACAAGTCAGAAATAGAAAAGAAAATGCGCGAGGCAGAGCAGTTTGCTGAAGCTGACAAGAAGCTTCGCGAGGAAGTGGAGCTGAAAAACGAGGCTGAAACGCTTGTCTACACATCCGAAAAAACCATGGCTGAGCTTGGGGACAAGATTGCGGCCGATTTGAAAACAAAAGTGCAGGACGCGGCAAAAGAAGTGAAGGACGCGCTTGCAAAGAGCGACATCTCAGCGATAAAGTCTGCCACAGACAAGCTCAAGAAGGCGCTTCAAGATGCCGGCTCCTCGCTCTATGGGAAAGGGCAAGGCGGCGCAGGCGGTTCAGGCGGGCCGAACGAAGACGGGGCTGGCTCGCCTGGAGGCGAAGGTCCAAAAGGCGGAGGCGGCGAAGGCAACGTGTATGATGCCGATTACAAGAAAGTATGATTAACGTGGAAATCGGCGAAGCTGGCAATATAGTCAATGAACACCTTGCCACTCCGTTTTGGAATTCATCATCATTATTATTAGTGGCAGGCGTAATTGTTGCCGTGGCAATCGTGCTAATAGCCGTTTACATCTTATGGAACAAACACAATTCAGACCTACCAAATTAACCCGTAAGGAGGTGAAGTCAATGGACAAAAAGAAAGCAAAACACTCAGGCTGCGGATGCTGTTAAATATCTTGATTTTTTCTTTTCTTTTTATTTTATGACAACAAGATTAGTCATTCCCCTTCGTTTCCTTTCTATCAGTCCTTTCTGCTCAAGTTTATCCAGCACCCTTGAAATCTTCACTTTCGAATAATTGGTCTGCTTGATTATCTCGGACTGGAACGTCGAGCCTCCCTGCTCCTGCACTATTGCAATCACTTTTTTCTCGTCCGAATCAAGCGAGGACAAGTCCACCTTGCGCGTGGGCGTGTGCAGATGCTCCTTGTGCGTGGCAGTTTCAACAAGCTCTTCATCGCTCCCTTGCTTGCCCTTCTTCCAGTGGCTGTGGTATAGCAGCCAGCCTCCCAAAAGTGCGATTGCCACGATGAGCACCGCTATGACTAGGTTCTGTGTTTCCACAACCTTCGCGTGCGGGCAGCTTGGCCCGTTGGCGTCAGTGCAGCTTCCAATTGCAAGCTCGTTCAGCGTCCTGTTGTAGAAGAAAACGGCTGCCACAAGCAGCACCAATAGCACTCCGATGACTGCGAGCAATGGCTTGTTTTTCTGAAACTCCATGAAACTGCCTCCCGTGGAAACTAGTTTCAGGGGCATGTATTTAAACGGTTTCGATTTTGTTCTGGTCAACAAGCGCGAAAGCGCAAGGTGATTGCGATGAAACAAACATTCAGCGTGAAAGGCATGCACTGCCCAAGCTGCGAGAAACTGCTGCAGATGGACATTGGCGAACTGAAAGGCGTGGCGAAGGTGGCTGCCAACCACAAGACTGGAATAGTCGAGGTGGACGGCACAGGCTACGATGCCTCTGCGGTGAAAAAGGCAATCGAGCAGAACGGCTACAAAGTATTATGATGCGAAATGGTGCGAAAGCGGCAAGCGGAAAAGATGCAAAACAGCATGCAAAGGCTACGGGCCATATGGGGCGGGAAAATGGAAACAACCAAGCAAATAAAAATAAACGGGATGGAGTGTGCAAGCTGCGAGCGGCTGGTGGAAAAGGCCGTCGCATCAGCAGGTGGCAGCCTGCGCTCCATAAACGCCTCAACAGGCGTTGCGGTGCTCGACTACCCTGAAGGCAAGTTCGATGATGTCAAAAAGGCGATAGCCTCAGCCGGTTATTCGGTGGCAGGCGAACCTGCTGCGGTTGAGCCAGGCCAAACGAGCCTCGCCCATCACTCGAGCGGAGAGTCCTGCCCGACAAAGCCCCTCTCGTTCGAAAAGGAAATGGCGCTTTTCGTCCGCAAGCTTTTCGATGGCGAACGCGAACTTTGGGCAGAGCGCAAGATACTCAAGATGTCTCTGCTCTCGTTTCTGCTTTTGGCATTCGCAGGGTTTTTCCTTTACCTTTTCATCTGGCATGGGAAAGCCGGCTTTGCACCGAAAATCCCGTTTCTGATTTACGCCGGCCTGTCTGCGGTTTCGATAGTTGCTGCAGCCGCGCACTACCGCTCGCACAAGGCTGAGTTCACCTGCATGGAAGGCATGATGATTGGCATGACAATCGGCATGATGGCAGGCTTCCTGTTCGGCGCAGTCGTCGGGGCGACAAACGGCATGTTCGTGGGCAGCGTATTCGGCATGGCGGTCGGCATGGTTGCCGGCGCCTACACTGGCAAGTGCTGCGGCATAATGGGCGTGTTGGAAGGCATGATGGCAGGCCTTATGGGCGGCACCATGGGCGCCATGCTCACAGTTATGATGCTTGTCGACAACCTTCTTTTGTTCATGCCTATCTTCGTGGGCTCGTGCCTTGCGATTCTTGCGGGCCTGACTTACATGATGTACAATTCTGCAGGGAAAAGGGCGGAAAAGGTGCTCATGCCTTTCCAGCAGTTTTTCTCATTGGTGCTTATCCTGTGCCTGATTTCGGTTGCGGTAATAATATTCGGGCCCAAAGGCCCAGTTACGGTATAAGGGGTGGTTGGAATGGACGAAACAATGGAAACGCAAAACGCATCGGTTGCAAAGCCAAGCTCTGCCCTGAACGCTGAAAAAATATTCTGGGGGCTGGTCATTGCATTGATTGCAGGGTTTTTCCTGTTCTTTGCGTTCGGCGGCCTGGTCGCGCCTGTGAGCGCGGCAGTGCAGCAGGGCGGCAATGTGGCGCAGCCTTCAGGCGGAGGCTTGTTCGCAGCGCAGCCCTCGCCTGCCCCAACTGGCGGCGAGCTCGCCACTGTGAAAAACGGGGTGCAGGAAATAACTCTCACCGTGCAGGGCTCCTCCTACATGCCCAACCCCATCCGCGTGAAGAAAGGAATCCCTGTAAGAATAACTGCCGACCTTTCAAGCGTGCGCGGCTGCGCAAGCAGCATAATAATGCCTGAATTCAACGTGCGCAAGTCCTTCAGGCAGGGAGACAATTCAGTGGAATTCACTCCTGACAAGTCAGGAACGTTCACATTCTCCTGCTCCATGGGCATGTACCGCGGCACAATCGTGGTTGAGGAAAGCGACGGCACAGTTGCCAATTTCAAAGGCGCAGCCCCAGCGGAGTTGCCAGCCGGCGGTTCGTGCGGCGCAGGGGGCGGCGGATGCGGCTGCGGCGGCTGAGGCGAAGCAGAGCTGGCAAAGCTAATTAAACCAAAAGGGGTTGATTCTCTAATGAAAAAAATAACCATTCCAATAGGCGGCATGCACTGCGCGTCCTGCGCGCTCACAATAGAAAAGAGCATCAAGAAACTGCCGGGTGTGCAAAGCGCGAACGTGAATTACGCCAACAACCGCGCCGCAGTCGAGTATGACGAGTCAGCAGTGGCTCCTTCTGATTTCAAGAAAATGGTGGAAAAATTGGGCTACACTGCTGAAATTGGCGGTGAAGCAGGCGGCGCTTCGCAAAAAGGGAAAGACAAGCTTTACCTGCACGTCATTGGCATGGGCTCGCTCCACTGCGCAAACATAGTCGAGGGCGCACTCAAGAAAACCCCGGGCGTGAAAAAAGTCGAGCTGAACTTCACCCTTGAAAAAGCAGTGGTGGATTACGACGCTGCGAAAACCGATTTTGCAAAAATAAAAAAAGCCATAGTGGACGCCGGCTACGATGCCGAGCTTCTTGAGGAAGAGGAGAATGTTGACAAGGAAAAGGCGGCGCGCGAACGCGAAATGGCGGAGCTGAAAGGCAGGACAATATGGTCCATCATCCTCACCATCCCGACCTTCGTCCTCGCATTGCCCGAAATGCTCGCTGGCGTGGTTCCATTCGAATATCCGGAATTCGTGATGGCAAACGCCATGCTAATCCAGTTCTTCCTTTCAACTCCCGTCATGTACCTCAACCGCGATTTCTTCACGCGAGGGTTCCGCGGGCTGATAAACAGGATGCCCGGCATGGACAGCCTTGTGGCGCTTGGCGTGGGCACTGCATACGCGTACAGCGTGCTTGTCAGCTTCGGGTTCGTGGAAGGGGCAATCTACTTTGAAACCGCGGCGCTCCTCCTTTCGTTCATAGTGCTCGGCAAATACCTTGAGGCAGTCGCAAAGGGCAAGACTTCGGAGGCGATAAAGCGCCTCATGGGGCTGCAGCCAAAGACAGCGCTTGTCATCCGCAAAGGGAAGGAAGTCGAAATACCCCTAAGCGAAGTAATCGTAGGCGACATAATAATCGTCAAGCCAGGGGACAAGATACCGGTTGACGGCGTGGTCGTCGAGGGCGCATCCAGCGTGGACGAAAGCATGATAACCGGCGAGTCCATGCCCGTGCACAAGAAAAAGGGCGACACGGTGATTGGCGCCACCATAAACAAGACCGGCTCGTTCAAATTCAAGGCCACGAAAGTGGGCGCAGACACCATGCTTGCCCAGATAATCAAGTTGGTGGAAGATGCGCAGGGAAGCAAGGCGCCCATACAGAAGATAGCCGACACGGTGGCCGGCTATTTCGTGCAGGGCGTGATAGTTGCAGCACTGCTCGCATTCGGCTTCTGGTTCTTTATGTCCGGGCAGCCGCTCCTCTTCGCCCTGACCATCCTCGTATCCACCCTCATAATCGCCTGCCCGTGCGCAATGGGCCTTGCCACGCCGACAGCGGTCATGGTCGGCACAGGAAAGGGCGCGGAGCACGGCATACTTTTCAAGAACGCCGAGAGCCTCGAGCTTCTGCACCAGGTG
>JAWBPP010000022.1:0-15724 GCA_038824715.1 Candidatus Anstonellaceae archaeon
GGGAAACCGCCTGTGCAGTTCCTTTGCGATTTCCACTTTCGAGACCGAAAGCTCCTTGCCGACCGCGAGGCGAATCATCACCACTCTGTGCCCCTGTGCAGCCTCCCTCACCGTAGTTTCTATCTCATCAATCAGGCTTCCGGGGCCATTGTCTACCATGGTGGTGCTTTCGCCCTCTTCCATGTGCTGCTTTCCCAGGCAAGGTTCTTAAAACAAATCAAAATTCATTCAAGCGTCGCTGCGGCAGTATCAAACTCCTTTTCACATATTCCTTCAGCGGCACGCAAAGCTTCTCCGAAAGATGCGCTAAAGCTTCTTCCCTCGTCTGGAACATTTCCGGCGGGTTCAAAAATGCGCGCCTGACATTCTCACGCACTTCCCAAACTCCAACAGGGACATCATATCCCGTGCCGATTTCTCGGAAAACAATGGCGCGCGCCTGCCTTCTCATCCTGTAAAGAGCTTCGCACACTCCAAATCGTGCAGCATAATAGCCTCCTCCCTGGCTCTCAGCATAGGCAGTTCTGCCTGCAAATCCTTCGTGCTCCTCCGAAATGTTCACGCGCCCATCGTATTTCCATTCGCTCCAATTGGACATCGAATAGTGCAGCTTGTCTTTCTGCTGCTTCTTTTTATGCAGCTCCTCAAGCTCGCGCGTGAGAGCCGTTTCAAATTGTTCATATTCCCAATTCCCGGGAAGAAGCAGGATTTCGAAATGATTCTCAAGATACGTATTCGAATAGACAAGCGGCACTGAAAGCTCCTTGCAATAGCGGATGGATTCCATGTATTGTTTCGCAGCAGTGTCGTCAGTTGCGGTTATCGCCCATTTTGTCGGCACAAGCTTCCTGTTCTCTTTTTTGCCGAGTACTCCGCTCATCAATAATTTCGAAAGGTAATGCACATCAAACCCTTCGAGCAAAAGCTCCTGCAAAGCCGTCTGCGCCAAAATGCTCTCATTGTAAAATTCGTCCACTTTTTTCGGCACAACCGGGTTGTCAGCCACCCGGAACCTTTCAATAGGCGCCGAAGCTCCAACTGGGTGCGCAACATCGTCCAGCTCAAGTGCGAAAACAGGCGCGTGCCGAAAGCGCGTCTCGGCATCCACGGGCTTTATGCTCATCACCGCCTCCTGCGCCTCAATGAGCATGCGGTCAGCCAGTTTCACATTTCCTTTTTTCACTCCTCTGACAAGTGATGCCCTTTGCTCGATTATTTGCTCCACGGTCATGCCATACATCTGCGCAGGGTCGTCAACCGACTTGCTTTCAGAAGAGGTGACCATGGGCCCCCAATTCACGTTAGGATAGTGGTTGTGCCCAACGAACACGAACGGAGGTGAAGGGCCGAACATCTCCTGCTTGAAGCTCTGCTGCATCCTTGCCCGTATCTCAAGCGCTGCATTGTGCGGGCACCACACGCGCCCGTTCCGTTTGCAGCCATCGCAGAGCTTGCCCATGATTAAACTTCTGCCCAGCCTATTTTTAAGCGATTTGCAACCTATCTGCCAGTGGGATTAGTGATGGCAAAAGGGAAGCTCATTCTTGTAGGCTTGGGCATTTCGGACGAAAAGGGCATCTCGCTTGCAGGGCTCCAAGCGCTCAAGGCAAGCGGAAAAATATTCGCCGAAAGCTACACCAATCTCCTGCCGGAAGGAACGCTTGAACGGCTCGAGAAGCTGGTCGGAAAAAAAATCGAACTCCTTGCACGGGCAGCAGTCGAGGATGAAAAAATATTGCTGGCATCCTCAGAAAAACAGGTTACTGCACTGGTGGTTCCAGGAGATCCGATGATTGCAACCACGCACGTCTCCCTGGTTCTTGCAACCAAGAAAAAGAAAATCCCTGTGGAGATATTCCATGCTTCTTCCATCATCTCGGCAGCAATCGGGGAATCTGGCTTGCAAGCGTACAAGTTCGGGAAAACAGTCACGCTCGCATACTGGAGGGAAAATTACACGCCAATGGCAGCATACGATATCATCGCCGAGAACCTTGCGCGCGGCTTGCACACTCTCCTGCTTTTAGATATAGACGAAAAACTTGGGGCAATGAGGCCAAACGAAGCCGCAAAACTCTTGCTTGAGATGGAAAAAAAAGGCGGAAAGAAAATACTCATGCCAGAAACCAACGTCATCCGCTTACAAAATATTGGAAGAAAGCCACAAGCGGTGTCCTATTGCCAACTGTCCTCCCTTTCGGAAATGCCTTCTGTTCATGCTGGTCCGGCAGTGCTTGTGATTCCTGCAAAGCTGCACTTCCTGGAGGAAGAGTTCCTGCTTTCTCTTTCCTGATGTTGGGCAAATAGTATTTGCTTTTCCTAAGCCCGGCTGCGTGCATCCCCCTGTCGCTTATGCCAAGGACAAGGAGCTGCTGCTTGACTGCGCTGCAATATGCGCCTCCAAACCTGTCAAGGTTGAGTTTCACTTCCAGCAGGTTCGCTTCGAACCGCCTAAGAAGCGCCTTCCTCATCCGTGGTATGAGCAGAGTTCGCGCAGCTCCGATATTTTCAACCGAACTTCCAAACAGCTTTATCAGGCTGTCTCCCTTTTCCCTGTCCAACAGGTTTTCCGAGTCGAGGTAGGGCATCTCCACCTCGAACCTCTTCAGCGACCTGAAAAACTCCCGGTATTTTTGCATCCGGAATATCACCGCAACAGCAACTCCGTTGTCAGGGACTTGCTTCAGCAAGGCCTGCCCGAATCCCCTTCTTCCCGCGTTAATCACGCCTCTCTCAAACGCCCTGACATCCTTTTCGGTGAAGGCAAGGAGCTCCCTTGCAAGGTATTTGTCTGAAGAGTGCTGCTCTATGCATTCCACCATCATGTAGGTTATGAGCCAGGACATCTTGCGCATGAATGGGACTTGCATGGCTGCCTTGTCCACGGTCCTCTGTCGCATGCCTGCCTCAAGCGACTTATCCTTCAGGTCCAGTTCCCAGAAGTTCACTACTCCGTCCATGCCCTTTGCAAATGTGGCGCCAACGCTTTTGTGGATGCGGTTCAAGTATTTCCTATATTCTCTCTTCTCATTGTCTCCCCACGCATCCTCGATTGCCTTCTTGCTTGCAGGGTCGCGAGTCAAAGACTCTATGTCCTGCGCCACCGTCTTGCCGAAGAGCTCTTCCAAGTGCGCGTGTTTTTCCCTGCCTTCAGAAAGCTTCTGGAGCGCAAGCCCCATCCCCTCGAGTCTCGGGATGGAAAAGCGGATTCCTTCGGGTTCCTTGTCGCGGGTGTCTTCCAAGATGTCATGCAGAAGAGTGGTTATCACCAGGTCAACTGGCGCGCCTATGGCTGCGGCGAAAAGCCCTGCGCGAAGAGGGTGCGAAATCCAGTCATGCCCGCTCTTCCTCTTTGCCGCGCCCTCATAGGCAAGCTCGAGCATGGCAATTGCAAGCTCGACTTTCACTGCCTTTTCTGCCTGCTTGAGGTTGGCAACGTGCGTTTCCTTGTCGTCCACGCCGGAATAGTACTCGATGTTTTCTCTCAGCTCCTTAAGTGCATCAACAAGGTGCAGGTAAAGCCAGCCTGGGGTCCCTGCGACGCTTGGTGGCTTCCCCAGATATTCAAGCAGCTTTTCGAAATCATAGCCCACTTCCTCGCGTATCTTGCGCTTGAGCTCCTTTGGGTCAAAGATGTTCAGCTCAGCCTTCAGCTCATCAAGCCATCTTTTCTCAGGCACAGGGGTCATCCTGTCTTTTGGAATGAAGAATTTCCGCTCGCGGATGAGCTTTCCAAGCCCAGTCGGGCTCTGGGCAGGGGGCTGCTCTAAGGCATTCCGCCAGCCTTCAAATTTTCTTTTCTGCACATTCACAGGGCATCCCCTAGAGGTCTTAGTATTACACGCAATATCTCTTCTCTACACTTTTCTTATTGGTTTGCTTAATAAGCCTTGCTGTCCCGCCGGGCTTCTGGTCAGTCTAGCGCAGCCCCTCTTTGCGCAAGCGAAACAGGGTAAGAAACAAAGCCGCACGCCTCCTTCAGCGAAGCTGCAATCTTTGCCTTTGCCTCCAATTCGCACAAAACGAGCACTGCGCCCCCTTCCCCGCCTGCGCCTGTCATTTTCGCGCCATGAGCGCCGGCAGCAAGCGCAGTTGCAATCGCCTTCTCAATTCCTGCAGAAGAAACCCCTCGCATCTTAAGCAAATCGTGGTTTTCGTTCATTACTGCGCCAAGCGCCTTTCCAGACGTTCCCAGCATCATCCCGCGCACCTTCTCCCAAACAGGCTCGTATTCTGCAAACACTTCAGCCCTTCGCTGTGCAGGCAAATCCTGCGGGGATGAAGCAATGCCAAAGCTTTCAGCGAAATCTGCAATCAGTTTTGCAGTCGTGTCCTTTATCCCGACATTCGTGTCAACAAGCAAAAGGGCGCAGCCCTGCGGCAGGGCAAAATTTGCAGGAGACGAGTTGAAGGCTGGCGGCTCAAACGAGCGCTGGAAAATAAGCGGGTGCCCAAAGCTCACGGTTTTCGCGTCAATTCCGGACGCTTTCCCTCCGTGCGCAAGCAAATCGCCTGCCTGGGCAGCAGCAAAAATTTCCTCTGCGCTTGGAGTTCTGCCTGCCAGCTTGAAGCAGCCTGCGGCAAAGGCAGCGCAAAGCGAGGCGGATGCGCCAGCCCCTTTTATTTTCCACGCTGAGAAAAACTCGGCAGAAAAAGATGGAATGCTGCCAGCGCCAAAAATCTTCTCTGCAACTTCTGCATAAATCGCAAGTTCAGGCGGGCCAGAGAACTCTCCTTGGGCAGAAATCTTCCCCTCTCCGTAAACCGACTTCAACGCCGCTCCCTGGATTCCCCCTGCCTCCTCAAATTTTACAATAGTCCTTGGCTCAATGGCAATTGAAAGCGCGGGCGCCCCGTAAACCACATAATGCTCGCCGAAAAGTATCGCCTTGCACGGCGCCGAGGAAATAAAACCCATAAGGCAAAAAATGGGGGCTAGGTTATAAAACCGCTCCCGCCAAATGTTCGCCCATGGACGACATCACCATCTTGGCAGCAGCCTCGTGCGTTGCCCTTGCGGCCCTAGTTTACCTCATGTACCGCGCGGCGACAAAGCCAGAATGGCAGGAGCTTACCTCAACAGAAAAAAAGGAGTGGCGCATGGAAGAGGAAAAGCGGAAAGAGAAAGCTGGCAGGAAATAGTTCCATCGTGGAGATTGGATGAAAATAAAAGAAAAGAAAACTCCAGCAAAAAATCAGGCACAACCAGCCACTTCACAGCCATCCATATTCAGAAAAATCTATAACAGTCTCCCCCTGCTTCCCCTTCTTGACCGTTCCACGTCGGCAATCGCGTATGCCTGCATTTTCGGCTATATTCTATTCATGCTCTACGTGTTTCTTGCCATGCCGCCAGTGCAGCTGTCAAGCTCGATAGTGGAAGCGCCGCTTGCAAAGAATTCGCCGCTCATGCTTTTTGCAGGCGAAACATACGCGTACGAGCTTTCGGGGGAAATGGTTGCAGCTCCAAACAAAAAAGTGGTCTACGGCATCAGTTCCTCTTCAAGTTGCCCAGGCATTCTTGTTACAGAACAAGCCTCTGAGTTTGCATCATCTGAATGCCTTTCAAAACAAACAGGAAATGCAGTAAACGACGAGCGGCAGCTCAACTCCTCGACAGGAAACCAGTCGTTCCTCCTTTTCTCGCCCTGGATGCTTGCGGTGTCTGACAACTTCAGCTGGCAGGCGGCTTCAACTACATCTGCAGCCGGAGTGGAAATGAGGTTCACCACTTCGCTCAAATCATTTGGCAAAAAAGAAATAGCAGGGAGGCAGGCATACGAAATTTCGGTTGCTTCTCCGGCTCTTAGCTCCGCATCAAAATACTTCATTGATGCGGAAAAGCGCGTTCTTCTTTATGCCGAATCTGGGAATTTGACTGTGCGGCTAATCAAGGCACCTTTTGAGCTGCACTGGTCGAACAAAAACTAAGCGCTATTGCTTCCTGTTTTTCAGGCAAGCCTTTACAAATTCCACAAAAAGCGGCGCAGGCCTCTCCAATCTCGACTTCAGCTCAGGGTGCGCCTGAGTCCCAACTCCCCATCCATCGGGCCATTCGATCATCTCGACAATATTCCCGTCGGGAGAAGTGCCAGAAATCACAAGTCCAGACTCCTCGAGCTTTTTCACATAGGCGTTGTTCACTTCATACCTGTGCCGGTGCCGCTCAGAGATCAAATCCCTGCCATAAGCTTCGTGGGCTTTGGTGCCTCTCTTCAATTTGCAATCCCAAGCACCCAACCTCTGGTTCGCGCCCTTGTCCTTCACCCCTCGCTGCTCAGGCAAGAAATCAATCACAGGATATTTTGTATCGGGGTCAATTTCGGTGGAGTTCGCCCCCTCCATGCCCGCCTTATGCCGTGCCCATTCTGCAACAGCCATCTGCAAGCCATAGCACAATCCCAAATACGGCATCTGGTGCTCCCTCGCATATTGTATGCAGGCAATTTTCCCCTCAGTCCCCCTGCTCCCGTAGCCTCCAGGCACTATTATCCCGTCGCATCCAGACAAAAGCTCCTTTGCAGTTGCCTTGCCATCATCAATGTCCGATGTCTCCACCCATTTTATCCTCACTTTCGCATGGTTGTAAACCCCGCCATGCACCAGCGCTTCCTTCACCGAAACATACGCATCTTTCACAGCCGTGTACTTGCCGGTAATTGCAACAGTTATGTCGTGCTTCGGATTCAGCAACTTCTCCACGAGCCCTTTCCACTCCTTCAGGTCCTCGCTCTTTTCCTCCATATCCAGTTCCTTCAGAATTATTTCGGTCATCTTCTGCTTTTCAAGAATCTGCGGCAGTTCGTAGATTGTTTCCACAAGCGGGTCGTCCATCACATTTTGCGGCGGCACGTTGCAGAACATCGAAATCTTTTCCCGCGCCTCTCGTGTCAATGGCTCGTCTTGCCTGCAAACAATTATTTTTGGCGAAATACCCATAGATTGTATCAGCCTGTTCGCATGCTGCGTCGGCTTTGTCTTCAATTCTCCCTCGCTCAAGCTTGGCACGAACGTAAGTTGTATGAAAAGCACTTTTTCCTCTGCAGCAAACTGCCTCATTGCCTCCAAAAAGTAGCCATTCTCCAAATCGCCCACAGTGCCGCCGACCTCTACAATAACGACATCCGCATCCTGCTCCTCGCCAACCTTTCTCACCCATGCCTTAATCTCGTCTGTAAGATGCGGCACAATCTGCACATCGCGCCCCAAAAAGCCGCCCTTCCGCTCCTTGTCAATTATGTTCCTGAACAGTTTCCCGCCGGTAATCGAATTCCTGCCGTTCAAATCAATGTTCAGGAACCTCTCATAAGTGCCAAAGTCCATGTCGCACTCTGTCCCGTCGTCCAAAACAAAAACTTCCCCGTGCCGGTAAGGGTTCATTGTCCCGCAGTCCACGTTCAAGTAGCCGTCGAATTTCACTGGGGAAACCTTCAATCCCCTTGACTGGAGCAGTTTCGCAATTGACGCAGTCAGAATCCCCTTTCCCAAGCCCGACATGAGCGAGCCTAGGACGACAATATACTTCCTAGATTTGAGTCGCACACAGCTCTATGATGCAACAGGTATAAATAGTTAATTTCGGACGACGAAACAGGATTTACGGCGTGAAAACGACGATGGAAAAATAGATAAGCAGTGGCTGCATTATGGCAGCATGCACCCTTTCCGCGCCCAAGGGGCGACCGAATACCTTGTCCTTCTCGCAGTCGTCCTCGTAGTTGCCTTAGTTTCAATCGCTCTTCTTGGATGGTTTCCAGGAACAGCGGCAGACACACAATTGACCGAGAGCGAGATTTATTGGCGTTCCGCCTACCCAATCGCAGTCTCGGAAAATGATGGGACATACTACCTGGCCAGTACTGATTTTCCACCCATTCAGAATGAAACAGTCTTCAAATACCTGAAAATCAAAAACAATGGCAACTACCGCATTGCCTTGTCGAAAATGTTCGGAGGCAACACCAGCATAGACTCATACGGCGACCATGGGGCCGTATACCCTCTGAGCAGGATTACGCTTGCCCCTGGCGAGGAGGCGTGCTTCGGATTCGGAGACGGCTTTCACGGTTGGACAATCGTGCCTTCCAACTGCGGCCAGCATACTGTGGAATTGTATCTGGCCACCTCTCCTTCTGCCTGCCAAACTACTGGTTCGTTTATCCTGTGCGGTCTCTCAAATCTATGCAACCCGGACGGCAGCGGAATCGTGTCGATAGCGAACTTTGGTTTTGAGTATGTGGAATACATAGAAAATAACTCGGTTACCAAAAGGCAGGTAGGAAAGCCCCTGTTTCTCATGTGCCGGGGCATCTGCAATGTCAGCTCATCAACTGGGCAAGTCAAGTGCTAGCATCTAGAACCCGCCACCAACCGCAGGATTATTATTTCCTTGCATCCATACAACAAAACAGACAAAATTTACTTGGCTAATTTTGCGTGTCAACCCTTGGCATACGATGCTTCAGGGTTGCGGCCTCGCAGGCTGTGTCGTGTATTGCCAAGGGAGAATGAGAGAATGGGTTTCTCAAAGCTAGGGCTAAACCCTAAAATAATGCAGGCACTTGACGAGATTGGCTTTGCCAAGCCAACTCCTATCCAGGAGCAGGCGCTGCCCCTTTTGCTGCAAGGGGAGGATTTGATTGGCCAGGCGCAGACAGGCACAGGCAAGACAGCGGCATTCGGCATATGCATACTTGAAAAACTCGCGCAGCGCCAGCACAGCGACAAAAAAACTCGCTCGCTCATACTTGCGCCAACACGCGAGCTTGCGGTGCAGATTACTGCCGAGCTCCAAAAGATAGGCAGGCACCTGCCGCTCAAGATGCTTGCAGTTTACGGCGGGCAGGACATAGAGCGCCAGCTCGGCCCATTGCATTCCGGAGTGGACATCGTTGTTGGGACGCCAGGCAGGCTCCTTGACCACATAGAGCGAGGCACGCTCAAGCTCGACGCAGTCGAAGTGGTGGTTCTTGACGAGGCAGACCGCATGCTCGACATGGGTTTCATAGATGACATAGAAAAAATCCTCCAAAAAACCCCTGCAACAAGGCAGACTCTCCTCTTTTCCGCGACAATGCCATCGCAAATACTCGAGCTTTCCAAGCGGTACCTCAAGTCGCCCCAGCAGGTGCGGGTGAGCGAGGATTCCCTCTCAGTGAAAAACATCAAGCAGTATTATGTTGAGACTTCCAAGTTCGACAAGCTCAACGTGCTTCTCACGCTTTTGGTCCAGAAAAAGCCGCACCTCACCCTCATCTTCGTGCGCACCAAGCGCGGGGCGGACAGGATAAACGAAATTCTAATCGACCGCGGGTTTTCCTCGCTTGCCTTGCACGGCGACATGACTCAAAACAGGCGCGACCGATCCATGGAGTCTTTCCGCAAAAAACATATCAACATCCTCGTGGCAACCGACCTTGCAAGCAGAGGATTGGACGTCTCGGATGTTTCGCACGTGATAAATTACGACGTGACGGATGACCCCTACACCTACGTTCATCGGATTGGAAGGACCGGCAGGATGGGGAAAGAGGGCGAGGCGATAAACCTCATCTTCTTCGACCAGACTAGCCTCATTCCCATGTTAGAAAAAGTCACAGACAGCAAGATGGAGCAGCTCCAAGTCGAAGTCAAGCCGGAGCTTCTTCCAAGAAGGGTGCGCTTCACAGAGAGGCCGCGCGAAGAGCGGCACAATTCCCATAGCCACGGAAGCTATCGAGGGCACGGCTCACGCGAAGGAGGGCGGGGCAGCTACGGTCACCGCGATTCCGGAGGCAGAAGCGAAGGGAGCCACGTCTCCCACGGAAGGGGGCGCGATGACAGGCGCGGCAGGGACAGGCGCTCCCATTCAGATTCAGGTTCTCGCACGCGCGACTCGCGAGGCCACCAATATTTCGGGAGGGGAAGGTAACGCACAAAATGTACATGATTTTAAAGAAGAGGGATGCACAATTGGGTGTTATGCGGCTTTTAGCCATGGTAATGGCAAGCATTCTCCTTTTTTCCAACCTGTCATTCGCAGCCGAAAACGATTCCGACCTTCCGCCAGCCACTCCCCCGTCTTCAGGGGAAGTGTTCGTGCGCGCGGTGCTTGCCAACGGTTCGTCCGCTTCAAATTCCCCGCTCGTCATCCTCGCACGCGCAAACAGGTCGGGGCAAATCCAAACAACGATTTACAAAGTCATCTCGGATTCATCCGGCAGGGCGCTCCTTTCGCTTGATGCAGGAAGCTATGAGTTCGATGCCCTTCTCATCAACCCTTCAACATCCGGTGCAGACTACGCTTCCACTGCAACTGCCGTGCTCCCGCAAAGCCAGTCCATAACTCTCATCTTCTACCCCTCTGGCAGCCTGTCCGGCAAAGCCACGCTCGACGGCTCGCCTGTCCCGAATGCAAAAGTCTGGGTCTCCTGCCCATCAGCAACGTTTGACTACGAGCGCATAAACGGCGGCACGCAGGTGCAGGCAGGCGAGGCAGGCGACTTCCTTTTCCGCGTGCTTCCAACAGGCAGTTGCCAGGTTTCATCATCCGCAGACTCGCTTGCAGGCTCGGCTGCTGTCACAATACAGCATGGCAAGTCCGCCTCTGCAACAATAGAGCTGAAGAAAAAATCCTCTGGAACGGATATCCTTCCAACTGCGCTTGCAGCGCTCGCAATAGCAGGCGCAATCTACCTTCTTGCTTTCAGGAAACCGAAAAAAGAAGGAGGGCAGTCTCAGCTTATCGGCATAAAAAAGGAGCAACAGCCGCCACCAACCCCATCTTCGAAACCCGATCCCCAGCCAGAACAAAGCCGCTTCAATTTGTCCGACCCGAAAGTGAAAGCAGTGCTCTCCACTCTTTCAGACCGCGAAGCGGAAATAGTGAAATTCCTCTTCAAGCAAAATGGCCGCGCAAAGCGCTCGCAAATACAGCACAAGCTTTTGATTCCCAAGACCAGCCTGCTTCGCAACCTCCGCTCTTTGGAACGCAAAAACATAGTGAAGCTCACTCCGTTTGGCAGGAACCTGCTTGCGGAAGTGGAAGAAAAGCTCTTTCTGTAATTTATCGACGTAAAAGTCAGCCCGGAAATTTATCGGACCGCGAAAAGCTTATAAAGCGGTTTCGGGCGCGTTTCGCAGACCCTTTATAAGCAAAGCTCGCAGCCAAAAGAGCAGCGAGCGAAAACGTTTTCGCTTGGAAAAAATTTTCCGCGTTTGCAAAAAAATGCGGTAAAGCAAAAATGGAAAAGAGAACAACTGCTGGGAAATGGTTTTCCGAACAAAAAGGTTCGGAAATAAAAAGGGAAATCACAGGAAAAAAATTGAAACGGAAAAAAAATGAAAACGAAAAGAGAACGGAAAGAGAACGAAACGAACTAAACGAACGGGAAAAAATTGCAACTGGTGCGGGAAATGAAAAAAGAAATCAAAATAACGATGGCGGCTCTTCTTGCTGCAGGCCTGTTTTGCCTCGGCATAGCAAGCGCAGTATCTCTAGTCTAGTAGTATAGTATAATGTTAAACGAATTAAACAAAAAAAAGGTGATCTGAATGAAAACTAAAAACGGGAACAAAACAGCAACGCAGGCAATCGGATTTTTTGTCTTTGCAATGCTCCTCATATCAAACTTCTCATTTGCGCTGACCCTTCCAGTGGGGGGCAGCTGGACAGAATGGAAGGACAGCGACGACCCGGATGCAACCGGCGACTGGGAAGACATCGGCCGTTTTCCTGACTTATGCAAAAATCCAATCGCAATAGAGTGCCAGACCACTTCTGGAATCGATTACACTCAGACTGGCCAAACAGTGACATGTGATGCATCCTACGGTTTCAAGTGCGTGAATGCTGAGAACAACAATTCCTGTTACGATTACCGCGTCCGCTTTTACTGCAGCAACAAGGCTCCAGTAATCTCCGGCACAGGCGGACCGACAAATATCAACGTAAACGAACAGGGCGCCTGGTCAATAACTGCAACTGACCCTGAGGGCGGCTCACTTATTTACAATGTTGTGTGGGGAGACGAGAATTACAAGGCGCCAATCTACCCAACAGTGCAGGCACTTTCAAACGGGCAGAAGGCAACCTTCCAGCACACATATTACCAACCAGGAACTTACACGATAAAGTTCACGGTCGCAGACACTCTCGGCGCGACTACCGAATCGACCATAACTGTCAATGTGAACGGGGCAGGGACAGCAGACTTGGCGGTTTCGGACGTCTATGCCAAACAATCTGACGAAAACATAAACGGGCAAAGGAGAATGGATTTCTATGTATCTGTCAAGAACGCTGGAACTGCCACTAGCGGCGCATTCGATGTCAACGCCTATGTTGACGGGCAATACGTTTCCATAGTCAAGGGCGGCAATCTCGCCTCTGGCGCGCTCACAACGCTGAAATTCGATGGAGGCTACTATTCGCCTGGAACGCACACCATAAAGGCGGTTCTTTTCCCAATGGGGGCAGACTCAAACCCTGCAAACAACGAGAAGAGCGTCTCGTTCTACGTTGAACCCCTTCCATCAGGCAACAAGCCTCCAGTCATCACTTCAACAGGCGGCCCGACATCAATCAAAGTCGGCGAGCAAGGAACGTGGAGCGTGAAGGCTTACGACCCCGAGGGGAAATCTCTCTCGTATTCTGTTATCTGGGGCGATGAAATCTACAAGTCCGGAGAAAAAACAGTGCAGGCGTTCACGCAGACCGCTACCTTCCAGCACACCTACTACTCTGCAGGCACTTACACAATAACAATAATAGTGCAAGATGACCAGGGCGCAACCACGCAGACAACGATAACCGCGAATGTTGGAAGCGGGCCGCAGCCTGTCAACCAGCCTCCAATAGTCACCTACATATACGGCCCGTTCTGGAACAACGGCCCATCCAGCCTCAAGGTAGGCGAAGTCGGCAAATGGAGAGTAGAGGCATCTGACCCTGAAGACGGAACCGCTCTGGCAATCAGCATTAACTTCGGGGACGGAAGCCCTGTGCAATCTATGTCCTATTCGCCTGGGACTATCACACATGCCTATTCGAGAGCAGGGCAGTTCAAGATGACAATCACAGCCACGGATTCCAAGGGAGCATCTTCCAGCATCTGGGGATACGTATACCCGAGCGACACCACTTCTCCAACACCTCTGCCTGATGAAAAACTGACGGTAAACATCGCAGGCAGGTTAGTCAAAGGTTCGGACAACGCCCAAGTCACAATAGCAGAGTTTTCAGAATTCCCTGGCCCGTTTGACTACCGCGCCCAGGCAACTCTCAGGCAAATCGCGGACAATTACGGTTCGCGTGTCAACTTTGTGCACATGAACTTCCCAATTACTGCCTTTTACCCAGAAGCACAAAAGGCGGCTGAGGCAGTGGAATGTGCTGGCGATCAGGGCAGGTATTGGGAGTACAAGGAAGCTTTGTTCAACCGCCAGCCATCTGGCATCGACAATGCGGTCCTGCAGCAAGTTGCGCAGTCTCTCGGGCTTGGAAGCGCCTTTGACAGTTGCCTTTCCAGCGGCTCGAAGGCAGATGAGGTGGCGGCACAGCTTTCCGAAGCCACAAGGCTTAGGCTGGAGGGCACGCCATCATTTATCATAGGGAAGAAATCTGGCAACCAAGTGTATGGCTACAAAGTCGTTGGCTCAAGGCCATATGACGAGTTCAAGGCAGTAGTGGAGGCAGCATTTTCGCTTCCTTCCTCGAACAACCGCGCCCCAGTCATTTCAGGAGTTGGCGGCCCGACCAACATCAACACGGGCGAAACAGGAACGTGGAAGGTCTCAGCATACGACCCTGAGAAAGGCGCCCTCACCTACTCTGTGAAGTGGGGAGACGAGAGCCAGCTCCAGGTTGCCAAGCCGGAATTGATAAGCGGACAGGGCGGGCAGACCGCTACCTTCCAGCACACCTACTACTCTGCAGGCACTTACACAATCACCTTCACAGTGACTGATGACAAAGGACAGCAGGCGCAGTCCACGCTCACAGTAAACGTGGGCAGCGGCAAATACTCGGTCGATGTCGGCGCATATGCCGAGCCATCGCAGGTGAAAGTGGGCGACAGCTTCAAGGTAATAGGAAAAATCGCCTACAACCCCGGCCCGTCAAACGGCGAGCAGAAGTTCAAGGTGGTCACCAAATATTCCGGTTCGGAATACAATGTCGCCCCAAAGCAGAAAGTGAAACTCGCTTCGCTTGAGGACGACGTTGTGGCAATCCTGAACCAGTACTTCTATGGAAAACCATCGACACGGCCTGTTCCAAGCGCAGCTCCGCTTCGGGAGCAGCCTGCGCCACAAGAATCGGCAACTGCCCCTGCTGCAGCGCAGCAGCCGGCGTCATCCTCGCCTGCAGTTTCTGTCCCCACTGCGGTCGCTGAGGCAATCGAGGGCAAAATCGCGGCAGAGCTCGGGCGCGTTGACTACGTCGTCCTTCGCCCAGGCGAATCAACAAGCGTCTCGGCTTACTTCACCGCGCGCTCGGCAGGCACGAAATATGTGACAGTTTCAGTTTACAAGGAAATGCCTTACATGTGTGTGGCAGCACCATGCCCGTCGGAGTGGAAGCTGGTCGGCCAATCCACAGCCAAAGTGAGCGTTGTCGGCTACGAGCAGCCGCCTTCCCCTCCATCTGAAGGGGCAATCAAGCTCTACAAGGGCTGGAACATGGTCTCAGTGCCAGTGGGCTCCGCAGTTTCGATGAAGGAGGTCTCAGCAGCGTGCAACTCCAAGCCCTACGCATGGAAGCTGACTGCAAACGGCTATGTGAAGGAATACACTCTCTACCCTGGCATCGGCTACTGGATTAGGTCTTCAGGCGAATGCGAGTTCGACGTTGCCGAAACAGGGGCGCGCCAGGCCTTTGAAACGCCTGAGCTTTTCGCAGGCTGGAACCTCGTGGCAGCGCCAGAGAGCGCAGTCTCGATTTCAGACTATGCAGGGACGTGCAGCATTTCACAGGGCCCATGGTATTACTCGCACGAGCTTGGCAAGCCAAAGCCGGAATACGTTTACTCAGGCACGCTTGAGCCTGGGCGCGCCTACTGGGTGAACGTGCCTGAAGCCTGCATGCTTGGCGGAAGCGAGCAGCCGCCTGCTCCTCCGCAGAGCGCATCAGCAAGCGGCTCTGGCGGCAGCAATTAATGAAATGAGAAACCATTATTAACAAAGAGAAACGAAAATTTATTGATGGGGTGGTATTGATGATTGGGAAGAGCACAAACTCGTTCGGCGCCCTTTTTTTGGCGCTGTTGCTTCTTGCTCCGGCAGGATTCGCGGTCGAGCCGAATGCAATGTCTGTGACTTTCCCGTCATCTGGCGCAACTCTCACCAAAGGCGAAACCTACGCCCTCACATGGGCGGTTTCAGACCAATGGAAAAACCACTTGCGCTACATAGTGCTTGCTGACTCAAGCGGGGAAGAATTGCTGAGCATTGACACCACACTGAACACATTCGCAGGAGGCTCGACCTCATGGAAAGTGCCCTCCTGGCCTCCAGCGGGAAAGTATATCATAAGATTCGGAACGCAGCCTTCCGCAACAGCAGTGCTTGCTGAAGTGCCTGTGAACATTGTCGATCCAGCCCAGCCAGCAAACAGGGCACCAGCTATCTCAAGCTTCTCGCCCCCATCTTCGCTCAAGGTGGGCGAAACAGGAACCTGGAAAATAACAGCATCCGATCCAGAGGGAGGCTCGCTTTCTTATTCAATCCTTTGGGGAGATGAAGGCCA
>JAWBPP010000023.1:0-15719 GCA_038824715.1 Candidatus Anstonellaceae archaeon
AGCAGGCATTCAACAGCAAAAAAACAGGCGACGTTTACTGGAAGGACGCTGCAATCAACCATGACTTGGGCTATTTGTCGCACCTTGGCATAAACGAGGAGCATCTTGTCTTCCTTGAGGATGTATGGGCTGGTGGCGGCAACTTCGGCCCATGCATCGAGTATTTTGCAGATGGGCTGGAGCTTGGCAACTGCGTTTTCATGCAATATGAAGAATTGCCAGGCGGGAAAAGCAGGGAGCTTTCCACAAAAGTCATCGACATGGGCGCTGGTTTGGAAAGGCTGGCTTGGATTACGCATGGCTCGCCCATCTCCTATGGCATCACTTTCGGTGCTGCAGTGGATGAGCTGATGAAAAAGTCAGGCGTGAAAGTGGACGAAAAAATTTTTCTGCAATACGCCAAGCTCTCGGGCTCGCTTAACACTGATGAAGTGGAGGACATTGCAGCTGAGAGGGAGAAGATTGCAAAGCAATTGGGGATGACCGGCGAAGAGCTTCTTTCAATCTTCCAGCCCCTTCATGCAGTTTATGCCTGCGCAGACCATCTGAAAACAATCCTCTTCACCTCCACCGACGGCATGCTGCCCTCCAACTCCGGCGGCGGCTACAATCTGAGGATGATTCTTAGGCGCACATTCGGTTTCGATGAAGAATACCGGATGAATGTTGATTATGCGAAAGTGCTGGAAGCGCATGCGCACCACCTGCGCGAACTGTTCCCCAAGCTCAAAGAAGGCGTTCCTACTGCAATTGCTGTTGTGGAAGAAGAAAAAAGAAAATACGCCGCTGGAAAGGAGAAGGGGAGAGGGAAAGTGAGCAACCTCCTTTCCAGAGGGAAAGCAATAACCACTGACGACCTTCGGAAGCTCTATGAGTCTGATGGCATTCCCGTGGAGTTGGTTGCAGAGCTTGCAAAGGAAAAAGGCGTCAAAGTCGCCATACCAGAAAACTTCTACTCTCTTATGAAAAATGAGGATGAAGCAGGCCCTGCGCAAGAAAGCAGGGTCGATGTCGAAGGCCATGAGAAGACGAAAACCCTCTTTTACGATTCTGTTGAGGAATTCGATGCCAACGTCGTTGCTGTGAAGGACAAGTGGGTCATACTTGACTCCACTGCATTTTACCCTGAGGGTGGCGGGCAGATTTTCGATACCGGCACTCTCAATGGAGTAAAAGTGCCAAACGTGCAAAAGGAGAAAGGCGTAATACTGCACGAAGTGGCAAATCCCAGCGCCTTCAAGCCAGGCGACAAGGTTCATGGGAAAGTGGATGGTGCAAGAAGGAAGCAAATTTCCATGCACCACACTGCAATACACCTGATTAACTGCTGCGCGAGACAGGTTCTTGGCCCGCACATTTGGCAATGCGGCTCCTACAAGGATGAAAAGAAGGCGCAAATCGACCTGACGCACTACAAGAAAATAACCTGGGAAGAGCTTGAGAAAATCGAGCAGCTTGCAAACAAGTATGTGATTGAGGACATTCCTGTGAAAATCGAAGTGCTTGGGCGAAATGAGGCAGAAGCAAGGTACGGTTTCCGCTTGTATCAGGGCGGCGCAGTGCCTGGCAAGGAGCTGCGTGTTGTTTCAATCGGCAAGATAGACCATCAGGCGTGCGGCGGCACGCACAATTACATCAAAAGCACTGCTGCGCTTGAGCTAGTCAAAATTGTCAGGCGCGAGGGCGTGCAGGACGGGGTGGAGCGAGTGGTAATCAAAGTCGGGCCTGAAGCCATAAAGCACATCGAAGAGCGCGAGCGTCTGCTTCGCGAAGCAGCAGAGGCACTTGGCGTGCCAGAAGACCAGCTGAAGGCAACAGCGCTGCGATTTTTCAACGAATGGAAGGAGCGGGGCAAGGAGCTGGAGAAATTGCAGGCGCTTCTTGCCAGCCAGATAAGCGAAAGCGAATCCGAAAAGGCGAAAAAAGCCGGCAAGAAGATGGTGGAACTAGTGGGCGCCCCTTATACTCAGAAACTCTCGGAGGAAGTGTGCGCCAAGCTTTCCGCTGCCGGTTTTTCCGCAGTCATCACCACGACCGACGGCTTCATCGTTGCAGTTGCGCCTGAGGGAAGCGGGCAGAACGCGCTTGAGCTTCTCAAAAAGCACGGGGGCAAGGGCGGCGGCTCGGCAACATTTGCACGGGGAAAAGTGGAGAAGAGGTAGTTTGAGGGGGCTGGATTGAAACCCATATGCGGAAAAAAACTTCAGGACTACTGGCTGATGATTAAGCTACCAGTTGTTGCAAGTTTTGCACTTATCTTGCTGAATCAGTATAACATATGGGCTCTGGATAGAAGCAATCCAACCTTAGACCTTCTCATCAATCTGGCCGGATTCTTCCTTCCTATCTATGTTGGATGGAACTGCGTCAAAAGTTTCGAGTGCGACCTTAAACAATCCGCTGTTGCAGGAGGGATTTTCGGCCTTGCAGGTGTGCTTTTCGGGGCGGCTGCCGCCCTTGTCATGATGCTTTTGGGCTACAATATTTTCAACCGCGCAATAGCTGCAGCACGAACCGCAGGTTCGCCACTTACTTACGATGCTGTGCTACTCATAGCCATATTCTCGTTTATAGGGGCCATAATTCTGACCCCCATTTTCACTGCGCTTATAGCGTTGCTTGGTGCTTTCGCAGCTCAGAAAATGAACAAGTGAATCAGCCTGTGCCATGAAAGATTCAGTAGAACATTTCAGGCTTCTGCAGGAACTCGATGTTCCTGTAATCCTGCGCAGCCTCAAGCAGCGAGAGCTTTTTGAAGGGGGCAAAGCAGCCGAACGATTCCGAGAACTTCACTGCCCCGACTTTCCGGACTTCAAAGTCCTTTCCGTAATTGGGGTTTTTCACAATCTTGCCGCCTTTCATCTCGTAAAAGCACGCGCCTTTGCGGTTTGCGAACATCGAATAGTCAGATTGGAAGTCGCCTGAAATCAAATTTGCAAGCACAAGGTCCTTTCTTCCAGGGTTTATGGTGACATGCCCATATGCAGGCGGCACAAGGAAGCGCTCGCCTTTCTTTGCGGAAAGAAGTATTGCGTCCTGCACGCCAAGTGAGCTTACCTTTTGCAGCAGGAAGTGTGCATCCCCATCAAGCACCTCGTAAACTTCGGGCCAGGAAGCGCCTGATTTTGACGGCGGGTGTATGTGCCCGAATGTCTTGTTGTATTCCCCGCACAAGTCGGCAGAAAGTATCCTTGTAATGTCATACCTTATGTGCTGGAAGGAAAGCACTGCGCGGAACATATAATAAAGGGGCGAATCAGGCTGGAGGCTGCACTGTACTCCTGCGTCAGCGAGAACTGGGCGCATCTCCTCGAAGGTACGGACTGTTGGCGCAGCGGCTTTTTTGCCATCGAAAACAAGTGAGTCGCCTTCGAATTCCCAGGAAGGTGCCATTAAATTTCCCCAAAGGACGATTATTTTTGTTCTTGCGGGTTTCTCCCAGTTTCACTCTTTTTCTATCTCCTTTTCCGCTTCTTTCCAAGCATTCCTTGCCCATTATCTCTTTTTCTTCTTGCGTTTCTTCTTCTCCAGCATCAGCTCGCTTCTGTCCTTGAGCCTCTCAAGCTCTTCTTTTATGGGCGCAAGCCTTGAAAGCTCAAGCTCTCCAGGGTGCTTGGCAAGCTTTTCTTTTTTCAGCTTCTCGCTTATCATGTAAACGAATGTCGAAAACGACCTGAGGTCAAGGTCGTACTGCTCAGCAACCTCCTCACAGCGGTGCAAAAGCTTCACCACGTCCACGAGTATTTTTGGGTCAACCCCGCCTCCGCGTTCGGACGCGTGCCGTATCCTGTCCATGAGGAGTATGCGCGTCATCTGGAGCTCTTTTACAAGCTTCGCCGCCTTGCCTCGCTTCTCAGGCACGCTCGCCTGGAAGTCGGTCGAAAGCTGCACTACGGTATCCCAAGAAACGTCTCCCAGCGAGCCTGCAAGCTGCGATGGAAGCGAGTAGCGCTGCGAAAACGGTAGATCTTCTCCTCTTGCAGGTGCCATGCTGTCGCCGCACAGACTTCTCATATCCGATTTAAAAGGTTAAGGGGATTATCTGCACGGGAGGAATTGGCATGGCGGATGGAGATGGGAACGTGCACGATTCAGCTGCATCAGCCAAGGGCGCAGGCGAAATCGGGACAGTGATTTCCACAATGGAAGGGCCGACCACAATCGCATTCTCGTTTGTCATATCGAGCCAAAAAGTGCGCAAGGGCCAGTTCGTCAAAGTGAAATCCGACAGCGGCGGCTTTGTCCTCGGATCTGTTTCCGAAATAACGCGCGCCAACCGCTACTTTGAGCGAGCGGAAAGCGTGGCAGAATATGAACGAAGCTCTGCAATGTCCGAAAGCTTCCCGACAGAAGACTGGGAGTATGTAGTTGCCAATGTCAGGGTGCACGGGGTGTTCGAATCGGACGCTGCGAACATTTCCAGAAGCGTCTTTCCAGTAGCGCCAGGCAGCAAGGTCCTTGTGGCTGAAGACTCTCTGCTCAAGAAATTCCTGCAGCTGGATGACAGCGGCCTTGACCTAGGTTCGTTGCAGCACCATTCGCTTGCAGCGAAAATTTCCATGGGGAAGCTCTTGCAAAAGCACTTGGCAATCCTTGCAATGTCTGGCAGCGGAAAGTCCTACTTTACCTCTGTGCTCATCGAAGAAATGCTTGAGCGCAAGCCCGAGGCTGGCAGGATGGCGATAGTTGTGCTTGACAGCCATGGCGAATACGTTGGCTTCAAGTCCACGCAATACGGCAAGAGCACTGAAGTCATCTCAGCAAAGAAATTCAGGATCGCTTTCCGCAAAGTCACTCCGAACCAGCTTGCCGAGTGGATTCCTGAAATGTCGGCAACCCAAAAGCGCGAGCTTGCCCCTATCATGGAGGCGATTCGCAAGGAAAAGAAGGAGAAGCACGAGCCCTATTCGCTTGATGATCTGATTGCAAAAGTGGAGCACGAGATGGCTGACAAGAAGAAGGACAATGTCAAGCGCCCGCTTCTTGCTTGGCTTTCAGAACTGCGTTCGCTTCGCCTTTTTGCATCAACGGATTATCCAAAGCTTGAAGACGCGGTTGCTCCAGGCAAGCTTTGCGTGGTTGACTTGTCCGAAATCGAGAACATGAAAAAGAAACAGATAATTGTCTCATACTTGTCACGCAGACTTTTCAAGCTCAGAAAAAGCGAGAAGATTGCGCCGTTTGTCCTCGTTGTCGAGGAGGCACACAATTTCGCCCCTGAAAAGGCTGAAAAGTCGCACGCGCTTGCAAAGGGGCCAATAATTACGATCGCCAGGGAGGGCAGGAAATTCGGCGCTTGCCTCTGCCTTATTTCCCAGCGGCCAGTGCATCTTGCCACGACAGCGCTTGCGCAGTGCAACACCAACATTATCCTTCGAATGACCAACCCGTTTGACATCGACCATGTGGGCAAATCATGCGAGGGCATTGACCGGTCCATGCTGGATTCGATAACAACCCTCCGCGTGGGCGAAGCGCTTTTTGTCGGGGAGGCAGTCGGCTCACCCATTTTCGTAAAGATACGCAAGCGCAAGTCCAGCTTCTCCGCAAAGGGAAAGGATTTGGAGCTTATCGCAAAAAGGTTCGAGGAGGAGAAAACAAAAAAAAAGCAGGATGTGGAAGCATTCCTGTGAGCGAAAAGCCCGAAAAGCTTGGGAACGTGGAAAAGGAGAAAAAGGAAGAAGTTGAAGCATTCCTCTAACGATTACGTCATGGTGATTCCAATGTCAATCGAAGAAATGCACAATGCTGTGAAGAAGGATTTCCTAGGCCGGCAAGTAGTTGTCACAGTCTCACGTGGCTCACGCCCCCATGACAACGTGCACCCGCGCGCGCAGAAAGTGGTGCCTCCTGAAAAATGCTTTTTTTGCCCTGGAAACGAGCACCTCACCCCTCCAGAAATTGACAGGATAGAAAAGGACGGCAAATGGGAAATACGCTGCTTCCCAAACAAGTTCCCTGCTTTTGACAAGGGCAGCAAGAAAGCATATGGCTGGCACGATGTCATTGTGGAAACGCCTGACCACATGAAAACAATTTCCGAGCTTTCAGTCGACAACCTGTTTGACTATCTCGCCATGGTCAAGCGAAGGATGGCTGCTGCAGCAGCAGACCCCAAGCTCAAATATGTCTGCGTTTTCAAGAACGAAGGAAAAGCTGCAGGCGCATCGCTCGAGCACTCGCACTCTCAGGTAGTTGCAATGGACTTCGTGCCAAAGCACGTTCAAAAAGTCGGCAAGAAAGCGTCTGCCTTCGCAGCCATGCCAACAAAGCAGGAAAAGAACATCTTCTTGCAAAACGAGCAATTCGCAGCCGTCTGCCCAAAAATATCCCGCTTCCCTCTCGAATTCTGGCTCCTCCCGAAATTCCGCGTCGCCTCACTGGTCGAGCTTGACGATTCGCAGCTCCGCTCACTTGCAGCAATTCTCAAGTCGTCCCTCGCAGCCTTTGATGCTGCTACCGGCTTTGGACCCTACAATATCGTTTTCCATTCGGCTCCCATAGGGCAAAAAGATTTCCAGTTCCATCTGCAAATACTGCCGCGCATGGCAAACTGGGCTGGCTTTGAGTTTGCAACCGAGATAGTGATGACCTCATCAACACCACAAATGTCGGTCGCATCGCTTCGAAAGGCTGCAGAAGGACAAAAATAGCGTCTCGTCACAATTGCCTTGTTGCGAAAATCGTCTTCAGCTGCCGCCGCCCCCCGGGCAACCGCCTCCAGACTGTTACAATAGTTTTTATAGCCTTTCTATCAGATGCAAATTCGTCTTAGAGGGTGCGGTGAATGAGCGCTGTAACAAAACCACCGGTTAGCCAATCTCAAGCAGGGCAGCGCAAGCTCCCAATCGAAGTTTTGGACAGGGCAAAGCAGCGGTTTGAGATAGCCGAGTTTTTCAGGCGATTGCGGCCCATGTTTTCAAAAGCATCTGCCGTTCGCCTGATAGAAAAAATCAGCACGCTCTTTGTGAACAACAAGAAATTCACAAGATTCCAATATGCCTAGGTGGAAAGATGAACAGGTTCGCAGTCCTCGCGGAAGGGTTCGAGCACCTAAGCTATCCCTTGGGCAACTGCGACTCTTTTGACGGGCAGTCCCTTAACTTTCGCAAAGAGAGCTATGTTCTTCGCAAAGTCGACTCAGAGCAGCATGCGCACATTCTCGTCGGCTCATATGACTGGCTAGCTGAGCACGCTTCCTCCCCAATCGGCTATGTTGCAAACAAGAGCAATGAGATCTTTGTGGTTTGCAAAACTTCTTCACAAGGAAAGATAAAAGCATCCAGGCTGTCTGCCTCCGAACGCACATCGTTTTGCAGGGCAGTAATCCTCCGCCTTGCAGCCCTGCACACGCAGGGATTCGGCTGCGGCGGAATCTCGGCAGAGGCCGTAGAATTTTCCGGCAGGGAAGCAAGGCTCTCCAATCCGGTTGCAATATTCGCACTTTCCGACTCCGACTCGCTTTTCTACGAAGCGGTTGCCACCTTGCGCTCGCTTGCTGGCAGGGGATTTGCGAAAAAGGGCGAAATTGAATCGCTTGCAGCAACCTACATTTCCTATTCCCCTGTGTGCAGGCACGCCGTTGCCGAGCACTGCGGAAAAAAAGCAGAGCTCCACAAGACACTTGCAGAAAAAGCAGGCAGGTTTGCATCTTACTTTTAGCTCCCTTCAGCCAGTCAATACTCTCGTCGCTTCATTCTTCCCTTTATCCCGTTCCAATCTGAAGACAACCCCTTCGCCCGTCTCTCCAAGGGCAGGATCGTGGGTAATCACGAATGTCTGCTCCACAATGGATGGTATCTTGCTATTTATCGCTTCGGAAAGGAGAGCAACCGCATCGGCATCCAAATTGTGCGTCGGCTCATCCAATATTAGCCAGCCTATGTCGGGTGTCAGCACGGTTGCAAATGCTATTCGAAGGGCAAGGCACAGGCATGCCCGCTCGCCTCCTGAGGCTACGGCATCTACCTCGCGCCAGCCTTCTTTCTGCATGAGCAGCCGGTAGTCCTTATCGTCTGCCTCGAATTTCACCCCTCCATAATCTGCATAGGGATAAACAGAAGGCCAAATTTCTGCAAGCGAGGCATTTATCTCCTCAACAAGAGTCGAGCGCAATTCAGTCTGCGCAGCAGCAAGGCTGTTCTTGTAAATCTGCATGCTTGCTGCCGCTTCCGCATATCTCTTTGCCAGCTTTTCCTTTTGCTGCAGCGCTGCAAGGCTTTCCTTTTGCTGCGCAAGCATCTCCTCAAGGAGCTTCAGTTGCTTCTCCTCGCCTTTTGCTTCAGTGTCTGCAGAAGCAAAGTCGGCCCGAAGAGCCTCCGCGCCTTTCCTTTCGTTCTCGTAAGCTGCCTCGTCAAAGCTGGTTGCCTTCAGTTTTGCCTCGCATTCGGCAAGCTTTGCTTCTGATGCGGAAAGCTCCTCAAATAGTTTCGAAGCCCTCTGCATATCTTCCATCTCCTTTCGTGCGAAGTCCTTCTCCTTTTCCAATTCAACAATCTTCGACTCGTTTTTCGCAAGCTCCGCTTCAGCAATTTTCCGCGCTTCGTTTTTTTCGGCAATTGCCTTTTCGAACGAAGCCACATCAATGCCGTCAGCAACCAGCCTTTCATTTTCCTTTGAAATAGCCTTGACATCTGAAATTTTTCCCTCAAGTGCGGCCAATGCGAGTTTTTTCGCAGCAAGCTCCTCTGCAAGCTTTCCTGCGAGCTCCACTCCCTTTTCAAGCTGCGCTTTTTTTTCGCCGGATATTTTCTCAGCCTTGCCCGCTGCAAGGTCGGAGTCGCACACAGGGCATTTTGCAACCCCTGAGGCAAGAACGCCTATTGCCTCTGTAAGCTGCTGGCGCTGCGCATGGAGCCAGGAATGCTGCTCATTTAGCTGTTCTGCTTCTGCTTTGAGTTCGGCCAGTTCCTTTTCGAGCTGCTCAAGGGAGGTTCCATCGCAAAGTTTTGCCAGCTTCGCATCATTCTCCTGCTTGCGCTTCAGCCTTCCTTCTGCATTTTTCTTTTTGTTCTCCTCTACTGCAATTTCGCTTTTTACTGCTGAAAGCTCTGCCTGGAGCTTTTTTGCAGCAGCCTTTTGCTCTGAAAGTGCAGCCTCGCTTTTTTTCAGCAGCTCTGATGCCTTTACGATAGCGCCTTCATCAGGCTTCTTTTTTCCGCTGCATTCGCTTTTCAGCCGCTCAAAGGCGCCTTTTTGCCTATCAAAATCCGCCTGCGCAGCCTTCCACGCTGTTTTCACCTTTTCAAGCTCAGAAATCTTCGCCTGCCTCTCGGCCAATTTCGCCCCGAGCTCCTGCGCCTTCCGCTTCAACTGCAAAAGCTTCGCCTTCCTGCCATCCACTTCAGCGGAAAGCTCGCCTGCCTTTGTTTTTGCCTCTGAAATCTTCTCGGTTTTGGCATCGGCTGCAAAAAGCTCAGCCTGCTCTGCTAGCTTTCCTGCAACAGACTGCGCAGCCTCGCGCGCTTCATCAAACTGCCCCAATCCAAGCAGCCAGTCAATCTCGCCTTTTCTCGCTCGGGGGTTGAGGGACAAGAGGTAGTCAATCTTGTTTTGTTCTGAATAAATGGCGCGGGTGAACAGCTCGTAGTCCACTCCGAGTGCGGACACAACATAATCTGTCACGGCTTTCGCCCCCTTCTGCACGAGCTTGCCTTCGCAGCGCACCTCCGCGTCAGTAATCTTCTTGCCGATTTTCCTTTCCACTTCGTAATTTGCGCCGCCTTTTTCGAATTGCAGCACCACCCTTGCATATTGCGCTTCTCCTGTTGCAAGGCTTGCGATGTTCACAAGGTGCTCGGTTGTCTGGTCGCGCCTGCTCATTTTCGGGAAAGTTCCATACAGTGCGAAGCAAAGCGCGTCAAGGACAGATGATTTGCCAGAACCCATCCTGCCCACAAGCACATTCGTGCCCTTGCCGAACTTGAACTCGGACTTGGAGTGCGACTTCCAGTTCTCGAGCGTAAGCGAAGTAATCATCTGCGTTTCCTCCCATCACAAAATTCTATTGCAAAAGCCTATTTAGCCTGCTTGCGAATCAGATTATCTCCTCAAGGCTGGTTGCCCTTGCCTTGTACACCTCCACGTGCCCGCGGTGGCGGATGAAGAACCTGTCCGCCATGGCTTCAGCCGAATCCTCCACAATTATGACGGATTTCGTTTTTGTCGGGTAGGTCGAAAGCCTGCTTTTCTTCAGGTCGTAGTAGAACATGCGCTTGACGCGGTTGTAGTCGCGCAGTTTTGTCTTGATGTCGTAGAAGTAAATGAGCATATGTAACTATGGATACATGAACAGAATAAAAAACAGCCGCCCGCTCGTTAATTTACAACCTGTCCATTGACACTACTTCAACCCCAGAAACATTCGCAAGCTTTGCAGCATTTGCCTCAAGCAAGTCAGCACCGCCAGCCCCGTCTTCCACGACAAAAGTGAGCATGAGCGCCACAATGCCGAATGCAACGGGCTGTTCCTCAATCTTGTACGGCTTGAGCGATTTCACATCTTCTTTGAGCTGGTCAAACTTGCCCATGTCCTCTGGCATAATCTTCAAAACAACAGCAACCTGCCCCATAAAAACACCAAAATAAGCTTATGGCCCCAGCTTGCCGCATTCTGGGCACTTGTAGGGGTTGGAAATCTTCCGGCAGTCTCTGCACCTTACAATCTTTGCCTTGCCGCAGTCAGGGCACGGAAACTCCGAGTACTCCTTTGTCTGCGAGCCGCAAGTTGTGCAATTCTTCAACATAGATTAACCTCGTTATCGGCAGGATTAGAGGCATTAGGATTAAAAAGCTGCCCTATTCGATTGAAAAACATGGAGTCAGTCTCCAAATCCGACGTCTACAATGAACTTAACAAGCGCTTCAAATCCACGTGCAAAATCCTACTTGGAGAGGAAGTGGGCGAGCTTTCTGACTACTCAAAATGGCTCTACGAGAAAAATGGGCCGCGACTGGTGCAAAAATCCGCCCTTTCGGGCAAAGAGGTTGTGCTCTCAAGCGATGTCTATTCGAAACGCGCCAGCTACATTTCTTTTGACGAAGCAGAATTGGACAAGAAATACCCTCCGCTTTCCATCAACGAAATCAAGGACATCGATTCCATCATCTCATCTGTTTCGGACCGCATCTCCTATTCGGGAAACATAATCCTCGGCAACTCGAAATTCGTGGAGCAATCCACTACGATAACCGAAGGGTTCTACATCTATCATACAGAACGGAATGCCTTTTCCAAATACATTGCCTATTCCACAAGAGGTGGCTACAGCGAGCATGTATTCGGCTGCTACGGCTTTGGTCCGGCACACTTTTCGATAAAATGCGGGGGCGTCTGGGACGTCACGCGCGGCTTTTGCTCCTCCAAGTGCGACTTTTCCTCTGACATCTACTTTTCGCATGGGCTTACAAACTGCTACGATGCCATCTTCTGCTTCAATGTGCGAAACAAGAGAAATGCCATCGGGAACCTCGTGCTTCCGCGCGAGAAATATGCGCAGCTCAAGACAAAGCTGGTTGCAGAAATGCGTGAAAAACTGAAAAAGGACAAGCGGCTTCCCTTCATCTTCGAGCTTATTGCAAAAGAAAAGCCGGATTACTCGCAGCTCAAGCGTGTTTTTGCATCCGCGCCTGCATTTCCCAACGAGAAAACAGATAAATCAAGGATAGAAAAAGCCTTTTCGGAAACTACTGGGGTGGTGCTTGGCAAGCCGCTTTCGCCAATAGACAAGTACGCGAAATGGATGTCCACAAAATCAATAATCAATACCGAACCAGGGACATCCTGCTTTTCAGGTGCTCCGCTCATCATGCCTGGCTATGCATGGTTCATGGATTATCCGAAAGACAGGCTTCTTGAGCAAAAGGAGGCTGACTTTGCAGGCGAGAGACTGGCAGTCTTATTACCGGAGGCAGAATCGCTCTCTCTGCAAAACGCAGCAAGGGTCCTCTCAAAAATCGCCTACTTCTGTCCGCAATGGCAAACTGGCAAGCTGCAGAACAACATCGACTCGCCCCTCTCGATTGATGCAGTGGACTGCTATGGAGGAATACTGAACATGCAGTCCAAGTACATGGCATTTTCCTACTCAGGCAGGAACTCAGATTATGTCTTCGGCTGCCGCGAGCCGCGCGAATCCTCGTTCTGCATAAACTCGCACTTCTCAACCAAATGCACGCGCTGTTTTGAAATTGACCACTGCGCCAACTGTTCAGGTGTTTACTTCTGCCACAACTGCGAGAACGTGCACGACTCGATGTTCTGCTTCAATGTGAAAAACAAGAAATATGCTATTGGAAATGTAGAGGTGGGGCGCGAGAAATTCCTCGAAGCGAAAAAAATATTGCTTGACTACGTTGGAAAAGAGCTTGAAGCAAAAGGGGAGCTAACGCTGGATATTTACAATCTGGCGGACTTTAAAGCGAAGAAAAAAGAAAAATAAAATCAAATGCCCGCCTGTTTCTTCAATTCCGCCGCCTTGTCCGTTTTTTCCCAAGTAAAGTCGGGGTCGTCCCTGCCAAAGTGCCCGTAGGCAGCAGTCTTTGCATAAATCGGCCTTCTCAAATCCAAATCCTTGATTATCTGCCCTGGCTTTAGCCTGAAATTCTTCCTGATAAGTTCGACAATTTTCTCCCGGGGGACTTTCTCAGTGCCAAAGGTGTCCACGAAAATGGAAACCGGCTCGGCAACGCCAATCACATAGCCAAGCTGCACCTCGCACCTGTTTGCCAAGCCTGCAGCAACAATGTTCTTTGCTATGTAGCGCGCCATGTAGCAGGCAGACCGGTCCACCTTGGTCGGGTCCTTGCCCGAAAAGCACCCTCCGCCGTGCGACGCCATGCCCCCGTAGGTGTCCACGATTATTTTCCTGCCAGTCACGCCCGTGTCGCCGGCAGGCCCGCCAAGGACGAATCTTCCAGTGCCATTCACAATGACGCGAGTATCGCTGGTGTAATACGCGCCCAGTATTGGCTTTACAACGTGCTCGACCAAGTCCGCCTTTATCTTCTCGCTTGTCAGTTCAGCCCCATTCGCCTTGTCGTCGTGCTGTGCAGCAATCACAACAGTAGTCACGCGCTGCGGCTGGTGCTTCTCGTCATATTCCACAGTAACCTGCGTCTTTCCGTCGGGCCGAAGGTAGGCAAGAGTCTTGTCCTTCCTCACTTGCGACAACCGCATGGCAAGCTTTTGCGCAAGCGAAATGGGGAGCGGCATCAACTCCGGCGTTTCATTCACAGCATAGCCGAACATTATCCCCTGGTCGCCAGCACCGATGTTTTCCAGGTCGTTCTCCTTGACGCCCTGTGCAATGTCGGGCGACTGCGCATGAATTGAGACAAGCACGCCCGAGCCTTTGGCGTCAAAGTAGTATTCAGGCCTGTTGTAGCCAATCCTGTCAATCGTCCTTCTCACAATTCCCTCAACATCAGCATAGCCTTTTGTAGTGACTTCTCCAGCAACAACAATCAGTCCTGTTGTAGCCAATGCTTCAACAGCAACGTGCGAATGCGGGTCCTGCCTAATCAAATCGTCAAGTATTGCATCCGAAATCTGGTCGCACACCTTGTCAGGGTGCCCCTCGGTGACTGATTCTGATGTGAATAGGTATGTCTTGCTCATAGCATTACCTCCGCCGCACACTTGCTCCCTTCGGCAGCTTATAAATCCGATTGCAAGTTTTATTCCTAATGGAATAATCATATCTTGCGCCCTATTTATTCATTTTGGAATTTTTCTTGCACTAGTGCTTATATAGGGCGGCAAGGGCAAAGTGCGCATGGCAAACGGATACAATCAGACCGAACACTCGGAATTCAAGCGGCTTGGGCACCCTGACCGCCTTGCTGACCACGTAGCCTCGCGGGTTGGGGCAGCCCTGCTCGCACTTGACTCTAGCGCTAGATTCGACGTGCAATGCAACGTTCACTTCGGGCCTTTGGACGGCTTGCCGGTTTCAATCCATCAACCAGCAACCATAGTCGCGCTTTTTGGGCAGCTTTCCACCAAAATCCCGAAAGCAACCTATAGTGCAACATTCGAATCAGAAGTGCGCAGGATTTTCCACGAGGTTGGCTACAATGGCTCGTGCGGAAGCAACCCCGAGAACATCCTTGTTTTGCAAAGCTTCAATTCGCAGTCCGAAGACATTGCTGCTGGGATAGAAAAGAAAGGCAAAGCAATAGGCGCCGGGGATGCCACCATTGCGAACGGCTACGCAAACGCAAGGACAGAAAATGGCCTGTTCGTCTCGCACTCGCTTGTGCAGCAGCTTGTCCGCACGCTTGACGCTGCGTTTTGTGCAGGCGTAGTTCCTGGCCTTGAGGCAGACGGCAAGGTGCAGGCAGAAGTGCGGTTCGATTCCGATGGGAAGCCACATGCAAAGACAATAATTGTCGCTGCCCAGCACGAGCAGGGGATCAACCTTCGCAATTTCAGGAATAACATAAGGGAACTCGTATTCTCCGCAAACAGCGTGCTTCGTGATTCCAAGGGCAGCCTTCTCAACCTGGTGGGCAGGGGCACACGGATAATCGTGAACGGCGCAGGGCATTTTGTGAAGGGCGGCCCTCTTGCAGATACTGGTGTGAGCGGGCGCATGGACACGCTTTACGTTTCCGGAGGTACGCAGCCGCACGGCGGCGGGCTTTTCTTCGGCCGCGATGGCTCTAAAACTGACGTTTCCTGCCTCCTTTCGGCACGCAACATAGCGCTTTATTTCGTGCAGGGAGGCTTTTCCGAGGAGGCAAAAGTCACAATAGAATACGCAATAGGCGCCACGAGGCCTTCTTCAGTGGCAGTGGTGCTTTCTGGCAAAGGTGCAAGCGCGTATAGCCCAAAGCAGCTTTCCTCTGCAGTGAAAGGCGCGTTTGACCTTTCGCCTGCAGGGATAGCAAACGACCTCTCGCTTACTCCACAGGACTTTCGTGCGTTTGCCAAAGAAGGGCTGTTCGGGGTAACTCCGAACGGTTCGCACAAGTGGGAAAGCATCGATAGGGAAAAGCTCCGCATTCTAAAGCAGCATCTCAGTCGGAGCGTGCTAGTTCCAGTTGCTGCACAAGTAGGGCAAAAGCACAAGCGCTAATCAAGCTTCTTAAAGCCTCTTCTTCTAAGTTTTTCGCCCTCGTGGTATAACTTGGATAGCATGCGAGCTTGCGGGAACCCTTTTCGGTGCGCTGAAAAGCGGTTGCGGAAAGCTTGAGATCCGCGTTCAAATCGCGGCGAGGGCGTGGTGATTTTCATGAGGCGAGGAAAGAAATCTGCAAACAGGCACCAGTCAAGAAAAAGGGCAAAATCAAACTGATTTTTTTCTTTTTCAGCTACGTCAATACTCCAATATAAGCATTATAAATTTGCACAGATAACGAATTGGAATCTGAGATGGGCATACTTAGCATGTGGTGCTAATGACAGTAATAAATCGCGTGAATTTCAAAATCGGCGGCGCAGCCGGAACAGGAGTGGCAACTGTCGGCCTTCTTTTCGCAAAATGCCTGCAGCGGGCAGGCTTGTGCGTGGTAGGCACAAACGACTACCCTTCGCTTATCAAGGGCGGGCACAACACCTACATGGTGCGCGCAGCACCTGAAACAATCACCGATTTGGTTGGCAAATTCGACATACTAATAGCGCTGGACAAGAAAACTGTGGAAATACACGCCGCGCACTTGTCCGAAAAAGGCGCGGTGATTTACGATTCGAACAAGGTAAAAGACGCGGAAGC
>JAWBPP010000024.1:0-12938 GCA_038824715.1 Candidatus Anstonellaceae archaeon
CGTGATTGATTCCCGAAGCTCGGCTATTTTTTCGTGGCGCGGCTGGACGAGCCCTTTTATGTCCGAGACGGATTTTGTCTCATACTCCTCTATCTTGTCGCGGTAGCGGTCAATAATGAGCCGGTAAAGGCGAAGCTTAAGCTCGTCATCGGTGGGCTCTGCTTGATCGGCCGCTGTCTCTGCAGCCTGCTGGCTTTCCTGCCCAGCTTTTGCCTTGCGCATGAAGGGCAGTTTGAGCAAATCCTGCATATCAGATGAGTTTTCCCGACGTATTTTATATAATTTGTGGTATGGTAAGGCTTCTGCGTGTAGAAAAAGGCCTGTTTTGTCGTTTTAGTAGTAGTCAAAGCACTGCGGAATGAACGTCTGCTGGCAGAAAAAGCCAATACTTGCCCAATTGTCATCTTCATTCGTTTCGTCTATCCTGAATGTGGCATCCGCCATTGCCCGTACAGACTGAAGCCCTGGAGAGGAGCAGGTGCAGTCGAATTCCAAGATGGGGCTAGTTTCACCAGCATCAAGTGCAGGAGTGCTTCTGAATATGTCCGAGCCGCCTGTGCAGTTCTGCCCTAAAAGCATGGTCTGCGAATCAACAATCGCATTCTGGTTGCCATTGTTCCTTACCCGAACATCCACCTGGAACGTGCCGCCTATGCTGCTGTCCCCGCTTGCCGAAATCGTGTCGATAATGTAGTTCGGACCGACGTTATCAACTGAGACATTGCACAGTGCAGTTATGAACGGGATTATGAATCCTCCATTTTCGTTCATGGAAATCGCAAGCACTGCCCCTGTTTGAGGCACTGGTGCGTTGTTCGTAGAGAAATTCGATTGCGGCGAAATGTTCGGCGGGGTGATTGGCGGGGACAGGCTGCCGCCGTTTATGTTGGTAAGCCACATCTGCCGATAGCATGCTGCTGGCTGCCCGAGTGCGCCTGTGCAATTTGCCTGCGCCCATGCCCAGTCGTTTGGAGAAAAGAGCTCGGAGTGGTTGAGGAAATTGCACTCCATTGAAGTTGGCGGAGGGGAGAGCGTTAGGTTTGCATTGCAGCTCGCAGTGCATTGCGAAGCGTCAGCGCAGATTATGCTCACAGTGCCTGATTCCAGCTGGGCGACTGGCGCAGGGGCATTGAGAGTGTTTGTCACTGATGGGCCATTTGCAGGCGTTTGCTGGAGCCCCATGCTTGCCGAAGGGAAGGATTCCGACCAATTGAGCGACGGGCAGGAAGTTGGCTGCATGGAACTGTTGAAGCAGTTGGCATAAACAAGCGAGGAATCTGGTGGGAACATCACCGGCTTTTGAACCGAGCAGTTTATTGTTAAGTTGCCGAATCCAGGGCCGACTGTGACATCCACTATCTGCGTTTCTGTCATCTGGCAGTCAGGAGTGTCGCCATTGCAGCTCGGGGTTGTTGGATTGTAGGTTATGTTCAAGCGCAATGGATACGTGCCCTCTGTTGGCGGAACGTTCACAGTGCCTGTGAACTGCTTGCTTGTGCCGCTGCGTATTATCGGGCTTGCAAGCGATACTGCCAGGCTGGAAAAGCCAGATGCGATGCTTGAGGGCGCAAGCGCAACACTTGTTACTTGGACATCCCTTGCGGGGTTGGAAAGAGAGTTCGTTAGATTGAACGCTATGTTCACCTGCTGGCTCGGCTGCGCAGGAGAGGGGAAATAGGAAGCTGCTGAGACGGGAAGCGATGCGCAGGTGAAGGGGTTTTCTACCGATACAGAGACTGTCGCTCCATTAAGTTCAATGGCAGGCTCTGTTTTTTTCTTGTAAAGATTGACGTTTTCTGTTGTGGCAGTGCATTCCGGAGCAGGATTGATATATGTTCTGCCGCTTGCAATGCACCCGTTAAGCTGGAATTTTGGAGTAAATGTAAGTGACGCGGCAGAACCCAAAACTATAGGCGTGAATGATGGGTCTGTGCCCAAGTACTCCACTGGTCCCCGGTCATAAATGTTGTTACTTGAATCCAGAGCAACTGTACCGGTGCAGAACATACTGATGCCTGCTTTATACCCATCAAACACATCGCCTGTGCCCATGCGATATCCAGACTGCTCGATGGAGACTTGAAGAGGTCCGGAAAGTTTTCCCGTGATAAAACTAGTAAAACTAGGTACATCGGTAAACTCGGATGCCGAATCATTAAGCAGAACATAATTGGAAGCAGTCATCCAGTTTATGGGCTGATTTTGCTGCACGGTTGAATCTGGGACTAGGCAGTTTGTACCTACTGCATAGCTCTTGAGACCCGTCCTGTATAACGAAGAGTACCAGTCTGAGCTCACTGTTACTGGATCTAACGTGTCTCCAACGCAATAGACGGTTCGTGGCGAGCTAAATGAGGGGGAGACCTCGACGTCTGTTGTCACGTTTGCAGAAGTTGCCACAAAAAATAGCTCTCGGGTTGTTATGGCTCCGAATAATGAAGGCAGGAAAAAGGCAAGCATCGCCAGAAATGAAACAATCTTCCGATTTGGCATTTTTCCACAGCTACTTTTGTTTTTTGGGAGAGGATGGAGTGTAGGTTATATTCAAGCCGACTTGATAGGGTAATTTATCGTCAAGGTTTTTCTGGAGCCCCAAGCCCGCGGTTGCGCCAATTTCCAAGGATTCGTATGGCTTGTATGCAATGGTTGTGTTCACAAAATCAAGAGGTTTTATCGGAGATAACAGCCGCTCAAAATGGACTTTGGCAGAAAGTTGCTGCGCCAGCCTGAATTTCATACCTGTGCCCACCCGCACCGCATGGAAAGGGTCGTGGTCTGGGTGATAGGTTGTTGTTAGACTGGCAGTAATAATTGTGGAGATAAACTGTTCGGCTGGGACTGGCCCCTGCACAGTGCCAGGAATCTGCAAGGATGCCCCGATTTTTGTTTGCAGCATAGTCCTTTGGCCGCCCCCTGGAAGGCGCACCCCCGCGCCAATTTCTGGAGTGAACTCCATTCCTCCAAGGTCTATCGTCATTGCCAATTTTCCACTCACCATGCTGCGCGGAAGGCGCACGTTTGTAACAAGAAAGGTGGCATCATGCTGCACATAGACATATGCAGCTGTTTCTTTCGTCCCTGAAAATGGGGAGAGGTTGAATTTCACACCTACTCCGCCCGAGAAAGAATTTAGCATCAGATCTGCTATGTGCTGTTGTTGGAGCAGCAGCGAGTAGTTTTTAGCCTTTGCAAAAGTTTCGCCCAATTGCTTTCTAAGGCTTTCATTCTTCACATAAGATAGCATATCGTTAATCTGATTGTTGGCAATGGCTTCCACAAATTTTTCAGGAGTGGTGGATATTTTTTCTGCTAAAACATCACGCACCTTCCTGCCCTGCTCGTCATTTGGATCTATTTCGTCCAACCATGCATGCAATCTGGGCAGAGCCTCTTGTCTGTACACACCTATGCTTGACGGGTCGATGATGGTTGGAAGATTGAATTCTCCAACTGCTGAATTGTAGTCTGCGTTGAACGCTTTCTTATAACTAGGTTTGAGCACACTATTCATCAGGTATTCCGAAGCGGGAAAAAGGCTGCTAACTGCAAAAGAGCGCGGAACCGCATATTGCAAATCGAATATGTTTTCTGCACGCACCACTTCGTATGTTTCTGGTGAGAGAATCTTCTCCTCGACACGAGGTTCTGGGGGCAGAGGCACGTTGACATATTTCCAGGCTAGCCCTGAATTTATTTCCCCTTCCTTTGTTTCCGTGTAGATGAGCAGCTTGCCGCTTTGCTCCGGCAGCTTTATCTCATACTTGCCGCCTGAGCCGCCCCAGACTTCGGATTCTTTCGTGAAGTCTATTGCCACAGGCTCGCCGTATTCTCGCTTCCCGTCCCTCCCGATATCAGGGTAGAAGAGTATCTTCATGTTGCCCTTGTCATGATCGAATGGTATCTCCTTGTTGCCCACCCCATAAATTGCCTGCACTGAAGCGCGCCCAGGAGCGATTTCATCTATCGCGATGCCGACATGGGCGCGCACTCCGTTTTGGATAGATACCGATCGGGAAAAGCCGTCTCCAGATTCCTCCATGGCGCGCACGAAAATGTTCTGCTTGCCACTCTTGTTAGCCTCTGCCTCCACGCGCATGCCGTTTGGGTCCTGGCTTTGGCGGCGGAAGTAGGCCGAGAATTTGGATATGTCCTTTATTTTATAAGTGGCCCCGTCTATCGCGCCATCGTTTATCATCTTGGCAAGAAGCTCTCCTGCCTTTTTGCTTTCAGAGGGAGAGATATTCTTACGCTGCATGAAATCCTCATCCTCCGAAGCGCTGCGCAGGAACTGGAGCATATCTGTCATGTGCTTGTCGCCAGTTTGGCTTTTTTTCATCTCCTTGAGATAGGAGACCAACGATGCCTTTTCAGATGCTGAAAGCCCAGCAAGAGATATGCCAACTGTTCCGCCCACACCCATTTTCTTTTGGAGCCTTGCCATGTCTGAATCAGTCTTCACACCTTCTATCGTGGAAATGAGCTTGTCTATGGTTTCCGGCGCCAAATTCTGGAAAAAATAAAGCTTTGGCGCTGTTTCGGAAATGCGGAACGAGTTGTCCGTGTCAAGCGCAGCGAGATACTTTCTTGCAATATTCGCCCTGTCGATGGATAGCTTCCAGTTGTTCCATACCGAAACGAACAGGTTGTCGAAATTTTTCGCCTTTTCACTGTAGATAACGTCCACTGTGGAGGAAGCTGCTATTGTTGAGGATTCGCCGGAGAGCTTCTGGGCTGCAAGGTAGTCTGCCTTGAACTTCTGCCCTTCGGAGGATTTTAGCCAGGTGACTATTGGCTCTTTTACTTCGTAGCCGAATTTGTTTGCAAGGTCGCGGATGTTCTGATCTATTGAGCGCCAGACTGCTTTTTCCGAGCCGGGATTTGCCGCCATGTAGCGAGTTGCATAGAACACGCCGGTCGTGGTGCTGAATTTGGTGTCTGCTTCATTCATCGAAAACTCCGAGTCTTTTTCGGACGAAAGCGCGTCGTTGATGCTCTGCGTGTGTACGTGTGGCACTTTTTCTTGTACCTTGGAAAATGATTGCGGAGGCGAGGCTACACTGGATCCCTTGCTGAGCTCCACTTTCTTTTTTGATTTTTCCGCCTTCTTCTGCTCCTTGGTCAGCTGGCCCATCGGCTGCTGTTGCTGCTTCTCCTGCGCAGGCGAAAATTGCAGGTAGTTCGGTGCGGAGCGGTCATTTTTCAACTTGAAGGAGACATACCAGTTGTCTGGTATGCCCGGATACTTCTCAAACTGCGGTTTTTTGCTTTGGTCCACGATTTCCAATTCAGCAACCTGCAGCCCAGTCACCTGAGAGATTTTTTCCAGCATTCTCTTGAACTCGTTTGCGCTTTTTTCACTGCTCACGCCGAACTGCCATTGGCCCGAATCCGTTCCAAGGGAGGCGCGGTCCATTGCCATGGCAAGGTCATCCACGCTCTTTTTTACAAGGGGGCGGTTTTCGAACGATATTGCAGTTGCGTTTATGTAGTTGAATGCCCGTATGACTCCTTGATTCTGCTTTTCAACTCCTGTTGGATCCTCGTTTTTGTTGGTGATGAACGGGAGCGCCAGGATGTCCTCTGCGGCTGATTTGTTGCCTTTTTCCGAAAGCCAAAGAAGGGAGGCGTAGCAAAAGCCGATTGCGTTATAGAAATCAGACTTTTTCATGCCTTCCAGCTTGGAAGAGAGAGATTTGACGTTGGAGTAGAATTTGTCCTGCGATTGCTGGTATGTTTTTGCGCTCTTTGTGAGGCGGGTTATCTGGAGGTCGTAGAACTCCTGCTTGAGGGATTCGAGCTGCTCTGCAACGTTTGGCTCATTTTTCTGGGACGGTTTTGTTTTGAAGACGCTGCCGGAGCTTTGGAACAGGAACATCTGACCACCTCTCGTAATTGTGCCTTTCACTCCTTATAAAACCATCGCAGTGGTTATAGACGTAGAACTGCGCTGGGTCCTGCGCAGATATAAGCCTGCCTTTGTGCCGCTGAGCCAGCCCGGTATTTTCACGCCCGGCGCCTGAAGTGCGGGGCTGGCGGGCGCCTGCTCTTCTTTCAGCCGAGAATTTTGACGCCTGGCAGTTCCTCGCCTGAAAGGTATTCGATGAGCGCTTTTCCTGCCAATGAAACGTAACCAAGCTTGGACTTGTCTATTTTGAATTTGTCAATGGCTGAAATTGTGTGCCCGCCGCCCATCACCGAGAAGGCGCCGCTTTTCTCGATTGCCTTTAGCAGCTCCTTTGTCCCGTATTCGAACTTTGGCTTTTCATATACGCCTGCAGGGCCGTTCATCATCGCGGTTGCTGCGGACGAGATTATGCCTGCGTATTCTTTTGCCGTGTTTTTGCCTATGTCAAGTATGCTGTGCTCTGACGGGAGGGCGGAGATTGGAAGCTCTTTTCTTTTTCCATCCGAGTCAACTGCCACATCTTGCGGGAAGTGTATCTTGCCATCGTATTTTGCGAGCAATTCCTTGGCAGTTGGCAGGTATTCGAGCGCCTTTTTCTCCTTGAGAAATTCAACGGTCTTGCCAAGCTCCCTGCCAGACGCCAATATGAAAAGCTCGCCAAGCACGCCGCAGGCGAGTGCATGGTCGATTTTCCCTTCTGAAAGCCATTGGGACATTATGCCAATCGAGTCGTCGGGCTTGGCTCCGCCGAAAATGAAGACTGCTGGCCGTGCAGAGGAGGAAGAAAGCTTTCGCAGTGCCTCCAATTCGCGCTGCATCACCCTGCCTGCAACCACTGGCTTTTTGTGGAAGCCCACTATGGACGCCTGCGCGCGGTGGGCTGCGGAAAATGCGTCGAGAATGAATATGTCGCAAAGCGGGAAAAGTTCGCGCACGATTGTGGCTTTTTCGTTTTCCTCGATTGTCTTGTATTTTGTCTCGTCGTCGAGAAAACGGACGTTGTCCAGAAGGAGTATTTCGCCGCTTGAAAGCGAACGGATGGCTGACTTTGCCTTCTCGCCGCAGACATCATCGACGAATTTCACCTTCGGGATTGCGGATTCCGCCCTAGTTGCTTTTTCTGCCTGCGCGTTCCCTTCAGGCGCAGATGCTGAACCGGGCGCGCCTTTTTTGCCTGCGGCTTTTGCCACTTCATCGCCCAGGAAAAGCGCATGCTGCGAAAGGGAAATGCAGTCGTAGTCGCCTTTCCTTCCCTGGTGGGCAAGCACGACCACTTTTGCGCCCTTGTCGGACAACTCGCGGACTGTCTGTGCGTGCCCTGCTATGCGAGGCGAGGGCTCGACTTTCAGCGTCTTTTCATCCACAGGGCAGTTCAAATCCACGCGGACAAATGCCGTTTTGCCTTTGAAATCAACGTCGTCAAGAGTCTTCATTTTCGCACCGTTCCGAATCCGACGAATAATGTTATAATTATTCGGCTGCCCATTTTTCCCGTGGAGGGAGAATTCTGCGGTTTCCCTGGGAGGAAGTACCGTAGAAACCCGCTTTCAGATAAGCCAGGGGGTTTCTCGAGTGGAAGGTGAAAACCGCCTTTACACCGTGCTTGCGATTGCAGGCGGATTCTTCTGCCTCTCTGCAGCGCTCTTTTTCCAGTCAGCGCCATCTGCCGCGGTAGGCGCAATATGCTTCCTCCTTGCGATTGTGTTTTGGAAATACGGTTACTTGATTATGCCCGTGCTCATCCGCGGAACGAAAGTTGTCGAAATCGGAACAAATTTCGAGATACCCCCTTCGCAGGATTTGATTGTCGGTAAGAAGGGAGGCAACTTCCTTGCAAGCGCATTTCTGTCCTGCAGGCTCTATGAATCGTCAAGCGAAAAAAGCGAGAGGCAGCGGATACTTGCCGGAGAAATGTTTGAGAAAGCCATTTCCTCCGTAGGGTTCCCTTTCAAGGTGAGTGCGCTTGTGAGCAGGCTGGAGCTGAAAAACGAGCTCGAGGAAATCCGCGCAAAGCGAAGCGTGGCGGAGTCGCGTCGGGCAAAGCTCCACCATGCCAAAAACAGCGCCGAATCTGCGCGGCTGGAGAGGGAGATTGCCATGTGGAATAGGCAGATTGAAACCCTCACTTCTGGACAAAAGCCCCTGGAGGTTTCATTCTACCTTTCGACGACCGCGTCTGGAATTACGAAGGATGAGGCAATGAGCCGCTGCCGTTCTCAATCAGAGGAGCTTGCAGTCGTGGTTGGAAGCGCTCTTTCTTGCGAGGTCGTGCCGCTCAGCGGGGAAGACATGAAAAAGTGCTTCTGGTGGGATTTCTTCTCGCCTGCCGATTCGGACGAATTGCACGATGAGATGTTTTGAAGAAGCTAGTTCTCAAATATTTTTTCCCAAAATCCTTTTTCAGGCGGCTTTTTAGACGGGTCGCGCATTTTTTCCGGGATTATGTAGATAAACAAATATGTGCCATCTTTTTTCATGGTTTTGTCGCTTAAAATCTTGAAACTTTTGTAATCTTCACCATATTTTTCTTTTATGGCTCCATTAATTTCCCTAGGCAGGAATTTTTCCTGCAGTTCATATGGATAGTTCCAGCCGCTTGAAGCTGCGTTGTATTTTGGGACGGAAATTTTTAGACGGTCATAGTCGCCCCAATTGAATATTATGTCCTCTTTTTTTATATGGATCTTCTGGCTAAGGAATTCTGTCGCCTTGCGTTCCACCAAGGTGCGATACTCTTGAATCTCTTTTGGAAGCTGCGATGATTTAGGAGTATCTACATAAGCGGGCTTGCCCATTTTTTCCTGGAACAAAAACATTTTTTCACCTTCGTATCTAATTGTAATTCACTTCGTTCATTACAATTCTGAAAAATTTTGTAAAAATTTTTCATCCTTGCGAGTAGAGGTTGCAGAGGTTGCGGTTCGACTCCACTGCGAGAGCGTTGCACGACGACGGGTTTTTCGTCTTCTGCGCGATTTCTGAGATGCAGTGCTCGCGGATTGTCTGCGTCTGTATCTGCTCGCAATTTGAAATTGCAGATTTGTTTGCCGCCATGTCCTTTATGCACGAATCCCTTTGCGTGAGGTTGGCATAGTCACAGGGAACTGAAGGCTTGGCGGGCGGCTTTGCAGGAGGAGCCGGAGGCTGCTCCTCTGGAGCCTCGGGCTGCCCGAAAATGGAATTGCGCTGCTCTGGAAGAGAGCGCTCAAGCGCCTTTTTCATCGAGGGGTCTGCCGCATCCTTCAGGCAGGTTGCGCGCTGTGCCGAATCTGGAATTGAGTAGCAGTAGAACGGGTTTTGCTCTGACACTGCGTTTATGTAAACGCAGTTTGCAAGCTTGGAAGCAGGGACGCCTGCGCAGGCGGATGGCCTGGAGTCGCCTATGCAGCCGAAAAGCAAGAGAGATGCGAGCGCGATTATGGCTGCTGCAAGGATGTGCCGCATGGATTTGGATTTGACTGATACATTTTAAATTGGTTCATGGGAAAAGCGCAGCCATGTTCCACCAGTTGCTTTACCCAAGGCAGACGGTTCTGGTTGTTGCCTCGTCTGACGGCAAGGCGAACGCCACCACTGTCGCCTGGATAACGCCTGTTTCCGAAAAGCCGCCTATGCTCGCATTCGCGCTGCACAATACTTCCCTTACGCTAGATCTGCTTTGCACGTCCATGGATTTCGTGGTTGCAATACCGGGGGAGAAGCTGAAGGACGCCGTGCTGCTTTGCGGCACCACAACAGGAAAATACATTGACAAGTTCGAGGAGGCGCACCTGTCGCAGGTGAAAGCAAAGAAGGTTTCCGCCCCGCTCATCTTGGAGGCAGAGGCTAATATTGAGTGCAGAGTTGTTTCCTACACCAATGCAGGCGACCACTCCGTCGTAGTTGGCGAAGTGGTTGAAGTGCATGCGCCAGAAGACGACAAGATCGATTCCCCGCTTTTCTCATCTGGCGGGAAGAAGCTTTTTGCGCTCAAGCAAGAATAGTTTGTCATAAGGGGCGGTGCCCCCCGTCTGAAGCCGGAGCATGCCTGTCTTGTGGAAGAACTGTGCGGCTGACCTGCAGCTTAAGCCGCAGGCGTGGCCGCACCCTATGAGTCAGTAAAAGCCGCAGGTGAACGAGTCGTAGCCGATGCTGTAGCTCTCATTGTATATGTTTATGCAGCATGGGAATGCAATGCAATTTTTGCTGAAAGACAGATCGCCCGTGGTTCCTTTCACTCCTTTGAAGTTGCCCTGCGCGCAGTCTGAGCCGAAGTATTCGCTGAAGTTGGCTGCCACAAGCTCGCCTCCTCTCTTTTTGCATGCTTCGGCAGGCGCGAAGGCCGAGTTTGCGTAGGACTTGAATGACGTGAACTGTTTTGTTCCATTCGATTGGTTTTCAGGGACGATTTGGACCGGGATCGTTTGTGGCTCGGATTGTTGTGCGGAAGATTGGACTTGTTCAGGCGGTGGTGTTGGGGCAGAGATGGCTTGCTCTTCCGGAGGCTGTGAATTAGGCGAGGGCTGGCTTTCAGATGGCGATTGCTCCGCGGCTGCTGGCTGCTCTTGTTGCGGCGGAGTTTGGTTGCTTTCTTGGGAAGAGTTATTTTGCTGGCCAGCTGAAGCATTTGGCTGGAAGGCAGTGCCTGCGGGTTGAGTTCCCTCTGCAGGCGGCAGCGGCGTTGCCGTGCGGCTGCCTGCAATTGTTTGGCTTTTTGCTCCTGAGAAAATGAAAACGTAGGCACCTGCCGCAAGAAGCAGGAGCAGGAAGATGGCTGCTGCCACGATGATTTTCTTGTCTCTTCCTGGCACTTTCCCTGCAGCAGCCTCGACTTTTGCGAATGCAGGGTTTTGCACTGTTGAATCCTCCACCTCGCCAGGAGGGTAAATGCCAGGAGGCAGAGCTCCGCCCCCTTCGGCATCAGAGGGCCACAGGGGCTTCATGTAAGGTTTTGCTTGAGGCTCTGGCTGTGCTTGGGCAGAAGGCGGCTGGATTGGCTGCGCTACCGAAGGCTGCGCAGGAGACGGCATGGATTGCTTTGCCTGCGGAAGGATGCTTTGGGGGCGGATGGCGGCAGATGCGCCTGCTTGCGGAGTTGCCTGCATTCGCTGAAGCGATGGCTGGGCAGCTGTTCTGGTAGCAGAAGTTGGAGTTGTTGATTGCTGTTGAGGAGTTGCCGGCAGTATGGATGCCTGCTGTGCTACAGGAGTGGAAGATACAGGCTGCTGTTGGATGGTTGCCGCAGAAGGCTGTGCAGCTTGCTGCGCTTGTTTTTTCCCGAACAGGCTTGGAAATGAAAACAGGGATTTTTTCTGCGGCTGGGCTGCAGGCAGTATTTGTTGCGCGGGCGAGGAGCGCTGCTGCGGTGGCGCTGGTTGCGCTGTTTGAGGCTGCTGCGTCGGCATTACGAGCGGGAATTGCACGGGTGGCTGTTTGGCTGCTTGTGCAAGCGCCTGCTGCGATTGGGCAAGCGGCTGTTTTTGCGGAGGAGAAGATGGAGCTTGTTGGGGCGGTTTTGTTTGCTGCGCTTGCGCCTCTTCTTTTGGCTCCTCATCGTAGCTTTCTGTCCGCGCGATTTCGGATTGCTGTTCCTTTAAGAACTCCTCTTCGCGGATTTTCCTAAAAGCCGCCTCCACGCGGTCCTTTTTCCAGCCGACTGACAGAAGCGCGCGGATTATCTGCTCGTCGCTTCGGTGCTTTTCGCGGGAGCGCGTTATGAAATTTATCAGCTCATCTTCTTCAGCCATGGCGGTTCACGCAAAGAGAACGCGAACACAGAATATAAAAGTTCCGCAGAACTTTTAGAGGAGAGGAAGGCGCCTCCACGCCCAGATAAGCCTCTCAGAACTCGTGCTGCGTGAACGGCTGCTTCGAGAAGGCGTCGATGGAAATAACCGATGGGAAGAGGACTGCTGGCTTGAAGAGCGCTATGTTCATCGCCTGCTGCGCGGCAAGGCAGCCTGCTAGGTTTGCAACCGGCCCTAGAGAATGATCGCAGGCCAGGAAGGGATTTGTGCGCCTTCCTTTCAAGCCGAACTCACGCTCGAAATCGTGCTTTTTTGGATTGAAAACCGTGAGCATCCCCTTTTCTCCGAGCGCGGATGCGAAAATGTAGCGTGTGTTGGATTTTTTGCAGCCAAGCCAGACTGCAAGCCTGGAATGCGGCCTATCAGTGGCGTCAATGACTGCCAGGCAGCCGGACGCAAAGGAAGCGGCATTTTTTGCGCTTATTTCGCCGAAAGGAAGGACGCGGCTCTTTCCGCCCATGCTTCTTGAAAATTCCTGCGCCACATCGGTCTTTTTCCGCCCGTCGTTTTCGCGCGACCAGAGAGATTGCCTGTTTGCATTCGATTCCTCGAAAAAGCCGCTGTCCGCGATTTTTATTTCCCCCACGCCTGCGCGCACAAGCAATTCGAACGCTATTCCTCCCACGCCGCCTAATCCTGCGACTCCGATACAGGCATCTGCAAGCTTTCGCTGGCCTGCCTCCCCCAAGGTAGAAACGTTTGCAATGGTGCACCTGTTTCCCATAAGCCGGAATTGGTACAAACCGATTTAATTGGCTTGCCTGCCAACCTGCACCATGCGCCCCCTAGTGGTCATCTCAAAAATCAACCCTGCGAGCCAGAACATAAAGAGGAACCTGATGCGGCTTGCGCAGCTCGAGCAGCAACCGGATGGCAGGCTGTCCTCGCGATTTTTTGACATGGCAGAGTATCCTGAAGAGATAACCCATATCGTGCCTGCGCATGCTGCCGACTACTACATTTTCGCAAGCACGCACAAAAGCGCTTCCAACACGCCTGCACTGACCGTGCACACGCCAGGCAACTGGGGCTCTGCGGATTTGGGAGGCGAGCCAAGAAAGTTGAATGTTGCGTTTGGCTCGAAAGTGAAGGTGATAGCGCAGGCAATGAAGCGGCTTGCAGGCATGGCTGGGCTTGGCTATCAATTGGCAATTGAAGCCGACCACCATGGACCGACTGTTTCAAAGCCGATTATTTTCGTCGAGATTGGAAGCACGGAGAAAGAGTGGAACAATGAGACCGCCGGG
>JAWBPP010000025.1:0-12706 GCA_038824715.1 Candidatus Anstonellaceae archaeon
GTTCGATTCGAAGCGGCGGTCAATGCCTATCAGTTCGAGCTTGCCTTCTGAGGCACGGTAGCCGTCTTTCGATAGCGGAGAATAGAAGTAGTGCGGGTACACCCGCACGCCAATGAGGTACTCCTGCACCGTGACATTCATGCCCTCGAAGTGCTCGTAGAATTCCTCGGGCGAATTGACCACGCGGTAGCCCCTGCCGCCCTTTGCGCCAGCAAGCTTCACCACGCACGGGCGGTCGATTTTGTCAGGGTCGATTGTTGCCGGAACCTGCAAACCTGCAGCAGTCATCCATTCGAACATCTTCACGCGGTCCTTCTCCCACTCCAAAGACTGCCTGTTCCCAAGCATAGGAACCTTAAGCTCGGACAGTTTGTCGCCAGAGTATTCCACGAGCGAGCCGTGCGGCACGAGGATTGCGTTGTCATCGGCAAGTTCTTTTGCCGGAATGTTGCGCAGGTCGTCAACCACGATGAACTCGTCTGGCGCCCCAAGCGGGAATGCCTCATAGACTTTCTTCCTGTTTTCAGTTGTTATGCCTATTGTCTTTATCCCTTCTGCACGCGCACCATGGAAAATCTGGAGCGCAGTGTGCGAGCAGAGAGTGGCGATTTTCAGCTTTTTCTTGTCGTAGGAGGAAAGGAGCTCGCCAATTTTTTCGCGGGAGATTTTCATAAATACCAAACCATTTTCACGTCGTTTGCTTGCTTTGCTTTAAGTAACTATCTCGTCCAACCATTTTTCATTCGTTTGCTTGTTTTGCCTCATCGCTCATGTGACTATCTCGTCCATCCTTTTTTCCTTTGCAGCAGTCTTCACTTCTAGTGCTATCCGCTCGCCCACGCTCATCGGCCTTCCGTAAAGATAATCCCCATAGGGCGTGAAGCGCACTCCTGGCGAGCCTGGCACGCGGAAGGAGACGTCGAAAATCACCGGCTCCTCGCCGTTTTCCCCAGGGATGATTGCGCCCTGCAATGCGAACGGGCCGATTATGCCTGGTTTGTACTCCTTCCTGCAGGTCTCCGCGAATTTCTCCCCAATCTCGAAAACTTTCTCAAGGAGCGACTCGCGTATTGTGCAGGCGACATGCCCAACCTCGATGTTTTTCATCCTCGCAATCTTGAGCACGTCTGTCTGTTCTGGAGCGGTAAGCCGAAGCAGCCCGTCCAGGTTGGTTTGCCGCCTGAAGTCCGTCCCCATCAATTCCAGTTCTCCTGTGAGAGGGGAAACAAAGTAATTGAAGTTGAACTGCGCGCCCAGGACGAATTCCTCGATGAGCGCATCTTTCAGCCCTTCTGGCGTGATTAGCCCGTGCGAGAGCATTTCCTTGCTTCTCCTGTCGTATTCGTAGGGCGAGTGCACGATGAAAAATGCCCGCTCGTATTTCCTTTTTGCCTCGGATGCTTTCACAATGACGAGCCTGTCGATTTTGTCAGGCGAGGAAAATGTTTTTGGTATCCTGACATTTGCCTTCTGCAACAAGTAATGCTGGTTTTTTGGCGTGTTCCTCTCTTCTGCGCGCAAGAGGAAGCGGTTGCCGAAGATTGGCACTGCAAACTCGCGCTCGATTTTGTCATAGCCGACATAAACTGAAAATGAGCGGTGGGGAACGAAAATTGCCTCGCGCTTCTGGAGAATGGAGACGGATTTTGGTGATGTTATGTCTGCGAATTTGTCAAGCAAGTGGATTTCATCAATGCAGCCGATTTGCCCGATTGCCGATTTCTTTTTCGCATAATACCGCTGGTATGCCCTTTCCCGCCCCTTTTGGCAGACGACAATGGACTTCAATCCGAATGCCCGCGCTCCCGAGGAAATGTCAAGCGCGGAGTGCGAGCCTAAGACTGCTATGCTCGGCTGCTTGTAAGTAGAGGCTAGCTTAGCCATTGAGTGGACTGCGTCCACTGCTGGCAAATCCTTTGGGGAATTTGCCACATCTGTTGCGACCATACGGAATTAGGGGAATTGAAGTTTAAAAAACGCGCGCCTGCCTGCAGCAAGGCAAGAAAACGCCTGACCCTAAGTGGCTAGGGGTTCTTCTTTGAGTTTCTTGTGCGGGCAGTAAAACTTGAGAGTGGCAAAAAAAGAGTGCTTGCTTGTAGAACAGGTTCCTGCCAGCGGAAAGCAGCAGTACCTCTGCCCTCTTTACAGTTCTCGCGAATGCCATATGCCCTCTTGCCGTGCACGCTGTTTGGGATTCAGTCCCTGTAAAGCGGGGCGCTTGAACATCTGCCTGAGCCGTCCCCTTTGCCTATTTCCCCAAGGTTCGGACGCAGAACTTCCTTTCCGTACGTCTCAAGCAGAAGCGCCATTTTTTCAGCAGCACTGTTTACTAGTGCTATTGTCGGATCAAGCCACAGCAAGTTGGCTCCTAGGACCTTGCGCGTGCTGTCTGAAAGTATGCCTATCACTCGGCCATAGATATTCTTAAGAACCTCTATCGCATGTGTCGGGTTGAGATATGCATTGGGATAGACATATGCCCCTTCAAAGCTGTTTCCATCATTGGTGGGTATCGCACCTGTAACGCAGTCCCCGTGCAGTATGCTGTCTTCCTTCGGAAGAATGTGCGCCGTCCATGCTGTGCCATCGGAAGCATTGATTACGTTTATTGCCCCAGCTATGGCTGGCTCGTCGGTCCGCCTTCCGGACGTTACAAGCACCTGCCCTTTCCTGACCACAAAGAAATCTCCGAATTCGATGCACCCACCTGGCACGTCCAAAACTCCGCCGTTAACTGCCATGGTTTCAGGCGCACGTACATCGGTTTTCATTTTTCCGCGCAAAGCAGTGCCACCGACCACTTGCAGCGGATCTCGAGTGTAGACTTCCTCCGGCATTATGGGCCTCTTTATTTCACGCCCTTGGCTGTCATGATCCGTCTGCATGTCTTTGTCGCAGAAGCCAATAATCACTTTTGCCCCAGAGGCAAGAATCATATCTATGAAGTTTGCGTGCTGCAATGTCGCAATGAGACGGTTTGGCCTGTTGTTCTGCATCTCCTGCTCTTGCAAGTTTATGGGTTCGCTCCAATCAAGATTGTGGGGAAGCCTTACGTAAACCGTCCGAAGCTTACTAAATTCGCTGAATACATGAAGCTTCTCCAGCGAGACATCTAGATTTTCAGTTATGGTAACATTCGGATCAGAACCGAATACATCCAGTACCTTTTTTGCGAGATTTCGCGCCCGGAAGTCCTGCGCCCGCCAGTCCATAGGGTTAGCCGGGTCGCGCGGTGCAGGATATCGGCTAAGTTTTTCATATTCCTGGAAAATCTTGAGCATTCGCTGTATGTTTTTTGGGTCTTCGTGGCTCAGTCTGTTTTGATGCAGAGTCGTTTCACAAAGAAGTTTGTCCGAAAGCTTTTGCACCAACGGTTTCATGTTTACAGGAACTCTATCGCTTATAATAAGGGGCCTTAATTGTCTTTGCTCCATTCTCCTTCTCCACATATTCGTATGTGGGAGGATATTAATTGGTAAGTGCTTAAAAATCTACCGATAACCTCGTATAGGGCGTTGCGGTATTTCTCGAACCGACCGAAAGTGCCTTGCTTTTTCTCTTCGTAGAGCCTGACGCGACCAGGAATCAATCTGAAGCTTCAGACATCATCTTCCGGTCAGCGGTTGTGGTGTCTATGAGCTATTCAAAGCTCAAAAAGGTAGTGGCAGCTGAAGTTCGGGAAGTAACTGCGTTTTCTTTTCTATTCGTTTTTCTGCTGTGGCTTTGAGTGTCAAACCCACCGGCAATCCCCCCTGCTCGCATTTTTAAACCCGCCCGCATCCAGACTATTTGCTAAATTTCACCAACGGGCGCTAGACGCCCGAAATTTAGTGGAGTGGGAATATGAAAACTGGCTTGGGTGAAATGCCAGACGGGGAAACTGTTTCCGAGTCTGGTTCTGAGGAAATGGAAATGAAGGGGCCGCGGCCCGACTTCCGAGTGGTGCAGCCCGAGTACAACAGCAAGCTCGGCAAGACACTTTTCAAGGACGTGGGCGCCATGTGGAAGGGCGTAAGCAAGTCTGGGAACGAATTTTACACGCTTAAGATCGGGAAGCTCCGGCTTCTGGTCTTCCACAACGAGAAGAGATAATAGACGAACGCATGCGAAATGGAAAAAACTGGTGATATTCATGGCAAAAAAATCCGTTGAAGAGGAAATCTCTGGTGAGAAGAAGAAAATCGTCGTGAAAGAGCTCGAGGACTTGCCAGGAGTGGGCGAGGTTTCGGCTGAGAAACTCCGAAGAGCGGGATATGACATAGAGAAAATAGCCGCAAGCTCGCCGCACGAGCTTGACGAAATTGCAGAGATAGGAGTGGAATCTGCCAAAAAGGCGATTGCAGCGGCACGCGACTCCCTTGAAATGGGCTACGAGTCAGCTGACCAGATACTCGAGCGAAGGAAGCAGATTGGCAGGATAACCACGGGCAGCAAGGAGCTTGACGGGCTTATTGGCGGCGGCGTAGAGACAATGGCAATAACCGAATGCTATGGCAAATTCTCTAGCGGGAAGTCCCAGGTTGGCTTCCAATTGTCAGTGAACGTGCAAAAGCCGCTTGAACAGGGAGGTTTGGGAGGGAGCACTCTTTTCATTGACACCGAATCGACCTTCCGGCCCGAGAGGATAAAGCAGCTTGCCGAGACAGCGGGCATGGATGCCGAATCCGTCCTCAAGAACATCTACGTGGCAAAGGCAGTGAACTCCGACCACCAGATGGTGCTTGCAGACAAGGCAGAGGAGATGATAAAGGAGAAGAACATCCGCCTTATTGTGGTTGACTCCATGACTGCGCACTTCCGCGCCGACTATATCGGAAGAGGGGCGCTTGGCGACAGGCAGCAGAAGCTCAACAAGCACGTGCATACACTGCAAAAGTTGGCGGACAAGTTCAATTTGGCCGTATACATCACCAACCAGGTGATGGACAACCCAGGTATAATGTTCGGCGACCCGACGACACCTATAGGAGGGCATGTGCTTGCGCACGCGGCGACCTACAGGATTTACCTGAGAAAAGGCAAGGAGGAAAAGAGAATTGCAAGGCTTGTGGATTCGCCAAATATGCCTGAGGGCGAGTGCGTGTTTAAGGTGACGCCGAAGGGAATTGCAGATTAAGCTCGATGGGATGACGCCTGACTGGAGGGATTGCCTGGCGCGTCCTTTTTCATTTTTACCTCTTCAGCATTCTCCAGCCCATAACCGCAGCCCAGACACCAACTGAAAGTGCGGCAATTGTCTCAGGAATTGCTACATTTTTTCCAAAGCCCACTGACGTTTGTATACCCCACGCTGCGACTGCGGCAAGCGAAAGAGCAAGCGTCAGTAATGCCAGTCTCTTCTCACGATTTTTGTAAAGCGAGGCAGCTGCAAGAAATAAAGAGATGGGAAATGCTGCGAAAAAGAAAACAGAAACATAGTAGTGTGTTGGGCGAAACTCCTCTGTGAAAATGCCTATTGCCGCCAAGTCGATTGCCACAAGCGCGAATAGGATGGCTGCAAGTTCCCCGAATTTCCCAGGAAGAATGGTGCGGAGATTCGTGGAGAAGGCGAGCGTGAGTGCGCCTGCGATAATGAGCCCGTAATTGAAAAGAACAGAAGTGATGCCTGGAACGACGCCCAAGTCGGAAAGCGCGTTTTCCGTCCAGCTAAATTGAGGATAGGAAAAGATTGCGCCGAATATGCCTGCGAATGCCACTATTGGTGCGAGGATGCCGCAGATGGCAAAGAGGCTTGGTTTGCCGCTCATAAATAGCGTGCTCCCTTAACTATCTTAAACCTTAATCGACGCCATATTCGCATGGCAAAAAGCACCTGGCAGACCTCACCGAACATCGCAGTAGTAAAATACTGGGGCAAGCGCGACAACGCACTCAACATACCGATGAACGGAAGCGTTTCTGTCACAATGGACGATTCTCTTCGGACAATAACCACAGTGCAATTCGACTCGGACTTGGCAGCCGATTCACTCACTCTTAACGGGAAACCTGCGCAGGAAAAGGAAGCCGCGCGCGCAACAAAGGTGTTGGATGCAATACGTGCCGCAGCGAAAATAAAGACAAAGGCAAAAGTCGCCTCAACCAACAATTTCCCGACAGCAGCCGGGATTGCCTCTTCTGCATCGGGATTTGCCGCACTCGCTTGCGCTGGCGCGGATGCCGCAGGGCTGAACGCAGATGCAAAGCAGCTTTCCATATTCGCACGGCTTGGCTCGGGCTCTGCCTGCAGGTCTGTCCTTGGCGGGTTTGTGGAATGGAAGCCTGGCAAAAAGAGAGATGGCGGCGATTCATTCGCCGTGCAGATTGCGCCTTCCTCCCACTGGAGAGAGCTTCGGAATGTGATTGCAATAGTGGAAACCGGAAGGAAGAAGGTCGGCTCGGCAGAGGGCATGGAGATAACAACAAAAACGAGCAAGCTTTATCCTGAGAGAGTGAGGACGCGCCCTGCCATGATTGAGTCGATGAGGAAGGCAATACTCGCGCGCGACCTGGAAAAATTCCTGCTTCTGACGATGGAAGAGTCATCAGATTTGCACGCAGTCATGCTCGACACCTTTCCGCCTATAATGTACTTAAACGATATTTCGCGCGAAATAATGTATGCAGTGCATGAGCTGAACGGGTCGCACGGGAAAATAGTGGCAGGCTACACGTTTGACGCAGGCCCAAATGCCCACATTTATACTGATGCAGCGCATGCAGAAGAAGTGGAGAGAATGCTGCGCGGAATAAACGGAGTGCAGAAAACTATTGTGTGCAAGCCCGGCGATGGGCCAAGGAAACTTGGAGAAAAGGAAGCGCTGTTCTGATTTTTCATTCGGGTTTTCGATGTTTCTTTACGTCCCAGATATACCTCCCTCTTGTCGGCGTCACGGTTATCTCAAAACCATACCCGTTCTCCTTCAAAAAAGAGGCGAGCTTCTCATTTATGTCGTCGGAAACTGGGTCGTTGTTCATCCAGGTGGTGGACTTGCCTACGTTCAGGCAATCGGCTACAAGCCCCGCGTCTAGGTCGGATGCGCCAAGGGACATGACATGGTCGTGCACCTGCCTTGGAGACAGTTTCTGGACTGCCACTTGCTGAGCCTGTTGTTCCATTCTACCCCTCCTGACGCAGGAAATGCGGCTTGCGCTTGCTGCTGCATTTTGCTTTTTCCTGCTTGGTCGCGATGCGTAATTCGCAAATAACATTTATGAAGCTTCCTTGGAGAGTCTTTACATGGAAAAATCCTGCGGCGCTGTCGTTTTCCGGCTTGAAGACCGGAAAAGGCAATACCTGGTGCTTCATTATGAGGAGAGACACTGGGATTTTCCGAAAGGGCACGTGGAGGAAGGAGAAGATGAAGAGCAGACCGCAAGGCGCGAAATTGCAGAGGAAACAGGCATAAGCGAGCTGGATTTTATTTCGGGCTTTCGTGAGGCGATATCCTATTCTTTCAAGCGTGACGGGAAAAGTGTGCCAAAGGAGGTCGTCTTTTTCATTGCGCAGGCAAAGCAAAAGCAGGTGAAGCTGTCGCACGAACACATCGGCTTTGTCTGGCTGCCCTACGAGTCCGCGAAAAAGAAGCTTACCTACAAAAGCGCCAAGGAAATACTTCAGAAAGCCGAAGAGAAATTAGCGGCGCTTTCGAATTAGCTTGGCAAAAAGCTTGCGCAGCACCATCGAGCGGAAATTTGGTACAACAAACGCGGCTTTTCCATCGATTTCTTTTTTCGGCAGCGTCGTTGAGAGGGCGATGCACGGCATTCCAGCGCGCCTTGCAGCCTCTATCCCTACGTGCGAATCCTCGAAAACGATGCACTGCGAGGGCTTGACCTTCAGCCTCTTTGCCGCAAGCAGGAATAGGTCTGGCGCTGGCTTTGGGCGGCTTACATTTTCCTGCCCCACGAACAGCATTTTCGGCAATCCGAGCGACTGCAATGATGCAGCAATGTGCGAGTTGTGCCCGCCTGATGCGACAGCGGTTGCAACGCCCTGCGAAACAAGATAGCTGTTGAAATCCTTGAAGCCGGAAATTTCAGGCAAGCCATGCCTCTCCACGAATTTCTGGTAAACCTCTGCCCTTTTTGCCACCCACTCGTCAACGTTTTCGCGTATGCCGTTCCTTGTAAAGACATCTTCCATTATGGAACGCGAGCCAGTGCCCGTATAGTTGCGCTTCCAGGTTTTTTCGTCTATTTTCAAGCCAAGCGGCGCAAGCGTCATGTTGAATGTTTGCAGGTGCGCACGCTCGCTATTTACTGCAACGCCGTCAAGGTCGAAAATGACTGCCCTGAATTTGGCGAGGGAGGAGAGGGGGATTGGTGCGGATTTCTTTTTCGCGCCCCTGCCCTTGCCATCTGATTCTGACGGAGCAGACTGCAGCCCGGAATTGCCTGCGCTTGGAGAACTCCCTTTGCCATCACTGCTCTCCTTTCTGCGATTTTCATCTTCCGGAGCCTTGCCAGTTGAGCCCGGCGCAGGTGATGAGCCGTGGTTTCCTGCTGAAGTAGGCGCGAAGAGCAGTAATCCATCGTCCTGCAACTGCATATCCTGCGGCTGGAAGGGCGGTGGCAACTGGAGCGGAAGCGAAACGCTGAGCTGGAGCCGGAATTCCCTGTTGCGGAGGCGCGCAGGGAAAGAAACCCCTCCGAGTAACTGCTCGGGCTGATTTCGCACCGCAGCCTCAAGCATTTTCACCAGATACCTCTCGGCAAGCGTGCGGTAGGGGAGCTGAGACTCGATGAAAATCGCCTTAAGATAATCTTGCGGCAGGATATGGAGCTGCCGCCCGAAATATTGCGCGAGGTTCTGCCTCAGAAGCGCGTTTAGCTGTGCAAACGTTATGAGGTCTATTTCGCTCATTTCGTGGAGCCCTTCGTAAGGAGTAACCTTTGAATTGGGCATATCCTTGCAGCACATGACAACGTTTATGTTGAATTTCACCTGGTTCGCTTCACGAGTTATTTTGATGTTGCGAAGGTCGATATACACCCACGAACCGTCAGGATGCCTAATCCGCTCCACTCCGTCTGCTTGCTCGCCAGGCCGCTGCATGGTGTGGTGCATGCTATTGTTGGCTTCCCCTCCGGCAGAAACAATGCGGAAGCCAAGAGGGTCGGCTTTGTCGAATTCAAGAAGGGGGACTTCACGCCCGAACCTGTCCAACATCTTTGTGCTTTCAAGCAGGCGGGCAACCGACCAGCCTATCTGCTCGTCAGTATAAGGCACCATGCCGTCGAATATTGTTTTTCCTCGCTGGTTTTTGATATTGACTAATAGATGCCCTGCAACCTTGGCTGCCTGTGCTAAAGCTTCACCTGCCAACTGCCCCACCCACACGCAGGCAAAAGCTGAGGAGTGAAGGTTTAAAATACGGGCAAGTTTCGGATTGGCTAGTAGTCAATTCCTGCGCGCGAGAGAACACCCGTGTCAAACGGGTGCTTTTTCTTTTCAACCGAAGTTATGTAATTCGATTTTTCTCCGACCGCCTTTGTTGCGCCCCTGCCGGTGAGTATGAGTTCGCACGAGGGCGATTTGCCTGATATGAGAGAGAGCAGCTGGCCCTCGCTTATCAAGCCTTCCAAAACAGCCCAGAATATCTCGTCAAGGATTACCAAATCATATTTGCCTGAAGAGGAGAACTCGCGGGCCTGCTCGAACGCGGCTGCGACAAGCTGTTTGTCCTTTTCATTTATCGCAAAACAGCCCTTGCAGAAGACCACGAACCCTTTTTCCGAAAGCTGGCGCTCGTGCGCTGCCTGGTTGGGGCAGTGCTTGGTTTTTGAAATCACGGTGACGCCCAGCTTTTCAAGCGATGCAAGCTCGCCTGAAAGCCCGCCCTTCAAAAACTGTATGAATGCGACACGAAGCCCCCTGCCAGCAGCCCGCACCGCTATCCCTACTGCAGAGGTTGTTTTGCCGTTGCCATCGCCAGTGAGTATGTGGACAAGGCCCTCTTTGCGCTGCATGGTGCTCTGTAGGTAGAAAGACTATTTACTTCTTTCTTCCAAATAGCTCCATGAGGGAGGCAGAGCTTTGGAGGGCGATGCCGAACAAGGCGGTTTCCTGCTTCTTGTGCCAGCGAAGGTGCTACATAAAGGAAGGCGAACACGGGGTTTGCCGCGTCAGGAAAAATGCCAATGGCAAGCTCTATTCGCTCAATTATGGAAAATGCGCAGGCTACAACCTTGACCCGATAGAAAAAAAGCCGTTTTACCACTTCATGCCAGGCTCGCACGTATTTTCGTTTGCCGCGCCGGGATGCAACTTCGATTGCGAGCATTGCCAAAACTACGATATAGCACAGCCGAAGGAAATTGTGGGGCTGGATATCAAGCCCGAGGAAATGGTGGAAAAAGCACTCGCATATAACGGACGCGGAATGGCATACACCTACACTGAGCCCACCATATTCTACGAATACGCCAAAGATACTGCACTGCTTGCACGGAAGAAAGGGCTGTTCAACGTCTGGGTGTCAAACGGCTACATGACTCCTGAAACGATTGCCACCATGGACTTTCTTGACGCGATAAAAATCGACCTGAAGGGATTTTCCGAGCGGTTCTACAAGGAAGTGTGCGGCGGTGCGCACCTTGAGCCTGTGCTGAAATCAATAAAGACCGTGCATGGAAGCGGGAAGCATCTTGAGATTGTAACGCTTATCATTCCAACCTGGAACGATTCCGAAGACGAGCTGCGTGCGCTTTCCAAATGGCTGCATGATGTTGACCCTGAAATCCCCCTGCATTTCACTGGCTACTATCCTGCCAATCGTATGACTGTGCGCTCCACTCCGCAGGAAACGCTTGAAAGGGCAAGGAGGATAGCGCTTGAGGAAGGGCTTGTTTACGTTTATACTGGAAATAGGCCAGGCACTGACAGCGAGTCCACCTTCTGCCCCAAGTGCAAGGAGAAAGTGATTGAAAGGTGGGGCATGGAAATGCTGCGGAATAAACTGGTGGAGGGGAACAGGTGCCCGAAGTGCGGGCATGCGCTGCCGATAATTTACGACTGGAAAAAGCAGAAGAAAAACTGACAGCTATTCATCCACCTTTTTCAAACGCGTTTTCTGAACTTCGCAGAAGCAGGGCGAATATTATTGTGAGGCTTCCCAGGAACAGGAACGCGAGCTGGAGCGAAATGTCTGCTAGGAAACCCACAACGGGATACATGATTACCAGCCCGAGCCTTTCAAGCAGGCTTATTGATGAAAGCACAGTCGCGCGCTCGCGGCTCCCGATTTGGAAATTGATGTAGTGCTCGAAAAGCGGCTGGCGCAGGGGGCGAAGGGAAGTTATTGCGAATATTGCTACGAGGGCGATTATAAACGATTGAATAAAGCCAACTGCAAGGTAAAGGAGGCCGATTGTCAGGGCAGAAAAATAGAGGAGCCTGCGTGCGCCGAAAATTTTCTCCAGCATGGGCAGTTTCCACAAAAGGACCATTGCAAGAGCGTTGAAGCCTGCTCCAACAAGACCCCAATAGGTTATATCAATGCTGTATTCTCTCAGAAGCGACTGGTAAAACCAGAACATGAAAAAACCGAGCATGGAAATCATTGTCATGTCCAGTGCCAGGCTCCGCAAAGAGGGCTTTTCTCTCAGGGTGTTTATGCCTTTCAGCCCTGCAACCAGGAAGTTTTCTGCTGGTTTTTGCCTTTTCGGCTCTTTCATCAGGAAAACAACGATTGCACCTAGCAGAAACGGGATTATTGTAAGGGCAAACGGAAGCAGGAGTGCATCTGGATAAGGCATTATGCGAAGCCCTGCAAGATACGAGCCGGCAGGAAGGGCAAGTACTATGCCAGCAGTCTCAGTAATTGAAATGCGGGCAAACACCTCCTTTGCCTTCTTCTCGCTTTTCATCTCCTTGAGGCTATCGAAAACAAGAGCCCTGTCGGCTCCTGACAAAAAGGCTGCACCGACGCCCCATATTATTTCAGCAACCAGGAACACCAGAAAATCAGGTTTGGAAAGGAAAACCAAAATGCCGAACGCTGTGAGAAGAAAACCTGAGACTAGTGAAAGCCTTCTTCCGAACTTGTCTGCAAAAACACCAGTCGGAACTTCAGCAAGCACTATTGACAAACTGAATGCGGATTCTAGAAGAAATATTGAGGCATAGTTCAACTTTCCCCGGTCAAGGAAAAAAGGCACGGCAATTGCGCCAAAAAAAGTGAGGCTTCGCAGGAAGGAAACCGCATACATTTTGCTTATGTTGCCAGACATAAATCAGAGTGCCCCCAATTCCTTCATGTGCTTAATACGCCTCTGCACAAGTTCGTCTGTCCCAATATCTTTCCTGTGCCAGACTTTTCCTGAAATTGCGCCGCAGGCTGATTCTGCAATTTTTTCCGCCTCCAAAATGGTGGGCGCTATGCCAACCAAGCCGATGGAGCGGGAGGATTGCGTGTAGATTGTGCCGCCTTTTTCGTAAACTGATGCGTAGAATATTTTTGCGCCGGATTTTGCAATTGCTTTTGCGTCAATGGCAAGCGGCTGGTCAGTGATTGATTTCACGGGATAGCCTTCGGGCACAAGATATTTGCAGACAGTGGCAAGCGAAGCGAATTTTGGTGCAGATTTTATTTTTCCTTCAGCCATTTGCGAAAGCAGCGAGTAGAGGTCGGATTGCAAGATGGACAGCACATTCATTGCCTCCGGGTCGCCGAAGCGCGAGTTGTATTCTATGAGCTTCGCGCCTTCTTTTGTTGCCATGAAG
>JAWBPP010000026.1:0-12254 GCA_038824715.1 Candidatus Anstonellaceae archaeon
CTCGCTTGAAAAAGCGCTAAAATCCCTTCTTGAATCAGATGTGCAGCTTGTTTTCGAGTGACGTCAGGCAGAGATAAAAGATTTGGCTTGGCAGCAGCAGCCATGCAGTTTTTCAATTCCAAAGGGCAAGGCGCTACAGAATATCTTGTTTTGCTCGCAGTTGTTTTGATTATCGGGCTTGTGACAACCGCGCTCCTTGGGTTTTTCCCAGGGGTTGCAGGAGATGTTTCGATTTCCGAGTCAACGCTTTACTGGAGCGCCACAACTCCAATAAAGGTGCTGGAAATCGCCCCGCTTTTTTCCGGCACCACCGGGAGCGTATGCGGCACTGCAGGAAGGCGCGGATTTCGGATGGTGCTTTTGAACTCGGATGTTGAGATGGTTACGCTTACCGGCATATCAATAAACAACTCGGGCGTTGCAGGAGCAAACAACTATTGCCTTGCAGGCGACTCGTCCATGACTGGACCCGACCTTAGCATGGCGGCAGGCGACCAGGTGACGCTCGACATATACACTGACTCGCCATCTGTCAATCCGCAATTCTGCAATTCCACCAGCAGCACGGCGAGCCTGATTGCCAGATTTTACTATAGCAAATTGGGGCTTGCCAAGACATTCTACGGCGCAAAGCCGATAGTGCTGCACTGCTGATTTGAATAGTGTTTTAATTGATTCGATGCGAATTTAGCCTGGTGCAACCATGTATCGCACTCACTACATTTCTGACGCGAAAAAGCTTCTTGACAAGGAAGTGACAGTAGCAGGCTGGGTGCACGAGGTGCGCGACCTGGGCAAGCTCAAGTTCGTGTCTGTTCGGGACAGGACAGGCGTGATACAGGTGACTGCAAAGCATGGCCGCGAGCCGGACGCTGCTCTTTCTGCGATGAGCCAGCCAAAGGAGACAGTAGTGAGCGTTACAGGCAAGATAGTGGCCAGCAAGATAGCAGAAGCCGGCTGTGAATTGATACCGAGCAGATTTGAAGTGCTCAACGAGATCACTACGAAAGTCCCTTTTGAAGTAACTGGCAAGGTTCCTGCGGACCTTGACGTGCGGTTGGACTATCGTTACGTTGACATGAGGCAGTTTTCCACTTCTGCAATATTCAAAATACGAGGCGAAATTGCGTTTGCTTTCAGGGAAGCCGCAAGAATGAACGGCTTTGTTGAAGTCCATCCTCCAACAATAGTGGAAGCTGCAACTGAAGGCGGGGCAGACGTTTTCAAGGTGCAGTATTTCGAGAAGGATGCATACCTTGTGCAGTCGCCGCAGCTTTACAAGCAGCTTGCAGTCATTGGCGGCATGGATAAGGTGTTCATGACTGTCCCTGTTTTCCGCGCTGAGAAGCACAATACCCTCACGCATCTGAATGAAGCCTTGCAGATGGATATTGAGGCTGGTTTCATTACGCCAAAGGAGGCTGTGGATTACCTAGAAAAATTCACGCTGCACATACTGAACCATGTGAAAAAGGAGTGCGATGAGGAATTGAAGGCTCTAAAGAGAGAACTTATTGTTCCGTCTTCAATTCCGCGCCACACTTACACTGAGCTTGTGGAAAAGCTGAACGCAGACAAGGAACAGTTCAGGTGGGGCGATGACTTTTCGCGCGAGACTGAGGCGCTGCTTGCAGATGAATTAGGCTATTCCACTTATTTCATTACTGAATGGCCAACTGCGATACGCGCGTTTTACTCCATGCCAAATGAGGAGAACCCGAAAATCTGCCATGCGTATGACCTGAATTACGAGGGGCTTGAGATTTCCTCAGGAGCGCAGCGGGTGCACAAGCCAGACATACTTATCCAGCAGCTGAAAAGCAGGAACTTGGATCCTGCCGAGTTTGAATTCTACATAAATGCGTTCAGGGTTGGGGCGCCGCCGCACTGTGGCTGGTCGATTGGTCTGGACAGGCTGACCATGAAAGTCTGCGGATTGCATAATATTCGGGAAGCAGTGCTGTTTCCTAGAGACAGAGTAAGGGTCAGGCCTTAGCGAGGGATTTTCCTTCTTCCTGGCGCGACAGCGTGGCTTCGGTCATATTTGCTTATTCCGACAAAAGACCGCTTTTTCTTTTCGGCTTCTTCAATTGTTTTTTGGGCAGAGACTTGCACCACTATATCGAGCGGTTTGTTCCAATTTGCAGCTCGGCACATCTCCACCATTATGGGAGTTTCGGGATAGCCTCGTTCAAGAAGCAGGGCCATTCCGCGTTCGTTTTTTTCCGAGATGAACTGCCTTGCCAGCGCCAAATGCATTGCCCTTATCGCTTCCGCCCTCCGCTCTGGAGGAAGCTGCACCAAGTGGAACTGAGTTAAAGGCGTGTAGAGCTGGAAAATGGCCGAGGAAATTTGGGGCTTTGGCACGGCACCCACCTAAACACGCACGGGGCGCTGTTTTGAGGCCGAGTTTCTTTGAAGATGAGAGGCTGTTGGCATCGGCCTTGAATCCGCATCTAACCATCTGATGCGGCTCTTTTTCAGGAGCTGCTCCACGATTGCCTTGTGCGGGCTGTTTTTCCTTGCAGTATCCACGAAATCCTGCAACGGCTGCCTCCAGCGGGCTTTCAGGCAGGCTTGCACAAAATTGTTGAAGCAGAACGCCAGCCCGTCGCGGTCGTTGTTCCTTAAATGTGAAACGAGCGCATTTAGCTTTGCAGGAGTCCAAGGCCTTTCAGTCAGTTCGTCTGCCTTGTCCATGGAACCTGTGATTGAAACGTATTTCATCAGCCCCACCCCGCAGGGAATTTCTGGCTAGAACCACTATTTAACACTGCTGCCAAACTCGAAGCAAGTTATATAAACTCTTCTTCGTATACTACAGTCCGCGATCTTTAGCGCCTCTGCGCTGAAGAGATGTGCAACGGGAGTTGCACACGATTTTTGTCGGCTGGCGATGCGCCGACGATGTCATGTTTGCCGATGCGAATCTTCGCATACCGGAACTGAACACCCTTATTTTGGGTGCGCACATTTTATCGCCGAAAAATGGGAACACGATCCTTTCGCGTTCGACGCACGCTTCGCTGGCTAGTCAGGTGTGACTAGACAGTCAGCAGAACGAGAGTTCTGCAAGGTAACTACAAGAGAGAGCGATTAGAGTGCTTACCGCTGAAATTTAAGTTCAGCAAACTTTGCGAATAGTCAGGATTAGAACTTCTATGACTCCAGTTGATCCTGCTGGAGGGCACTGCTATCAGAGTACGCCTAAGCCATGCAAATCTGCCCGGCGGCTTCGCCGGACGGTGTACGGCTCAGTAACAAGTAGTCAATCTGCCCTTCGGACGGGTGCAACCTCGGGAAACTGAGGTGAATCCCCGATGGCCCATCTGTGCTGGAATGCTTGATGGGCAAAAAGCTCCGGAAATTGCACCGGACGCGCCGAAGGATGAGACTGCTTCTGATCAGGTAGTTGGTGAGGTAACGGCTCACCAAGCCGATAATCAGTAGGGGCAATGGGAGTTGTCGCCCCGAGAAGGGCACTGAGATAAGGGCCCTAGTCCTACGGGATGCAGCAGGCGCGAAACCTTTACAATGCGCGAAAGCGTGATAGGGGAACTCTGAGTGGCAGCCGATTTTTATCGACTGTCTTTTGGCGAACCTAAACCGTTCGCAGAATAAGTTCTGGGTAAGACCAGTGCCAGCCGCCATGTGCTTTGCACAAAGCGCACGGTACGCGGTAATACTGGCAGAACGAGTGGTGTCCACGAATATTGGGTCTAAAGAGACCGTAGCTTGTCTGTTAAGTCCACTGTGAAATCTTGGAGCTCAACTTCAAGGCGTGCAGTGGATACTATCAGACTCGAGAGCGGGGGAGGTCAGGAGTACTTACGGGGTATGGGTAAAAACTTGGTTGAGGGGTTTTTAGGTACGTGCCTCAACCGAGTTTCAATCAGTTGATCCTGTAAGGACTACCAGTGGCGAAGGCGCCTGACCAAAACGCGTCTGACAGTGAGGGTCGAAGGCTAGGAGAACAAATCGGATTAGATACCCGAGTAGCCCTAGCAGTAAATTATGCAGACTGTGGTGTTGCCGAAGCTTCGGGCTTCGGCAGTGCTGTAGCGTAGGTGTTAAGTCTGCCACCTGGGGAGTACGGCCGCAAGGTTGAAACTTAAAGGAATGAGCGGATGCAATCGTTATTTTACACCGGCAGCCTACCCTGTGAACCTTTAAAAGGAAAAACAGGGCAGATTTCTAGTATGAACAACGAGACGAGCTATCTGCTGGGTGCGTTGAGGGATGGAAACTTCGACGTGCGACCAGGCAAAAACTACGAGCTTCGGATTTATCAGAACGATGAATCTTGGCTTGAAAGTGTTGCAGGCATGTTCCAGAGGAATTTTGGAATAACTCCAAGAATCACTGGAAACCTTCTCAGAATAAACAACAAGGAGGCAATTACATAGCTTCTTTTGATATCTGAGTACAAAAACCCGCAGGAGTTTTGGGATACACCATCACTTCTGAAGATGAGTTCTACAGAAGAAAAATGGCATTATGTAAGCGGATTTTGGGATAGTGAAGGCGGAGTGCCGCTAAAACCCGAAACCGCAACCCAAAAGTATGTCTCGTTTGACCAGAAAAACAAAAGTGCGCTAGACTTTGTGCGGATTTTCCTAGTGAAGGAGGGATTCCGCCCAACGAATCTGACGCACACCGGAAACGTTTGGCAGTTTCGGCTTACGCGAAAAGCGGAAGTTCGGAGATTTGCCAGCTTGATAAAATCTTTTCATAGAGAGAAATTTTCGAGATTACAACGGTTGATTGCATCCGTTCCCTAAATTGGCGGGGGAGCACCACAAGGGGTGGATGCTGCGGTTCAATTGGATACAACGCCAGGAATATTACCGGGGGAGACGGCAGGTTGACGGCCAGACTGAAGATCTTGCCAGACGAGCCGAGAGGTGCTGCATGGCCATCGTCAGCTCGTGGTGCGATATCGCGGATGTGTTCGTACGCATTCGAGGTTCGCGTCTGCGATGCACAAACTGTCTCGTTAAGTCGAGTAACGAGCGAGACCCTTATGGACAGTTGCTAATTTCCCCTCCGGGGGAGATGCACCCTGTTCAGACTGCCCGCGTTAAGTGGGAGGAAGGAGAGGGCGACGGTAGGTCAGTATGGCCTGAATCTCACCGGGCTACACGTGGCATACAATGCTCAAGACAATGGGCTGCGACTCCGAGAGGAGAAGCGAATCTCACAAACTTGAGCCAAGTTCGGATTGGGGGCTGTAACCCGCCCCCATGAAGCTGGAATCCCTAGTAATCGCTTGTCATCATCGAGCGGTGAATACGTCCCCGCTCCTTGCACACACCGCCCGTCAAGTCACCCAAGCTTGTTTTTGGTGAGGCTGCGCTTCTTGGCGTTGTCGAACCAGAGATAGGTGAGGGGGGCTAAGTCGTAACAAGGTATCCGTAGGGGAACCTGCGGATAGATCACCTCCAATAAAAAAAGTTCTTCGGAACTTTAAAGTCAACTATTGGGAATCCTGTCTTCGGATGGGAAGAAAATAGATTGGCTGGAGAAACATTAGAAGTGTCGCAAGGTGAAGGGCTTTGATTACTCTCTCTAGTTTAGACCTTGGAGTCGAATTTCGATTCGACTGCTGGAAAAATTCTTCGGAATTTTTCCATCGAAGCGTGTTTTTGTTTTTACTAAGCTTAGCGTGAGCCATATCGTCTCCTCGCTGATGTTATCATCGATTTTCCCTTTCGGCGAAGCCAGAATTGCTAACCTTACAAATAGCCCTCCGCGCTGCCTTTTATTCCCTTTCCCTAAAATCTCTCCATGAAATTCATCATGTCTCCCTCCCGCGCATACCTGCTTGGGCTTTGGAAGGGAAGGAGGACGAAGGAAGGCGTGGGAGTGGAAGGCCACCGCGAGGTTTGCGAAACGTTCCTGAAGTTGTGCCTTGACGAGAAGCTCTGCCAGCCCGACAAGGTGAAATACGAGGAAGATGCGATTGACAAGTGCTATTTTTACAATACCGCGCTTCGCGCATGGCTGGATTCGGAGATGGAAAAAAGAGATGAACGGTTGAAGTACAAAAATGAATTTGCGGCGAATTATTTTGCAGGCGTTTTTGATGCCAAGGGCGGCTGGGGCGATGCAGTAACTGGCCAGAAGATGCCCTATATTGTGGGCGACCGGGTTGACGAGGTTGTGCTTCTTCGATTGGGCTTCCGCGTGAAGAAAGAAAGAGGGAGAATTGCGATAATTTCTGGAGACTTTTACCCTTGGATTAAGCCTTACTTGAGGCTGGAGATAAGCAAAAGATAGCTGCTACTTCACGACAATTATCTTGCTTTTTGGCTTTGCCACAAGGACGACTTCATTCGTTTCAACGAGAAAATCAACCGCAACGCCCTTGAGGGCCAGCTTGTCGCTCGTGGTTATGCCATTTGCGCGTTCAGGCGGGACAAGAACTGCTGTTTCCTTTTTCCCATCAGAAAGTAAGATCTTGGAAAAATGCTTTTTCTTTGACCCAAGAACATCGGTTATTGAAACGATAGCCATCTCGGCAAATGAGAGGTTTTTCATGCCTGGCTTCAGATTGGAAAACGACGCCATGCCCTCCTCTGATGCCCGCTCTTCCGCCATCTTGAACGCCATGCCGACCTCTTTTTTGAAATTCGAAATCAGGCGGTTCTGCTCGCGCTTCAGTTCTGCCTTGCCCATGCCTGGCGTTGTCGCAATCTTGTAGGCAAGCTCGTAGTATTTGCTCGGCACTCCGATTTCCTGCTCGTCAATTTCTTTTTCTTCTGTTTCAGATGCTGAGGCAAATTCTCTGTCCTCTTCTTCTATTTCCACGAGGTCGGATTTTGGCGCAGGCGCTTCCGGGGGCGCTGATTTTTTTTGCCCGAACGGGAAATTGGGGGCATTTTCCTTTGGAATGTGCTCGGGCTCTTGGATGGTGACAACCGCTGCAACTGGCGCAGATGAAACCGACGGATGGGCGATTTTTTCGACGCTGCCTAGCGGGTCTGCTGAGGGAGAGGGCTTGTGCACAATCCCGAATAGTTTTTCGAGTGACGGAAGCAGCTTGCGGCGTGCAGATTCGCGCTTTTTCGGGTCATAGTGCGAGAAGAGCTTCTCAATTGTGGGCATCATCTTCTGCTGCATTTGCGGCATTTCCTCGGGCTTTTTCACTTCCTTCCGCTCTGCAAAAAGCTTCTCAAGTGAAACGATTGTCTCTTTTTCCTCTTCCTTCACCTGGCCAAGCGAGCGCTGTGCAGCCTCTTTTACCATCTCGTCCTTGTCGGATGAGAGCTCAATCAGTGCGAATATTGCCCGTGGGTCGTCAAGCTTGCCAAGCTCTTGGGCAACGCGGAGGCGCACCTTTGGGTCGGAGTCAAAAGCCTGGGCTACCAACCTGTCTGTCGAATCCGGCCGTTCGTCAGGCGGCTCGTTTAAGCTTGCCTGCCGCACCTTTGGCTTGCCACCCTTGTCAGGCACCATAAAACCTTTCCTGGATTCGAAGGGAAAGATTAAAATGGGTAAGTTGAACGAAAGGTGCATGGGCTTCGAGGAGGTTTTCCTGTTTTTCTGGGGGATGGTGCGCTATCCCGTGAGGGAAGCGTCTGTGCTTTTCAATGAGCCCCTTCTTGTGATGGCATTCAGCCTTGCGCTTGTCCTGGCTGTTTCGTGGCATTACAAGGAACAGAAGAAGCTGCCATTCCTTGCATGCGCGCTTGCCATTGCCTTTTTGCTCGGTCTTTTTTTCAAGCCATTGCTGGGAGAGATACGCCCCTGCGTTTATGTTCCCGGGAAAATACCCTGCCCTCTTGACAACTCCCTTCCTTCGCTTCATGCCCTGCTCGCTTTCACGCTCGCCATAGTGTCGCTTGGCAACCGCTCGTTCCCAATTTATCTCCTCTATTCGCTTTTCATAGCCTTCTCTCGCGTGTATTTGGGAGTGCATACCATTTCCGAGGTTGCCGCAGGGCTTTCGCTTGCGTTTTTCGCCTGTGTTTTGGCAGAGCTTTCATTTCGCGCGATGAAGTGGAGCGTGCCAAATGCCGTACACATCAAGCACGACATGGGGAGGCTTCCGCACACAAAAACGAAAATCGAGCTTGGTGACGCTGCATGAACGAAGATGAAAGGCAGTTGCTCCATATTCTCCTTGGCATTGCAGCCATGGCACTCGTGGAATTCATAGGCGTGCAGCTTGCCGCCTATGTCGTCGGGATAATCCTCCTTTTCGGAACCATACTCGTGCACCTCAAGCTTTCGAATTTCTCGCTTGGGCCGCTTGAGAAGTTTGTGGAGAGATTCGAGCGGCCCGGCGTGACACCTGGCTACGGGGCAATGACAATTGCGGCAGGCTCTCTTGGAGTAATGACGCTTGTGTCAAGCAAGGAAAACGTCCTTGCCTCGCTTTTGATACTCGGGCTTGGAGATGCCGCAAGCACGATTGTCGGAATGAGAAGCAAGAAGAAATTGCCCTGGAGCGCTCAGAAGACATACGGGGGAAGCGCTGCGTTCTTTGTCGCGTGCCTGCCTGCCGCCTATTTCGGCGGACTGCCCGCCATTCTCGTTGCAGCTTTGGCAGCGGCTGCAGAAAGCCTTGAGACAAATATAGACGACAATTTGGTGATTGCGATTGTGTGCGTGATTGCGTTTCGGCTGCTTTCTTTTGTTTGAAGATTCGGGAATGGTTTATAATATCGACGAAAGATAATTGTCCGTGAGGGAAGTCTCATGATAGTTCCAGGAGCAAAAGCGGCAGCTGAGAAGTTCGTGACTGAAACGCTTGGCGATTCGCAGGTGCAGCCTGCTGGAATTGACCTTACGCTCCGCGAAGTGCATTCGATTGCCGAGGCAGGGGAGATAGATTTTGACAATTCGAAGCGAAAAATCAGCGGCACGAAAAAGCTGGAATTCGACTCCAGCGGCGTCCTTCATCTCAAGGCAGGATGCTACAAGATAATCTACAACGAATACGTGAATATCCCTCTTGACTGCGCTGCGTTTGGATTTCCACGCTCCTCGCTTTTGCGCTGCGGTGCTGACGTGCGCTGCGCCGTCTGGGATCCTGGCTACCACGGCAGGAGCGAGTCGCTTCTTGTGGTGAATAATCCTCACGGCATTCTGCTGCACAGGAACGCGAAAGTGATGCAGCTTGTGTTCGCCAAGCTTGAGGCGAAAGCCGAGCGCGGATACGAAGGGAAATATAAAGGGGAAAACAAGTAACTGGAGAGTGCATTTGTGTTATCCGGTGATTCTTTTCATGCCTCTGCGTCAAGCGATGATGCGTTGATGGTTTTTGGTGTTTTGTATGCCTCTTCGACAGCCGATTGTAGTTGTTATGGGCCATGTGGACCATGGCAAGACCTCGCTACTTGATGCCATACGCTCCACAAACGTCGCAAAAAAAGAGGCAGGCGCAATAACGCAGCACATAGGCGCATCCGAAGTGCCGCTTGACTCGATAAAGGAGACCTGCGCAGGCGTGCTTGCTGCAAGAAAAATGCAGTTTTCCATACCTGGGCTTCTTTTCATTGACACGCCGGGGCACGAATCTTTCACGCACCTGCGCGAGCGGGGCGGCTCGATTGCAGACATTGCCGTTCTGGTCGTAGACATTGCGCAGGGCTTCCAGCCGCAGACAATTGAGAGCATTAGGATATTGCGAGAATTCAAGACGCCTTTTGTCGTCGCTGCAAATAAAGTGGATTTGGTTACTGGCTGGAAATCCGCGCCTCCTGAAAGCGCAGAAGCCTGCAGCATAATTTCCAACATTGACAGGCAAAAGCCCGAGGTGCAAAGCAGGCTGGACGAGCTTCTTTACGCTCTTGTTGGGAAATTGTCCGAGTTCGGGATTGCAAGCGAGCGGTTTGACAGGGTCGAGGATTTCACCAGGCAGGTTGCCATAATGCCCGTTTCTGCAAAGACAGGCGAAGGGCTGCCCGAATTGCTGCTTTCCATTGCAGGCTTGTCGCAAAAATTCCTCGAAAATGAGCTTAAGACTGAAGTTGATGGGGCAGGCAAGGGAAGCATACTTGAGCTAAAGGAGGAAAGAGGGCTTGGGACAACAATTGACGTCATAATTTACGATGGCGTTCTCCGCAAGAATGATGAGATAATATTTGGGACTTTGAACGGGCCTGCAAAAACAAAGGTTCGCGGATTGCTCAAGCCAAAGCTCCAGCCAACAGGCGAGGGAGACAAATTCGAGTACGTGGACGAAGTGCATGCTGCATCAGGCGTGAAGATTTATGCTCCTGGCTTGGAAGGCGCGCTTTCAGGCTCGCCTCTTCTTGTGGATGACGGCAAGCGGGAGGCAGAGCAGCTTCGCGAAATAGATGAGATGATAAAGACCATCATGTTTGAAAACGACGCTGGCGGCGTGATTGTCAAGGCAGACACCTTGGGCTCGCTTGAGGCTCTGCACAAGCTGCTGACCTCGCAGGGCGTGGAGATAAAACGGGCCTCTGTTGGCAAGGTGAGCAAGAAAGATGTGGTGGACGCATCAGTGGTTGCCGCATCCGACCCATACAAGGGGGCAGTGCTTTCCTTTTCGGTCGAAGTTGGGGATGATGCCGAGGCAGAGGCTGCAAAAACAGGAGTGAAGATATTCTCCTCAAAAGTGATTTACTCCCTGTGCGATGATTACGCCGCATGGGTTGCCGAGCTTAAGAAGAAGGCCGCAGGGGAAGCAAGCGAAAGGCTGCCCTTACCTGCGAAACTTCTTGCCATGCCTGGCTGCACCTTCAGGGCGAGTAAGCCTGCAATTTTCGGCGTGGAGATACTTGGCGGCAAGTTGAAGAAGGGTGTGCGGCTGATGACTTCCAAAGGGGAGATAGTTGGGGAAATTCGGGAAATACAAAAGGAGGGAAAGCCTGTCTCGGAGGCGAAAACCGGAGACCAGCTTGCCATTTCAGTGGAAGGGGCGATTTGCGGCAAGTCATTTAACGAGGGAGATTCGCTTTACGTTTATATCGGAAGGAAAGATGCTGACGAGCTTGTTTTGGCGCTTGGCAAGGAGATGAGCGATGGCGAACGGGCTGTGCTTGAGGAGATACTTGCGATAACTGACAGACGGCTTATCTAGATTTGGATTCGAAACGCTGCTTACTGCTTTATTGCGACTTTTCCGAATTTTGCATATGGCTTGCTTGTGTCGGATTCCAAATAAGAGAAGAGAACCTGCGATATCCTCATGCCAGAGTGTATTGTCACCGGGAAGGGCGCAAGATTGACTATCTCCAAGACCTGGCGGTTGTCCGAGCCAGGCTGCACCATTGCTGACGTGACGTGGACGGCAAGGCCCATGCGCGCATAGCGGCTCCTTCCTTCTAGCGTGCCGATGATGTTTGGCGCGAGCTTGATTCTTTCGCGCGTGATGCCAAGGCACATGCCGCCTGGCGGGAGGGTGATGGAGTCCGCCTTTACTTCAAAAGTGGCTTCGATGAAGTCGGTTTTTTGCAGGTCCACAGGAGTTTTCTTGCCGTATTTTTTCTTGAAAACCGAGAAGGTCGAGTCAAGCGTGAGGTCGACTGACGCAGGGCCGATTTGGTCGTCAGAAATCTTTGGCGTGAAGCGCAAGGAGCCGTTCTTTATGCACCGCTTTATGTCCTCGTTTGAAAGCGCCATGTTGAAGGGGAATGCAGCCAAACAATATAAATAAAGAGGGGAGGATTCTCTTCGTAGTTTTCGCATCGTAAATTTCTATCTGCGGCACCTGCATCTGAAAAAAATCCTGTCTGATTTTTTCATCGTCTTTTGTCAAATAGCAATTCGTCGGTTCGATAGCTTTTAAATAACTTGCCAGAGTAAAAAGTGCAGGCGAGGCGATGTCAGTCGACAAAATGAAAAACGAGATAGCAGGGGAAATAACCCTTTCAGCAACGCCAGGCTCGACCATGAAGAAATGGCGCGAGATATTCGCCATAACCCAAGCAGAGCTTGCAGGCTTGCTCAAGATTTCGCCATCCACAATTAGCGATTACGAGGGGAACAGGAGGAAGTCGCCAGGTTCTGGCGTGATAAAACGGTTCGTGAACTCGCTTGTCACGATTGACAACGAGCGGGGCAACCCCATACTTTCCAAGCTTCAGCAGGGAGTGGAAAAGACCGAGCAGTATTTTGAACTTCATGAGTTTGCCACGTCGATTTCTGCAATTGACTTCCAGAAGATGATTGGGGGCACTGTTGTCGCAAACGAGGACCTGATGAAGGTCAAGAAATTGTACGGCTACACCCTCATGGAGAGCCTGAAAATCATACTTGAGATGCCGTTCAACCAGTTC
>JAWBPP010000027.1:0-3705 GCA_038824715.1 Candidatus Anstonellaceae archaeon
TGAGCTAGTTCAGGTTTTCAAGTTCTTCAGCAAGGAGGAGTCCGAATTCATACAGACCCTTTTCACCCTCATTTTCCTTGCGCTTCTCCTGTCTTTGGCCCGCGAACTTGTGAAAAGCGGCCACGCGCACGACCACCTCATGAAGCGCAGGCTGCGCATGAAAATGTCGGATGTCGAGTGATTGGCGCACGTGGCGCCAGCCAGCATTTCACAGGCTGCAAAATTTCGGCAGCAGTGGTGAACCCATGCCTGTTTATTCTCTTGCAGACGCGCACTGCCATCTTGAATCCACGCCAGGCGTCCTCCAGCAGGATATCCTCCACATAACTTCAGGCTACTCGCACGACTCGAACCTGAAAAATGCGAGGGTGGCGTCGCAAAATGCCAATGCCTACCTTTGCGCAGGCATTGCCCCACAGGAAGCGATGAAACACAAGGACATCAAGATAAAGCTCGTGGAATGGGAAGAGGCAATCTCTGGTGCCATCGCAGACAGTGGCAAGCTCGTGGCAATAGGCGAAATCGGGCTGGATTACCACTGGGCGAAAACAGAGGAGGAAAAATTCCTGCAGCAGGAATGTTTCATCTCCCAGCTCCAGCTTGCCGAGCGCCTCTCGCTTCCGGTCGTCATCCACTCGCGCGACGCGGAAGTAGAATGCGTGGACATACTGCGGAACTTCAACCTCCAATTCATGCTGCACTGCTTTTCAGGCAAGAATGAAACCGCGCAAGCAGCTGCAGCAACAGGGCGGGGGGTCATCTCCATCCCGCCGATAAAAAGCAAGGAGCGGAAGCAGTTCATACGCGACCTGCCCCTTGAAAAGCTCGTGGTGGAATCCGATGCGCCCTACATAGGGAAGATGCCTGCCTCGTGCATGGAGTCTATAAAAATGATTTCTGAAATAAAGGGTGTGGAAGAAGACACTGTGCGGAAGCAGACGCTCCTCAATACTGTGGAATTCTTCAGAATCAAGTAGGTGGTATCCATGTTCGAAAAATTCAAGGCGCTTCTCAAGAAAAAGTCGGACAGGAACATCGCGCTTCTGATTGACGGGCCAAACGTCATCCGCAAAGATGTGCGGCTTGACCTTCTGCAGGTTCGGAAGAGCATAGAGAAGCATGGAACAATCAAAGTCTCGAAAATCTTCCTCGACCAATACGCATCGGACAAGCTCATCGAGGCAATGACCAATCAGGGCTTCGAGCCCGTGATAACAACCGGCGACGTTGACGTTACCATGGCGGTTGAGGCAATGGTGCAGGTCTACAACCCTCACGTGCAGGCAATCGCGCTCATGACGCGCGACATCGACTTTCGGCCTGTTTTGGTAAAAGCAAAGGAACTGGGCAAGGAAACGATAGTCATTGGATCGGAGCCCGGCTTTTCCGTTGCGCTTCGGAACACAGCGGATGTTGTGATAATGGCGGAGCAGCGCTAGTGCGCCTTCTCAATCCATTCCAGCACTTCTTTCTCGTGCCCCTCGGGCTTGACCCCCTCGAACACTTTTTCAATCTTCCCGCTCTTCCCAATCACAAAAGTCGTCCTGAAAATTCCCATGTAATGCCTGCCCATCATCTGCTTTTCGCCCCAAACGCCGTACTTTTGCGCGACTTTCGCGCCAACATCGGCAAGAAGAGTGAAAGGGAGCTTGTATTTTTTAGCAAACTTGGCATGGGATTCCGGCGAGTCAGGGGAAATGCCCAAAATCACAATTCCTTTCTCTCCATATTCCTTCATCATGTCCCTAAAGCCGCACGCTTCAGTAGTGCAGCCCGGCGTATCGTCCTTCGGATAGAAGTAGAGCACGACAAATTTTCCAGCAAAATTAGAAAGCTTCACTAGCTTCCCGCTCGAATCAGGCAAGGAAAAGTCTGGTGCACTGTTCCCTTCAGCCAACATGCAACTCACCCCTATTCAACAAGAAAAGATGAACGTAAGGGAATTATCTTCCTTTTTGTCCAGCCGCGCGTAGCCGTACCTTTCAAACTGCACAATCGCTCCTTCTGGCAGCTGTCCGCAGGAAACCTCGCAAAATCCGGCATCCTCGCCCATGCTGTTTTCCGCAAACTTGCCTGCATCGTCAAGCAAATCCTTGGGAATCCTCACCTTGCAGCCCAAATGCGAATCAGCAGGCACCCACTGTATTTTTTTTGCCGCAATTCCTTCGTCCCCTTCGTACTTTGCCACCAGCGCATCAGCATCCTTGCTCACCAGCGTGACATTGTAAAGCTCCTTGAGCCTGAAAAGCTCGCCTGGCATAATCGCCTCGGCATCCGGCCCTGATATGTAAAACGCCCCGTTAGCTGCAATTTTTCTCTCTCCCATCTCCGGCTTTCCTGGGTGGTTTTTTGCAACCGCTTCCTTTGCAGGCGCGCCCACCACTGCGAGCTTTGCGGGGCTTCTCACAAAGAACCTGCGCGCGCAGCGCTCGTCAAGGATTTTCCTGTTGAGAGACAGCAGCTTGTCCCAGTTGGGCTCGGATTCCACTTTCGAAAGCCCAAATGACAGCACAAACTCGCGGATTGCCTCGGGCAAAATCCCCCTGCGCCTAAGCGCGGAGAGCGTGGGCAGCCTCGGGTCATCCCAGCCTTCAACCTTGCCGCTTTCAATGAGCGGAGTAATCAATCGTTTGGAAATTGGCGCATTTTTTATCGCAAGACGAGAGAATTCAATAAGCTGAGGTGCCCGCAGGTCCAGTTTCTTGATCACCGCAAAATACAGCGGATTCCTCAACTCATACTCTTTTGTTCTCATGGCATGAGTCACGCCCTCCAAGCTATCCATTATGGGCGCTGCAAAATCATATGACGGCCAAACAACGTACTTGCTTCCCTGCCGGTAATGCTCCTTTTTTATTATACGGAAGAGGGTCGGGTCGCGCATCACCGCGTTGTCATCCTGCATATTCCCCCTGAATCGGACAATTGCCTCCCCCTCCTCCAGTTTCCCCTCCCTCATTTTCCTGAAAAGCGCCATATTCTCCTGCGGCTCCCTTGCCGAGCAGTCGCACGCCTTTTTTTGCTCCCTGCCCTTTTTCACCGCATCCGCAGTGCACGTGCAGACATAAGCAGAATATTTCACGAACATCTCGTCAGCATATGTATAGAATTCCTCCATCCTGTCAGATGTATAGCTTTCCGATTCCCAGTCAATTCCGAGCCAAAGCAGTCCCTGCTTTATTGCTTCCACATATTCCTGCTTCTCCTTTTCCGGATTGGTGTCGTCGAACCGAAGAAGCATCTTCCCTCCGTATCTTTTCGCAGCTTCATAGTCCAGCCACGCAGCTTTGGCATGCCCAATGTGCGGATAGCCCGAAGGCTCGGGAGGGAAACGTGTTACAACGCGCCCCTGCACGGCATTGGGCAGCTCAATTTCCTTTTTCTCCTCTTTCTTTTCCTCGAAAGTGAATTCCGCAAGCTCCTTTTCTGCATCCGCAGGCGCAAGGGCATTCACCCTCTTTGCCTCCTCATTGATGAGCTTCATCGTCCCTTTCATGTCGTTTTTCGCATCCGGCCACTCGCCAATCACTTTCCCGATTATTTTTGCCGGAATCGCAAGCTTGTAGTCGTGCGCATTCTTGAGCGTGTGCTTGCGGATTATTTCTTCAAGAGAATTTGGCATAAGTATTACCTTAGATCTTCAGCGCTTTGCAAACGCATCCGGATTGATGCCTAGCCGTTCCATTCCTTCAGCTGTTTTTCCAG
>JAWBPP010000027.1:3715-11799 GCA_038824715.1 Candidatus Anstonellaceae archaeon
CCTCAATTCAGCCACATTCTTCGAGCCTGAAAGCAGCATCGCCGTCTTCAGCTCTTTTTTCCACTCTCTGGCCTCCTCCTGTGCATCATCCGCTCTCAGGAAAGGCAAGGCAGCGCCTGCAAAGCTCGCGCCAAGCGCAATTGCTTTCGCAGCATCCAGCCCATCTCGAACTCCGCCTGAGCCAATCACCTCAATCAATTCTGAGCAAGAAACAATGCACTCGCAAGTCGGATTTCCCCAATCCGCAAACGTCATCCTCTTGCCGCTTCTCAAATACTCTACCTTGCTCCATGAGGTTCCCCCTGCGCCTGAAACATCAATCATTTTCACGCCCGCTTTCTTCAGCTGCATTGCAACTTCGCGCGAAATTCCCGCGCCTGTCTCCTTCACAATAACGGGCAAGCCCAGATCTTTTGCAAAAATGCCAATCTGGGACAAAATGCCTGAAAACTTCTTGTCGCCTTCTGGCTGGCACATCTCCTGCAGGGGGTTCAAATGGATTGCAAGCGCGTCTGCTTCAACCTCGTCAAGCATGGAGCGCACTTTTTTCACCCCGTAATTCTTCAGCTGGCAGCCTCCGATGTTACCTATGAGCGGAATGGATGGGGCAGCCTTCCTCACTTTGTAAGTAGCCGCAAGTTCCGGCTTTTCAATCATGGCGCGCTGCGAGCCCAAGCCCATTGCCAAGCCTTCCTTCTCAGCAGCCGCAGCCAGCCCCAAATTAATCCTCTCAGCATCAGGGTAGCCTCCTGTCATTCCCACTATTATTAGGGGCGCGGACATCTTCTTTCCGAAAAGAGCGCATCCAGTATCTAAGCCTTCGGCATCCATCTCGGGAAGCGAATTGTGCACGAACCGCATATCATCAAAGCCCGCGCTGACGCCGTATTCCACGCTCTTTTTCATTGCGGATTCCACGTGATCCTTTTTCCTGCTTCGAATGTCCATATTTGCACCGTAAGCCTTGGGTAAACGCTTATTAAATTCCTTTGTTAATCCTCCTCATGCAATTGACGAATTGGCTTCGCGAGAAATACGTTTACCTTCTGGTGTTCGCCCTTTTTGCGCTTGTCGCCATAGTCCTCTTCCTCTTCCAGGCAGGCCGCATGGATGTCGAATCTGCAAAAGTCTATGTGCAGGCTCTGACCTCGCTTGCCACGCTTGCCCTTCTGTATTTTGCCTACTTCAACGTTGCCTCCAAGCGCGAAGAGGAAATAGCCAGGCTCGAGCTTGCCGTGCGGCCCATTTTCATATGGGAAGTGGAAAGCAAAGACGGGCATGCGTTCCTGTCCTACAAGGTGCAAAAGCATCCCATCTACGACCTTCGCATGCTCATGAAGCTTGACGGCGAGCTTCTGAAAATAGAAGAGCGCCATCTGGACGTCGAGGATGCAAACCCTGCGGCTGCAAGGAAAACAGACATCACCAGCTTTGCGGCAAAAGCGCTTGCAAGCGGGAAGCCCAGCCTCCTTGAAATAGAGTTCGCCTACCACTCTGAAGTCGGGGGAAGGTATGAGTTCCGCTTCACCAAAGAGGCTGCAAAGAAGCCCAAAGGTTTCTCGTTCCAGCACAGGAAAATTGTGTTCGCAAAATACCCATGGAGAAAAGAAGCAGTCCGGTTCGAGGACTAATTTTTCTGGCAAACGCGGCATATGCCATGAAACAGGCAGCGCATCATCATTTGCTTATTGCCAGGCTCGCGTAAGCCACAACGCTTCCGTAGTCGCCACTCGTTTCCCCAGAATTCGTGTACTTGAGAAGCTCGCACTTTTTTGCGCCAGCCAATTTCGCATAGTGCATGGCGGCAGCAATAGGTCCGTGCCCGCAAATTGACAAATCTCTTTCTTCCACCAGCTCCTCAAATCCTTCCTCGTCAAGCGCAAGCAGCCTTTCAATCGCAGGCATGTCCTTTCTCTTCGCAGATTCCGCAGATTCGTAATGCGTGAAGTCGGACGAAGCAATCACAATGGCGTTCCTCTTCGTCTTCCAAACCGCATCGTGCACAGCTTTCCCCAAGTCCTTCGCAGATGGAACATCCTGCCAGCCCATGCAAATGCAGACTATTTTCGCGGAAGGGCACACAGTCTGCACAAACGGCAACTGAACTTCAGACGAATGCTCTTTCAAGTGCGCAATCTCGTCTCTCTTCGCAATCTTCCCTGCCTTCACAATCGCCTCGGCCATTTCCATGTCGCACTTCATTTCCCCCAGCGGTGTCTTCCAGTCCTCGTAAGAAACAGAAATAGGCGTTCCCATCCCCGTATGGTTAGGCCCGATTATTATTGCCGTCAAATCTTTCTCCTTCCAATTGCTTGCAGAAGCATAAGAGTAAGCAGCGCACTTTCCGGAATACATGTAGCCTGCGTGCGGGCAGATTACGGCAAGCCGCTCCTTTGGCTTGGCTGCTGCAGAAGCCTCGCGAAGATACCTGCCCATCTCATCGCGGAGGGCAGGGGCAGATGGCGTGTAGAACGAGCCTGCGACTGCCGGATATCTCATGGTTTTCATTTGCCAGCGCTAACTTTATAATATTCAGACCGCCAAGCCACCATATGGCAGAAAGCATACTCTCCTATTCATTCAATGCATACAAAAAGAACATCCGCCTCATCTCGGTTTTCGCAATCCCCGCGCTCATCGCGTTCCTCATCCCAGCGCTCGTGAACACGCCTGTATTCGCGGCGCTTGGCGGCTCGTTCCTCCGGACGGGGAGCATACCTGACCTGACGGCATCCGAATTCGGCTTCATAATAATTGCAGTCCTCCTTTCGCTTTACCTGATTTCGTTTGCGATCGTGAACATAAATATCGTCATAAAATCGCAGCGCACGCAGACATCGATAAAGAATGAGGTCCTCAAGGGAATAACTGGCTACACGCTCAACACTTTCCTGCTCTTCCTTTTGGGCACAATCGCGCTCCTCATAATACAGCTCCTCACGTTCGAGCTTGGCGTGCAGTCATGGCTTTCGCCCATCCTTTCGCTCATTGTCTGGCTTCCCCTATTTTATGCGCCAGCAGGCTTGGTGATTGACGAGCTCCGCCCCTTCCGCGCGGCAGAGCGCTCCTTCAAGATGGTCTTCTCGAAATTCCCGTACTTCCTGCTGTGGCTTGCAATCTCGTTCGTGCTGCTCTCCCTTCTCGATTTGGTTTTCCTGAATGTGTTGCCTCACAAGATGGGCTCTTTGGCGGTCCTGCTCATCAATTCGCTTGTGCTCATGCCCTTCCTGATTGTGCTGCAGACGGAAATCTACATCTCAAAATACACGATACTGGCGTGAGAGAACGGTTTTAGATTTTCTTTACAGCTTCGCTTTGAATCTTGCCGAAATTTTTTTCGTCATGTATGTTTCCAAAGCCTTGGGACCAAAACTCTTAGGGAAAGACAAGAGGCCTCCTTTTTCATGGTTTCTTTATTTTGGACTGTCGTTTCTTTTTATCGCAGTGTTATTGGCGCTTATCGCCCTCATGGGTAATAGTAGGACTTTAGAGGATTTGCTATCCGCTTCACTCATCGATGCTCTTATAACTGGTACGATTGTGTGGTGGATAGAAAAGATGCGCGCTTCAGGCACAAATAAAAAATCAGCTTAAATCTACTTCAGCAAATTCGCCGAGTTGCTCGCAATCAGCGTTGCAGCGCCAGTTATCGCCGCGACCACTACCCCGCCGGCAATGAGCGCATAGGCGGTCGTAATGTATTTCCCCCGCTGGTCGGACGGCTGCACTGTGGCAAAACCGTAGGCTAACGCACCAAGCACAATCAGTATGACTGACACAATCGGGCCTATCTGAAGAAGAACGTTCTGTATCCCTGTAAGCGTGTCGACCACAGCCATCCACACACCTCCATCGAGAAACCCCTTTGCTAAACAGGGAGCGGGTTTCTACGGTACTTCCTCCCAAAAGCAAATTCGCGCCCAAGCTATAAAATGCTGCCGCTCTTCTGTGCTGCTCTTGCCATCCGCTCCAAAACCCTGCTCGCCTGCCCAAATCCCTCCCTCGTAAAATTTACGCTGGCAAAGCTACAATTCTTTATATATTTTTCCCCTTTTATACAGCCAGAGGTGGACCATGCGCGACCAACACACCCCCCTGATTTACAAGATTGATGAGGATGAAACCGAGGACGATGAAGAAGAGGACGACTTCGACGAGGACTGGGAAGAGGACGAGGAAGAGTAAGCCCGTTCGCATTTCTGCTTTTTGATTTTCCATTTTTCTGCTTTTATTTTTGTTTTTTCATCCTCCCAGTTTCTTCCTTTTCCCGGGATTTTTTTGCTGTGGTATTTTTTGTCGAACCCACCGGCAATTACCCCTGCCCGCCTTTATATAGCGCCCTTCCGCTCACATAGAATATCAGCGTGGAACCGGCGAACCGTTCCGCGTCTGAAAATTCCCAGAGGAAATTTTCATGGCAACAATAGAAGAGGAAATAATCCACTGGTGGAAGGACGAGAAGGGCGAGCCCCACAGAAACGCGCTTCGGCTGGAGTCCGAGCCGGCAAGCGAGCAAAACGGCTTCCCAAGAGACGGCGTGATTACGCTGCGCATAATGAACACGGTTGCGCAGCAGGCGATAAAGCTCTCGCCTGACGAGGCTCTCCGCATTTCCACGCAGCTTTTGTCCATCGCAAAGGACCTGATGAACCAAAAGCGCCAGATGTGGAACCGCCACGAGGATTAGCCCAAAATCAGAAGCAAGCATTCAAGGTTATACTCCAAAGTATAACTGATCATAAGGTGCGGCGGGCAACCTCGAAGTTGCAGAAGATTTCTGTTGGCGTCATGCCGCACCTCATGAGGTGTCTGCATGGCTGAAATATACGAGAAAGGGCAGGTCGTTATCCCGAAATACTTGCGGGATGAGTTCAAGATGTGCCCCGGGACCAGAGTCGCATTCAAGAGGGCAGACAAAGGCGTGTTGGTCGTGCCAGCATACAATGTGCAGGAGGAAATGGAAAAGCTGCGAAAAGAAGGGGCAACCATGAGCGATGCCCAAGTGCGGCTGAGCATGAGGGAAATGGAGAAAAAGCGCCTCAAGGAGATGCTGGATGTTCCTAGACTCTACGATAAGAAAGCTGGGGCTGCCTTTTGCGCAGAAGGCGCTGCAGACCATCCTGATGAACCAAAAATCCAGATGCTTCCGATTGACAACGTCGTGCTGATGCGCCTGCCAGAATACCTTGGCGCGCTTGAGCCGCGCAACGCCATGCACGCAGCCACCATGCGGATTTACAGCATTTCGACAATCTGCACCTTTGACCGAGCATTTGACAAGGCGAAGGGAATCCTGAGGCAACCCCCAAAGTAGGCGCACTTCTTAGCAAATAAAACTAATTGCCCCAATCGGGCGGCATGTCTCCGCCTTCCGGTTGGGGCGAACCTCCCACAAAAATCAAAACCAGTCAGCATATTTCTTTATTTTCTGAAGGAGAAACGGCGAAAAGTCGTCAAATATCTTGTCTGCCGTTTTGCGAAGGGCAATGAAATACCTCTGCTGTTCCTGCCTTTCCCTGGTGGTTGCGGTTCCCTCGTCAACATAACTTCCCAGAGATGTTGCAAGATACCGCATTACGCTTATTTTTCCGTTCCCATATCCGTTTATCGCATTCTGGAAATGTTCGTAAAGCCTGTCTCCCGCTTTTCCTTTCCGGAAAGTCGACCTTCTTTCAAGCGACCAGGCAAGCTGCAGCATTGCTTCCATGTCTTTTGCATTCAGGTCGAATTTGTCAGCCACATTTTCTCGCTGCACTCCTCCAACTGTCTTATGGTCAAGGAAAGTCCGAATCCAAAAGGCAGCGTCGTTTTCGCTTTGCCTGTATTTGGTGCGGAGAAGAAAGTAAGTAGAGGCCAAGTCATCCTGCCTTGCCTTGGAAAGCATGGCATACCCCAACTGCTCGCTCTTGCTAAATCCGGAACGTACCCTGTCGAATTCATGCGCATCCAGCTGCTGCATGAATTCTTTCTTCGATATGTTCGGCGAGTTGAATTGGAATACCAGCATCTTACCGCCTCGCTTCGACTTGTGCCTGCAACTTTTTTATTGGAGTCGGAAACTCGCGCTGTGGCGCTTCATTTCCTACTGCTAAAAAAAGCATTTGCGATGTGCATTCTGCTGAAGCAAAATGCATCAGATATCGGCTTGCAAGCCGATACTGAATGCTTTTTTATTTTAGTTGGGCATACATCCAGCTGATAGCATGCCAGAATCCCAGTTCGATGTTGCAATTATCGGCGCAGGGCCTGCAGGCACATACGCGGCATACACAGCAGCAAAAGCAGGCCTCAAGACAGTTGTCTTCGAGGAACACCCGAACATAGGCGAGCCTGTGCACTGCGGCGAATGCCTCTCAGAACTTGCCACAAAGCGGCTTGGCCTTGACCTTCCCGAAGATGTAATCTCGCTTCGCGTGAAGGGCATCCGCCTAGTTTTCCCGGACAAATCTTCCTCATACATAGAAGAAGAAGGATTTGATTTGGAAAAGGAAAAGTTCGAGCAGTATCTCGCAGCGCTTGGCGCAGACGCAGGGGCAGCCTACAAGCTGCGCCACAGAGTAACCGGGCTCACACGGGAAGTGGGCAACTGGAAAATCCACACGCTGGGCGGCGAATACCGCGCAAGGATAATAATAGACGCATCCGGCGTGTCAGGCGTCTCATCCAAGCTCCTCAACCTCAACCCCGAGCCGAAAAAAGTGGTCGGCTTGCAATACGAGCTCTCGCCAATGGAGTCAGACGGCTTCATTGACTTTTTCCTCTGGCCGACGCTAGCGCCGCACGGCTATCTTTGGATTATCCCGAAGAAAAACGGCAGGGCAAATGTCGGGCTTGTGACAAACGAAGCCGCAAACACGCGCAAATACCTTGACCAGTTCATTTCCGAATACAACCTATCGGAAAAAAAGAAAGTGGGCAAAATCGCATTCGGCGGCTTCATTCCGGCATCAGGGCCGGTTCCAAACACATATGATGACGGATTAATGCTCGTGGGCGACGCGGCAGGCTTCACTTCGCCCATGTTTGAGGGCGGCACTTCCCTTGCAATGACATCCGGCAAATTCGCGGCGCAGGTGGCGGCAAAGGCGCTTGGGGAAGGGGATGCTTCAAAGCAGGCTCTTTCAAAATACGAGAAACTCTGGCGCGCGGAATTCCCGGACTACCACAAGCTTGTGGGCGGCAAGGACAAGATTTACGGATTTTCTGATGACGAATTGAACAAAATCTCCTCTCTTATCCCGCGCAATCTCACCTGCCTCTCCGCGCTCGACCGCGCAAAAGTCGGGGCAAACGTCCTTTTGAAGGCGCCGGGCCTATATTCCAAGGGGTTCATTTCCGCAATGACCGCACTTGGCTACTCTCGCGCCAAATACTATGGGTGGTGAAGTTTTTGGGTGGTGAAGTTTTTTCGTCTTGATGCAAAACCTTATATGTGCGCATGCACATATGCATGCACATGGTGAAAGTCATAAGCCTGTCCGACGAGGCATACGCCATCCTGAAGCGCTACAAAGGGCATCAGATGAGCTTCAGCGACACAGTAATCTCCCATTTCAAGCCGGACTTGGCAGGAAAGACCGAAGGGACTGCCGAGCTGCTCGCGTGGATAGGCAGCAGGAAGGCAGGGCGCAGGAAAGACCGCCTGCATGCGAAAATAGATGAAATAGTCTACGGGGCCATGCGATGATAGCAGACAGCTCCTTTTTGGTGGCGCTCTTCCACCCGGAGGATGAGCTCCATGGGAAAGCTGTTTCTGACTTCAGCGCAAGCGAAGCCACAATAACCGTGCCGGACCGGGTAGTTGAAGAAGTGCTCACTGTCTTTTCCTACCTGGACGGCTGGGGAGCCGCAATGGAGGTTCTTGCGAAAATCCTGTCCAACAGAAGGTTTGAAGTCCGCCATTTGCCCGAACGGGAATGGGCAGAGGTAGCCCGCTTCTCCAATTCAGTCGCTAAAAAGCTCAGTTTTACAGACTATCTCGTGCTTTACCTCTCTTCCAAAGAAGGCGCTGCCCCTCTTGCTTATGACCGCCAGCTTCTGAAGGCAGCCAAAACAAAGAGATAGCAGCCCAACGCTGTTCGGAT
>JAWBPP010000028.1:0-10983 GCA_038824715.1 Candidatus Anstonellaceae archaeon
TAAGGCAGGGGGAAAGGGCGTCATTTGATTTTTCCCTTGGAGGAAGTTCTGAGATAGGGAGGAACCTGCGGTTTTATGCAGTGCTTTTGCAGGGCAGGAAAGAAGTTGCAAGGCAGGAGATTGCAGGAGGGCAGATACGGCATGGCTTTGAGAGCAGGTTTTCCATTGCTGCGCCAAGGGGAGGGAAATACGTCCTTCATGTGTTGGACCAGTTCGGAAGGCTGCACGCAAGCTCCTATTTTGAGGCAGTTGCGCTGCAGGTGCAGGCTGTCTCGCAGGAAGGCAACCGCTACGAATTTTCCATTGCGGCATCTGGCGAGCCCGTAACTGGCATGGTCAGCGCGTGGATAGATAATGGCGAAAAAAAGCAATTCTATGCGAACAGCGGGAAACTGGTGATTTTGGCAAGCCCCAAGGCAGGCAACCGAACGCTGCATTTTGAATACCAGGGAATGCAGGCGCAGGCCGGAATTGTTGCGGCTGGCGGAGGGCTGCTTGATGCATATGTGCAGCTTGGCATCCCTGCGCTCGTGTTTCTGTTTGCTGTTTACTTCCTTCTCCGAGCTCAGCGCAAGGTGAAATACTCCATAACTTTTCCCGAAGTCGCGCAGGGCAAAGCCATGATGGTCCATGTTTCAGAGGATGAAGTTTTGTCCGCGTGGAAGGAGACGGACAGGAAAATAGGCGGCTTTGGGCTGCCCTGCTCGCCTGATGAGATTGGGAATTCGCTGTGCGAAAAAAGAGGTGGAATGAAGGACGTTTCCCTTAACCATGACAGCGTGCTTGGTGTTCTTCGGAAACTTGCCGCCCGAGGCAGGATAATTGAAACGAACGGGCTTTTCTTGCCTGCGAACAAGGCAGGCGGATTTGCACCAGAGCAGCTTTGGACCCTTCGGTTCCTGCACGACCTGATGGTGGAGCGGGGAGTGCGGTTTGAGAGGAAAACTGTGCAGAAAATAGCAGAGAGGGGCGTGGAGCTTGCAGTTTTCACTGGAAAGGAAAACGTGTTGCGCAATGTTGGAAGGGAAAGGAGGGCCGTTGTATTTTCAAGCAGGGAGGAATTGGAACTGTTTGAGCGGAACCTCAAAGCGCATGAGCCTGAAAATGTCCGGATAAAAATAGCGCTTTCAAACGGAAAGATATTTTTTGCATGTGCAACAAGAGCTGAAATCGAGCCGCTTCTTCCATAGGAGAGAGATATGGGCGTTAGGGTTGCGCTTGTTGTTTTGCTTTTCCTGCCATCTCTTTTTGCAGTCAAGGAAATCGAAGAGGCATCGGAGCACAATGCTGGGCTCGCAGCCTCGCTTTTGGGGGCAGAAAACGCATGCGGCTATGAAGCGAGGCAGCCAAGCGCGGAAGATGTTTTTTCCGTTGCTGATATTACTGCAGTCGCAGTGATTCCGCAGGCAGGAGGCATCACAACGGATGTCCCCCAACCCAGGCTTTTGTGGAGCTATTCTGTAGATTACCCTGAGGATGCGGTTTTCCCAGTTGAATCTGAAGGAGGATGCCCGATGGGAAGAATCGAGATTCGGAACCCAATCAACAGGAAATTGGAGAATGGGAGGCTTGCATACTCGTACGGAAACAGAACTATGCAGGTGAATTTGTTTCCCAATGGCCCCAATCCCGTGCTGCTCGATTTGAACTCCAGCTATTTGGAGGAGAGGGATTACTCCGGGCTGTTTGCGAATTTGACTGTGAATCTGAGCGGCAGGGTAAGCGTTACATATTCGTACGAAAAATACTGGTACACTTACCGCTGTGAGACGGACGGAGAGTATGCTGGATGCGGATGCACTCTTCGTGCCGATTTCGGAGTGAAAGAGTATGAGAAACCTGTTTTTGGGAGCAGGAAGTTTCTTGTTGAAACTGGACCAGTAGAGAAAATTTGGCTCAATCCCCCTATTGGGAAGAGGCTTTCCGGAAAGCAGGATGCGAAATTGCTGTTTTTTGCAAGGAGGATGCCTGCGAAAATAACCATGAGAGAAGATGGCAGCGAGCTTGCGCATGCAGCGCCATACAGATTCCGGTTGGAAAATGGGGAGTGCGGGGAGAAAATCGTGGCTGTTGAGTTTTCTCCAGAAACTGCGAACTCTTTTGTGAATGTGAGCAATGCGCCTGAATTTCCAAAGCAGCTTGTAGGGAAGAATGCCGCCTATTTGCCGATTTACCTCGAGTTTGGGATGGATTCGTCTGCCGGAAGGAAGAATTTGACAGTGGAATATGAGGACTGGTTCTTGAACCGGATGAATTTTTCTGATGAGATTCTTGTGAGAGAGCCAGAAGCATTTGATGAGATTAGTGCAGAAGAAGGAGCGGTGTTTTTGAGGCAGGGCGACGGTTCGCGGACGCCTGCGGCTTATCCTGCCAGGGGAGAGGGATTTGCTCCTGTTCCCCTATCTTCACTTGCCGCTGTCTTCGCAGTCCCATTTGCGCTTGGCGCGATTGCAATTATAAGCTGGCTGCAGAAAATCCGCCCATGATTGAAATTGACGGGAGTATTGGTGAAGGCGGCGGCCAGGTTTTGAGGACTGCCCTTTCAGTCGCCTGTGTGCTCCAGGAGAAAGTGCGCATCTACAACATACGCGCTGGAAGGGAAAAACCGGGCCTGAGGGCGCAGCACCTCACTGTTTGCAAGCTCCTTGGAGAGCTGACTGGCGCAAAAATGACTGGAGCAGCACTGGGCTCAAGCGAGATAATCTTTGAGCCAGAGGAGATTTCTGGCGGTAAATTTTCATTTGACATAGGCACTGCGGGCTCCTGCACGCTTTTGTTGCAGGCTGCCCTGCCAGTAATGCTGCATGCAACCGGGGATTGCAGGCTGGAAATAACAGGCGGCACGCATGTCCGCGGAGCGCCCACTTTTGAATATTTTGCAAATGTTTTCCTGCCTGCCACTGCGATGTTCGGGGCGAAGCTTGAGGCGAAACTCGAGCGATGCGGGTTTTACCCGCAGGGAGGGGGGAAAATTGCTGTGAAGACAACTCCGTCTGCTTTTTCCGGCTGTGAAATTGTTGCACATGAGCACACAGAAGCGAATTATGAGATAATCACGTCTTCCCTCCCTCCGCATGTTGCAGAGAGGGAGGAGAAGAAACTCCGAAATGCGTTGCATGATGCCGGAATAAGGGCTGCCGGGAAGAAGGAAGCGGTTGCAGCCTCTTGCGCTGGAAACGCGCTTGCAATCTGGAGCAGTTACTTGGGAGTTTCAGTCGTTGGCGAGGCTGGAAAGCCAGCTGAAAAGGTGGCTGGCGACGCTGCCGGGGCATTTGTTTCCGAAGTGAAAAGCGGCGCTTCGGTGGATTCGCATCTTGCTGACCAGCTCCTTGTTTATGCGGCTCTTGCAAAAGGGAAAACGCAATATACTGCACGCGAATTCACGCAGCACCTCACGACGAATGCGGAAGTGCTTCGGAGGATGACAGAAAGGAATATTATGCTTCTAGGAGAAGGCAGGGTGGAAGTATTGTAGGCAATGGAATGGCGCAGAAAGCGAACTAGCCGGATGCAGGCAACTGCACAACTTCCGAGGCGGGTAATTTTTGATGGCGCAGAAAGCGAATATCGCACTCCTTGATTTTGCAGGAATCGCGCTTGCAGTCGTCATGGGCGCGCTTGTGCTTGCTTTCGGCAACGCGGCATTTTTCGCATTGCTCCTAGTTTTCCTTATCCTCTCAGTTACCGTGACAAAATACGGCTATGAGAAAAAGCGCGAGATGGGGCTTTATGAGCACGAGAGAAGCTGGGAAAACGTGCTTGCAAACGGGCTGGTGCCGACAATTTGCGCCGTTGCCTCGCCCTATGTCGGCTGGGGGCCTTATGTTGGCGCGCTTGCCGCGATAACCGCTGACAAATTCGCATCCGAGCTTGGCGTGCTTGGCGGCGAGCCTATTTTCCTTTTGACCATGAAGAAGACCAAGACCGGCAGGAACGGAGCGATTACGCTTTTCGGGACGCTGATGAGCTTTGATGCGGGGTTGCTAATTGGAATTTCGACAGCTATTCTCATCCCTGGGCTTGACTTGTGGAAGGTTGTTGCAATAGGGCTTGTCGGATTGGGAGGAAGCATAGCGGACAGCATTGTGGGAGTTCTTGAGGACCGAGGCATTGGAAACAAGGCTACGACGAATGCGATTTGCTCGTTGTTCGGGGCTGTTGCAGGGTTTGCGTTCCTGTAGGGAGTATTGTTGTGGGAAAAACATTTGCAATTGCATTCATTTTTGCCTTGCTTGGATTGGCTGCTGCCACTGGACCAACATGCGCTGCAGAAGGAGGGAGCTGCGCTGCAAAAAATTGCTGCACAGGGCTGGTATGCAATAGTGGGCAGATATGCATCAAGCCGCCCACAGTGGTAAGCGAGCTGTACGCAGGCCTATCGCAATTCTGCCGAGGATTGATGGACCTCTTGCCTGCAGCAGCCGTGCTAATGGTTCTTATTGGAGCAGTTGTCTATGCGGCTGGGCAGGTTATGGGCGCTGAGACAAGGGCACGGGCGAATGTCTGGGCGACTGCTGCGCTGACTGGCGCGCTTGTCGCCATGTTAATATCAGCAATATCTCCAGAGGTTCTAAAAACCATATATGGAGGAGCACTATATTGCTGAAGAACAGCAGGCAATTCAGAAAGAGGCAGCCTTGCTGGTTTCTGCTGTTCGTTTCTCTCAATACGCGACGCCAAATGAAGCGAAACTTTTCTTCCTTATTTCGGTTCGTTCGAGCGTTTCAAGCTGTGCCACATGTATTCCGTAAGGCAACTTGACGGAAATCCTCCTGCAAAATTCGTCTAATTTCCCCCTATCCCCCTCTGCGAGGATTTCCACGTTGCCGTCAGAAAGGTTCTTCGCGTAGCCAACTAAGCTGAGCGATTCGCCTATCCGGATTACAAACGCTCGGAACCCTACCCCTTGGACAGTGCCTGAGGCTAGCAACTTGAGCCGCTGCATGGAAACCAGCTTTACCCGTTATTTCTTTTCAGGAAGAGGGGAGGAGTAGGGCGCAAGGAGCTTGGCAGCCATGTTAAGCGCGGTTTCCACCTCGTGCTCGCTTCGGCCGCCCGTGCAGATTATCTTGCCGTTCTTGAAGAGAAGGAGCGAAGTCTTAGGCGAGAGGAACTTCAGGATTGCGCCCGGAAACTGCTCGGGCTCGTATTCCACGTCTTCCACTTCGGATGCGATGGTGTAAAGGTCTAGCTCAACGCCAAGCTCTGCCGAGGCCACGATGTTTTGCACCGTGAATTTCGGCTTGAAGTTCTTCGCTGGCTTTACCTTTGAGTAGGAGACAAGCATTTTCAGGGTTTTTTCGATTGCCGCGGCAACCTCGCCCTCGTTTTTGCCCCCTGTGCAGATTATTTTGCCGTTCTTGAAGAGAAGGAGCGAAGTCTTGGGGTTTTTGAGCTTCAGTATTGCCCCAGGGAACTGCTCTGGCTCGTATTCTACGTCGTAGATTTTGGATGCGATAGTGTAAAGGTCGAGTTCGAGCCCAAGCTCGGCTGACGCAACGATGTTTTCAATTTTGAAAGTGGGCTTGATGGTCACTTTCGGGGATTTTTTGCTCGTCTTTCCCATAAAATCGGCACAACGTTTATAAATGGACTGAGGGATTTAAAAAGGGAAGGTATTTAAAGGAGTCGCAAGGTAACAGAGGAAGAAGATGCACTTCTGATTATCGGTGATTGGATATGAGACGCTCACTTGGAAAGATGTCAAAGAAAAGCAGGGCGCTTGGGCAATCAGCCCGCAAGCTTACTGTGCCCGGGCTTATTTCGTCCTACCGCGTAGGCGACACCGTGGCCATTGACTCGCAGTCAAAATACAGCGGCATGCCCCACCCGCGCTACAGGGGAAGGACCGGCACCATTACCGACACGAGGGGCAAGGCATACGTGGTGCAGGTGCGCGACGGCAATATGATGAAGGATCTCATAGTGCCCCCTGTTCACCTGAGACTGATTGGCAAGGCACAATGAGCTGGACTGCGTTTTCCGTATGAGATGATTTTCTTTCGGGTCGAACGCGGATTTAGGTGCGTTTTTGGGAGATGATACTCATGATAGGCAAGGGTGCAAGCGAAATTCGTCCAGTAACTTTGTCCGAAGTGGCAAAGATACTTGAAAAAAGGCAGGGAACTGCAGGCGAATTCGGATTCGAGCAGCAGACCTCGCTCGACTATGCCAAGAGGTTCGGCAAGCTCAAGCTTTCTGACGCGCAGGAGATGCAGTCCGAGCTTGAAAAGCTTGAGATCAAAAACGAGACTGCGGTGAAAATAACCGACATTCTGCCTTCGACAAAGGCGCAGCTGCTTCTCATTTTGTCCAAGGACAAAGCCGATGCCTCGGAAAAGAAGCTTGGCCAGATAGAGGAAATCATCGCCAAGTTTGCAAAAAAGGCAAAGAAAATAGAGAGCAAGCCTGCCGACGAAGCTGTGGCTGAGGAGAAGAATGCTAAGAAGGATGCCGAGAGCGGCGCGGCTGATGACAAGAAGGCTACGAAGGGCGAAGAGGCTCCTGCTGAGCCTGCCGAGGAAAAGAAAGAGGGAAAAGAAGAGAAAAAGGATGCCCCTTCTGATGAGCAAGGCAAGAAGAAATCAGCAAGCGCCAAAGGCGCGGCCCATTCGCCAGCGGCGAATCGGGAGAAGGAAAAGGAATAGCCTCTTGCCTCGAATTGAGACGAAGCTTTTTATAGAGCCTATTGGATAGACTTACGGGAGATGAAACAGGTTAACGAGATTGGTTAGCATGGAGGCACAGTTGCCTGCGGCAACTTATCCCCATTTTGTGAACTGAGACAGAGAGGTAAGTAAATGGAGATGGAAGAATACGCCCGAGTTATCGATTTCCTTCCTGACGGAAGGGCTGCTGACCGCGAGCGCGAGCCAACAGCGCAGCTCGTGGGCGAGAAATACTTCACTCTTCTGGAGGTTGCAATAAAACGCGAAGTCAAATGCAACCTAGGGCAGAGGCTTTACATCGGAAAGGATGCGCGCGCAGAAGTGGAGAAGATAAAGAAGCGCGTGGAATTCAACGACCTTACCGCCACTGCAAGAAACGAGCTCCCGCTTGCAATAAAGCACATCATAGCCGACCGCGAGGCTGATTTTGTCAACATGTTCAACAAGGCAGGCCCCATTTCAATTAGGCTTCACCAGCTTGAGCTCCTTCCCGGGATTGGAAAGAAGCACCTGAAGGAGATACTTGAGGCAAGGGAAACCAAGCCTTTCGAGAGCTTCAAGGATATGCAGTCAAGAGTTACGCTCCTGCCTGACCCTGCCAACCTCATACTCACGCGCGTGAGCGAGGAATTGCACGGGGATGCGAAATACTACCTGTTTGTCCGCCCGCCTGCCCGCCACCTTGACGAGCAGCAATACCGGCGATGAAAAAATAGGCGGCAGCTTATTTTTCCAGCGGACAGCGCTGGCAGATGAGGAGAATTCTTCTTAAATTAGCTGCGACAGTAGTTTAACCACGGGCCTGTGGCGCAATTTGGATAGCGCGTCTGGCTTCGAATGCCTTTTGGGAATTTCCAATCGGTTACCGCTTGAGGTAACCAGAAGGTTGAGGGTTCAAATCCCTTCGGGCCCGCTCATGAGGGTTTTTCTTTTGGCTTTTGTTTTTGCTGCAATCGCCCTAGCGAATGCGGAGTTTCTTGTCGGGAATAGCACAGTCGGTGGGAAAATGCCCATACTTTGCGAGGGAGAGACAGAAGTGTTTGTTTCGCAGCCAGACGGCGAAGTTGCAAAGCTTGCGCTTGACGGATACTCGCAAGCAGAGTTTCCCCCGAAGATGGCAGGGCCGCATACTGTGCAGTGCGGAAAGCACACGATAGTTGCATACGCTTCGCAGGAAAACGACTCTGCTGGCGCGGTGAATTCTGGCGGGGAATTTTTTGCGACCCTCGCCCTGCTCGTTCTTCTTGCCGGATTCTTCATTGCCACTTTTTTGGCTGCAAAATTTTTCTTTTTGGACAGGACAGAATTCCTGAAAAATGCGGGCAATGGCAAGGTTGAGATAAATCTCCGGACTGCTAAGAAAATGGAGAATCTGGTTGTGGAAGACCCTGTCTGTGTTGGCTATGCTGGGGGTGAAAAAAGATTCAGGATTGGAACGCTCGAGCCTGGCAGAAGCTGGAAATGCGAATACGAAATAGACGGCTGGGAACCTGCACGCGCGCTTCCTGCCAGCCTTTCTGCAACGCAGCAGGGGAGGGCGATTTCTCTTTTGTCAGGACTTTTCATTGAAGGCAGGGGGAAAAACACAGGTGAAAAATTGAGCGCTGAGGCTGGAAAGAAAGCTTATTCGGAAAAGCGGCGGCTGCCGAAAGCCCCTGCCTGACTTTTCTACGCTGCCCACATCCTGCTCAGTATGAAAATAACGAGAAGATCGAGAAGTATGAACGGTATGAGAAGGTAGGGGAGGAAATCAAGGAGCACAAATTCTGTCGCAGCCATGGAAATCAGAAGCACGGTCTGGGAATAGGTGAAGCTTCTCCAGCAGAAAATCGAGCCGAAAAAGAAGATAAACATGGATGCGATTGTGGCAAAGAAAAGGTCTATCCTAAAGTAGGCGAAAAGCAGCAGGACAGTTGCGCAGATGAGCATTATTTCCGCTGAAACCGACACAAGCATCCGATTGAGAGTCTCGTTCGGCTTTGTGTGGAAAATCTGGAGTTCCATATCACATCAGCTGCCGTGCAATTTCAAGCGCTTCCTGCGGCGCAAGCGTGAATACCTTCCTTTCCGAATATTTAAGTTCGTGCGCCTTTGCGGCTGCAAGCTTCTTGTCATCAGAGCCGAAGAGTTCCCTCCGTGCATCGATGACTGCATTCCGCACCGACTTTTTCTTGTGTGAGAAAATTGCGCCTATTGCCTTTTCTTCGCTTTCGTTTATTTTCATTCCAGTTCGTTCAAGCGAGATTATGCAGGAATCCACTTTTGGCATTGGCCGGAATGCTGTGCGCTCCACCAAAGCGAGCATTTCTGTTTTGAAAAGAAGCTGCGATGCGACAGAGAGCCTTCCGTAATTGCCGCTTCCCGGCTCTGCAAGAAGGCGGGCAGCGACTTCTTTTTGCATGCAAAGGATGGCTTTGCCGAATTGCATCCGTGAAAGCTTGAGGAGTATTGGCGAGGTTATGTAGTAGGGGATGTTGCCTATTATCACGTTGAAGCGCTGCGATTCGTCAAACTCGAGGAAATCCTGCTCCACCACTTTCACGCGCGAGCGGAATTTCTGGCGCAAAAGTTTTGCAAGTTTTGGGTCAAGCTCCACTGCAACAATATGGCCTGCTCCGCATGACAGGAGCTTTTGCGTGAGCCTGCCGTCGCCTGCGCCTATTTCAAGAACTGATTTTCCCTTCGCATCGGCTGACTCTGCTTCAAATTGCAGAACTGACTCATCAGCAAGGAAATTCTGCCCCAATTTCACCTTCATCAAAAATCACGGAAGAGGAAAACTTAGCGAGCAGTCAATATTTTCGCAGAATCGTGCTCCACCACTATCGTGTGCTCTGCCTGCGAGACCAAGCCGCGCCCTGTGTCGCGAAGCACCGGGTATGGGTGGAGTGCGCCGGAATTCAGAAGCTCGCGCAAGCTAGTGGAGAGCGTGAGGCGGCTCTTGAAAACTTCCTTGAGCCAGCGCTCGGCAAAGGGCAGTGAGAAATAATTCTGCACAACATACCCCAGCAGATCACGGGAATACTTTGAGCGGAGTTTTGGAGTGGCTTGCAAGGCGAATATTTCCACCTGCGCAGTGTCTGCCACCCTTCCTGAGCCCGTGGATGAGAAGGGCTCAATTGCGAATATGTCTCCCTCCTGCAATTCATAGGATGCTGGCGATGCAATGTTTGGGATTTCGACCCCTGCGTGAAGGAGGTAAGGCTCGATTTTGTGGCCGGTGAGGTTTTCGATAGGCCGAAAGCCGCGGGAAGTGATTTCCTTTTCAATTGCAGCGCCAATTTCCCCCACTTTTGCCCCAGGCTTTACCGAGGCAATCGCCGCATCAAGCGCTGATTGCGATGCTTCGAGGAGCTTGCCTTGCTGGTCGGACAAATCCACGCAGACAGCGGTGTCGCCGATGCAGCCATCCACGTGCACGCCTATGTCGATTTTCACAATGTCGGTTTCGCCAATGAGGATGGTGTTGTCTGCCTCTGGCGTGAAGTGCGCCGCGATGTCGTTTATGGAAATGTTCGCAGGGAAAGCAGGCTTGCCACCGGCATCGCCAATCATTTTTTCCAATGACTCTGCGATGTCAAGAAGCGATTCGCCAGGAAGCACAAGCTTTGGCACTTCCTTTAGCACTGAGCCTGCGATTTTGCCAGCTTTCTCGAAATTCTCCTTCATCTTTGCAATGTCCTCTGCCGTGGGCTCTTCGTGAGAGGAGTCATGCCCATGCTCGTGCGAATGCAAATCTTCTTCGTCTTCCATCGTAAATCAACCTCTAAATTACCAATCCGCATATTTATAAGCACGACGTGAGCAAGCACTTTGTGGCAAAAGCAAACCTTGAGAGCGGAACCTGCGTTCTTTGCGGGCAGGAAAAAAATGGAATTCCTGCCAAGCAGGATGCGATTGTTTCGGCAGCAAGGAAAGCGCGCAGACTGCTGAAAATTCAGCCCAAGCGCACAATTGCATGCAGCGAGTGCTTGCCTGAATGCAAAAAAAAGCGCGCCGAATTTGAGAAAAAGTTGCGGGGCTACCGTATTGGAGCAGCCGTGTTCTTCCTCATTTTATTGGCAGGAAGCCTTGCTTACGGTGCTTTTGGGCTGCGCACCGTGCTTGCAGGATTGGTGGGGGCGGCAGCGATAGCCATCCTTCCTTATGCAAAATATTTTCCAAGATTTGAAACTACGGAGTGAAAACTCCAAAAAATTCAGGAAACCTTATAAACTTCACAAGCGTCCCATTGCCATGCTTGGGGGGCTGAAAAAAGCATATCATTTAGTCCTATTTTTCGCCTTGGTTCTCCTTTCACTTACGCCCCTGCTGC
>JAWBPP010000029.1:0-10982 GCA_038824715.1 Candidatus Anstonellaceae archaeon
TGCTGGCCCACCATGACAAACGTGGTGTAGTGCCTGCCAGTAACGCCTACATTGCTGATGTCTGAAAAACGGATGCACTGCTGCGGGACGATGAGAGGGTTTGCAGGCGGGTCGATTTCCCCGCTCACCACATAGGGCTGGAAGTCGTTTATGGATGCGATTGTGAAATACAGGTCGTCTCGCCAGCGGGCAACTGTCGGGTATGCTTCGACTGAAGTATGCCCGTTCTTTACGAAATACTCTTCAAGCTTTTTCCAGGTTTCAACATAGCCAAGGGGCTTTTTCGCCATCTTTTTCCCGATGAATTGGTATCCGATGCACGAAGGGTCGGAACAGACCTTGCGCTCTGCGACAGACCAGAAGAAGCGCGAGCATTTTCCGCACTGCTGGCGCGAATAGCCCCGCTCGAGGAGAGCAGATACCTTGTAGTGCTTTTCCCAGTCCTTGCGGAATTCAGCGCGCAGCGCGTTCTTGTCCATGAAATCCTTGTCTGACAGAGAGGATTTAATACCTATCTAAAAGAAAGAAGCTGCACATTGCTGGGCCCGTAGTGGAATGGTTATCCGGCGGCTTTCGGCCGCCGTCCCGTCAACTGCGTTGCCGGACGCGTCGCTCCCAGCACATTGCTGGGCCCGTAGTGGAATGGTTAACACGTCGCTCTCACACAGCGAAGACTACCGGTTCGATCCCGGTCGGGCCCACTTACAGCCAAAGAAGGGCTTATGCCGCCCAACGCCCCTTAAACTGCTTTTTATCCCTTTCTCTTCTAATCGAATTCACGCTCCCATCCACTGGGGTTGCGACCCCACTGTCTGGTAGCGACAAAGACGCTCCCATAGTCTAGCCCGGTCAAGGACGGAGCCCTCTCACAACCCTTTTTGCTCGATTCGCTCGCGGAGGTGGCAGCTCGCTCATCTTCGCAAAAAGCGTTGACGGAAAAAGCAGGATGGGTTGCAGAAAGGCTCTAACTCGGGTTCAAACCCTAGGGGGAATTAAGCCGACAGAAGGTCCCCCTGATGGGTCACCCCCATATCGAAACATGGAGGTGGCTCTGGTGAAAATCCCGATGGGAGCGCTTTTCTTTTCTTACCAATCCCGCCGAACGTGCACGTCGGTGCCGGATTTGGCACGATGCCTCAAATTACCCCTCCGCTGGAGGAATAGGCATGGCAGAATTTGAGGTGCACTCAAGCTCGGCAAACGTTGACCGGGCGTATTTGAGGCTCAGGAAGGAGAAAAGGGTCTGCGAGAGGAACAGGGAGCTTCTTCTGAAGTTCTCGCAGGAAAGGCTTGCAAGGGGGGTAAGCAGGTTGAGGACTGTAAAATGCCTCTATGTCCTGCGCTACATGGCAGTGTGGCACAAGGTCAGCTTTGAGGAAGCCACCAAGGAGAGCCTCACCAACCTGGTAAACGAGATAGACTGCAAGCCTCTTTCAAACGCAAGCAAGCACGACTTCAAGGCAATCCTCAAGGTGTTCTTCAAGTGGCTGAAGGGCAACGACGAGGAGTACCCGCCTGAGATAAAGTGGCTCAAGCCCAGAATGAAGCAGAAATACAAGCTGCCGGAGGAGCTTCTCACTGAGGAGGAGGTATTGAGGCTGGCAAAGGCAGCGGACCACCCCCGCGACAGGGCGTTTGTGCTCGTCCTTTACGAGACCGGCTGCAGGATAGGGGAAATACTCACTGTGAAGATGAAAAACGTCCAGTTTGACCAATACGGGGCTATTCTTAGGGTTACGGGCAAGACTGGGGACAGGAGAGTGAGGATAATCAGCTCCGCGCCAGCTCTCGCAACCTGGGTCCAGCTGCATGCCAAAGCCGACGACCCGGAAGCGCCCCTCTGGCCGCCCCTGGCAAACAGCCACAGATACCACAACCGCTGCATGGAATACCGCTCGGCCTACGTGGTTCTGCACACTCTTGCGGAAAGGGCAGGCATAAAGAAGAAAGTACATCCGCACCTTTTCCGGCACTCCCGCGCCACTGTGCTGGCCAGCAAGCTCACGGAATCGCAGATGAAGGAATACCTTGGCTGGGCAAAGGCAAGCGACATGGCGGCAGTTTACGTGCACCTCTCTGGGCGCGACGTTGACAGCGCGCTTCTAGCGCTGCAGGGCATGGTGAAGCCCGAGGACAGGAAAGAGGAGCAGATGAAGATACTCCTGTGCCCCAGATGCCAGGAGAGGAACTCGCCTATTGCGAAATTCTGCCTCCGCTGCGGCAGCCCCATGGGCATACAGGCGGCCATGCAGATTGAGGATGAGAGGAAGGCTGGAGACGAGCTGCTCAACAAGCTCATGCAAAATCCCGAGTTCAAGGCGATGATGTTCAAGAAGGTGGTGGAGCTGGGGCTTGCAAAGAAGCTAGCGTGATTTTTTCTCCTTCTCTTCTTTTGCCTTCTTTTTCAGCTCCCACAGCCAAGCCGGAATGAACGGCTTGAGTTCATCGAGCGTCAGCGGTTTTTCTTCCATGCCATTTTCTTGTGCAGGACATCCATTATTCGCTCGTGAGGAATTCGGCACGTTGCTGCTTCCTAGGAACTTCCTAAGAAATTTCCTAGGCAATACCGCGATATTTAACCTGTTCCTAGGAAATCTGGCGTCTGCGGTCGCGCAAAAATTTCTTATCGTGCACAAAGCTTCTCATGGTCGGAAGGGTCGATGAAAATCTCCTGGTGAAGCTGCTTGACTTCATACCAAACGAGAGTGTGAGCGTCCACCAGCTCTGCTGCAAGACCGGCATTGACCACCGGACCATCAAGAAGTACATCCAGCTGATAGTATACGTACAAAACTCCCGCAAGCTCCGCGTTGAAACCGTTGGGCTGCGGGTGCTTGTGAGGCGAGAAAATGGACCCATCCCAGAGGCAGCTAACAGATGGAGTAAGGGAAAGGAGGATGCCGGACTACGTTGCCAAGATGCCCCTCCAAAAGGGCCAGTGGCAGAAGGTCGGCGTTGCCTTCTTCAACCCCAAGACGGAAACCTTCACTGTCTATTTTGACGTGATACCAGACAAGTGCAAGGTCGTGCTGTTCAAGAACTAAACTATCTTTTTTCTTTTTTCCTGTTTAAATATTCTTTAACTGGATCGGCGACAGTGTTTTCATTGATGTTTTTATCTATGCAATATTTTGTTCTAAACCAATCCGATAACTTCTTTGTACCTCTACTTGAATTACAACTGCCGCAACAAAGTACGATGTCCTCTATTTGCAAGCCATCTTCCCAATAAAACGGTCCATCAAAATTGAGATGTTCGATAGTCGCACAATCTCCTTGCCTGCCGCTGACAAAAGGATAAAGCATTTCTTTATGACAATAGACGCAATTCTTATCTCTTTCACGAATTTTGAGCAATTCGCCATTAGGAATTCCAAAGCTAGTCATAGCGCCATTTTGTTATCTTAGCATAATAATACCTAATCCTTCACGACTCATAATCAGACCCATGCCTTATCAATATGGGCATGGAAAAGAAACACCTCGTTGTAATCGGAAACCCGACCCACATGGCTGAAGTGCCGGACGAATCAGTGCAGCTCGTAGCCACCAGCCCTCCCGTGTTTGAAATAAAGGAGTCGGTTGATGACTTCAAGGACTATCTTGAGGAGATACAACTAGCCTTCAGGGAGTGCTACCGTGTCCTGGAAAAGGGTCGCTACATCTGCGTGAATGTCTGCGACATAGTGAGTCGCGAATCAAAATATCCAATCCCTGCGCATTATGTACTTCTTCTGCAAAGAGCTGGTTTCGAATACCGCGACGACATAATCTGGCGCAAGCCCCGAACTTCGGGAAAGCGCTTCGGCGTCTTTGTAGAGCATCCCTACCCCATGTACTATTTCCCCAACAACGTGCTAGGGCACATCCTCGTTCTGCGCAAGGGCGAATTCGACTACAAGAACATCAGCGACGAGGACAAGCTCCAGGCGGCGATAGACCTGGGAGAGGCACGCCGCCGCTGGAACTCCGACATCTGGGACATGCGCTGGGAAGTGAAGAACCCAGGCGACCCGGAGCACCCAATCATCTTCCCAGAAGAGCTTCCCGAGGCGCTCATCCGCCTTTACACGTTCGAGGGGGAAACGGTGCTGGACCCGTTTCTTGGGAGCGGCACGGTTATGCGGGTAGCTGCAAGCATGGGCAGGAAATCGATAGGCTACTGCCCTGACCGCTCCTGCCTGGATTCGCTCGGCACAATTTCCGATGGACTGGAAATAATTGAGCAGAGGAGGTGTTCTGAATGAGAAATGCAATACTAGCGGCAGCTGCGCTGTGCCTTGCAGGGCTGGCTTTTGCAGACCTGACAATACCGCCAGACCAGCCAATCTGCCGGCTCTACGGAATGATACAGCTGTTTGCGACCATAGGCGGCATACTGGCGGCAGCTTACGCAGGCTTCATCCTCGCCACGAGCCACGACCTTGCCGAGCGCGGCAGCGCCAAGGTGCTTCTTTCGGGCGTAATAGTGGGCCTGATAATTGTCTGGCTGGCCCCGCTTGTGGTGCAGAACCTCGTTGGCGCAAGCAGCGTGTGCGGGTGGTAGGCATGGCATTCGATTTCGCCTCGCTTGCCAACAGCCTCAAGACGATTGCAGTGTTCTTCGCCACCATAACAATAGCATACGCAGGCTTTTCCCTTGCGACCAGCAGGGACGCTGAAAAGAGGAACGAGTGGAAGGAAATAATCGCAGGCGTTTTTGTCGGACTGATTCTGCTTTTCCTAGCCCCACTCATTGCAGCACAGTTCACCGGAGGCCACTACTGCGGGTGATGGCATGAAAAAAACATATCTATTCCTAACGTTCGCTTCTCTCCTCCTTCTTTCCAACCTTGCGCACGCGGATGGCGACAACTCGACCATCATAGACTTTAGCGGCATCATCAGCGCGATAAACAACCTTCCAGGTGCCATAGTGAACGACTTCTTCAGCTACACTGTGTCAGGGCTTACTTCGGCATCGGAGCAGCTTGTTGATTCTTCTTTCAAGTTCATGTTCTCAAGTCCAGACCCTGGCTGGTTCTGCAATTCCTACAATGACGTAATGGCAATAGTGGAAACGCTCTACTCGCTCGTGCTGATGGCCCTTGCGCTCTACTTCATACTGCGCTCCAACGATGCCGAAGGCAGGGCAAACGCAAAAAAATGGCTGGAAAATATGCTGATAATGATGGTCGTGCTCGCCTTCTCATTCCAAATTTTCCAAATCCTCATCGACCTGAATTCCTCCCTCGCCTCCTCGTTTGCAAATGACTCCATGAAAAGCATCTTTGAAAGCCCCCTAAGTTTCTCTTCCACCGTGTTCGCCCTTGTCGTGCTGGTGCCATCCATCGCAGGCATCTCGCTCACGCTTATAACTCTCCTTCTGCGCTATCTTCTCATCCCTTTCCTGCTTTTCCTCTTCCCGATAGCAATCTTCCTCTATTTCATCCCAATCACGCAGAAGTGGGGGCGCGCGTTTTTCTCCATAATCGTGGCAGTCGTTTTTATGACGGCATTCGACGCTCTCCTGCTGCTTGCGCTAAGCTCGCTTTTCAACTCGTCCGACCCCACCCTTGCCGACCCGCTTATACACGCCTTCGCAGTGCTGTTCGGATTCGCCGCGCTGGGCATAATCAACCTGCTCATATTCGTGCTTGCCATTCTTTCCGTCGTCCTGCAAAACAACACGGTAAGAAGCGTAGTCGGCTTTGCGGTGGCGGGAAAGGTGCTGACAAGGTGAGTTGGCATTTCCGCGGAAACAAGGCGTCCAGTGATTATTGAATATCGCAAACGAGCTTCTTTACCCTGCGCTCTATATCGTCCCGGACTTCGCGGAATTTCTCAATCGGTTTTCCCGCAGGGTCTTCCAAGTCCCAGTCCTCAGTTTTATCCGAAGGCGTCACTGGGCAGCCATCCGAACAGCCCATAGTGTAAATCCTGTCTGCCTTTTTGACCATCTCCAATGAAAGCAGTTTTGGATGCAGTTTCGAAATATCGATTCCCCTCTCTTTCATCGCCTCAACCGCACCCTGTTTTATGTCCTTTGCAGGGTCGGTTCCAGCACTGATTCCAGCATATTCCAGATTCTTGTTGTGGAAATTGAATAGCGCCTCTGCCATCTGGCTTCGCGCCGAATTTTCCGTGCAGACGAAGAGAATGTATTTCATCGAGCCGCCCCTGAAACTGCCCGGTTGCCCTCACCCCAGTATCTTTTCCGGAGCCACAGTGAAACGTCCACAAGCCCAATCATCACAGGCACTTCGATTAGCGGGCCAATTACTGCGGCAAATGCGACACCGGAGCCAATCCCGAATACAGCCACTGCGACAGCTATGGCAAGCTCGAAATTATTGCTCGCCGCCGTGAGTGAAAGCGTTGCGGTTTTGGAATAGTCCGCCCCGAGTTTCTTGCCCATGTAGAAGCTGACGAAGAACATGAGGACAAAATAAAGAAGGAGCGGAATCGCTATCCTGAAGACATCAAACGGAATCTGAAGGATGAGGCTGCCCTTGAGGCTGAACATCACAACTATTGTAAACAGCAGGAAAACCAGCGCCATGGGGCTAATTTTCGGGATGAAACTTTTGTGGTACCATTCCTCACCCTTTTTCTTCACTAGATAATAGTGCGTTGCCGCGCCTGCGATTGCGGGTATCCCAAGGTAAATGAAAACGCTTTCCGCAATCTGCCACAGGCTCACGTTAACCACGCTTCCCGCAAGGCCAAGCATGGGCGGAAGCACGGTGACGAATATCCAGGCATAAATCGTGTAGAAAAACACCTGGAAGATGCTGTTAAACGCAACCAGGCCAGCGGCATAGTCCGTGTTGCCTTTTGCAAGCTCGTTCCACACCAAGACCATTGCAATGCAGCGGGCGATGCCTATCATGATGAGCCCGACCAGGTATTCTGGCTTGTCCCGCAGAAAAATAACTGCCAAGGCAAACATCAGTACCGGGCCAATTGCCCAGTTTTGCACAAGGGAAAGTGCCACGATTTTCCTGTTCTTGAAGACATCGCCAAGCTTCTCATACCTCACCTTTGCAAGCGGAGGGTACATCATGAGTATTAGCCCCACGGCTATTGGAATGGAAGTGGCGCCTATTTGCAGGCTTGAGATGAATTCGGTAAAACCAGGGGCAAACGCGCCAAGAGCAACGCCCAGTGCCATTGCCGCGAATATCCAGAATGTCAGGTACCTGTCTAGGAATGACAACTTATCTCCAAAACCCATGCAATCTCCCCATCAGCATTTTGCCTTGAATTTGGTTTTCCGGATTCCAAGAACGCCCAATATCCGCGCAGCGTTCTGGCTCTTCAACTTGTACCATATGTTGGTGCCCTCGCGCCTGGACACCACCACGCCGGCTTCCTCAAGTACTTTCAGGTGTCTTGAAACTGTCGGCTGGGCTTTTCCGATATATGGCACTATTGCGCAGGCGCACTTCTCTCCGCTCAAAAGAAGCTGAATAATTTTCATCCTGCTCTCGTCAGCCAGCGCCTTGAGGAGCCCGATTTTTGTTTCCATGTCAATATTCATATATGCAAATATATAAATATTTAATGGCTCACCTGAAATCATGCATGGGTCCGGTCATTTCCGCGGAAACAGCGAGCTGTCTATCGACTGGGGAAGTGAGATTTATTTCAGCACCACGAGGTTTGCCATCCCCCGCTTCCTTTTTTCCACAAGCCCCTTCTGCTCCATCCTGTCCAGTATCCTTGAAACTTTCACCTTCGAATAGTCCAGCTTGTTCTTTATCTCACCCTGAAAAACCGAGCCGCCCCCATTCTGCAATATTGCCATCACTTTCTTTTCATCAGGCTCAAGCGAGGAAACATCAATCTTCTTCTGTGGGTGTTTTTCTACGAACTCCACGGCCTCTGGCTTTTTCCTAGTCAGCATGAAAAAACCGGCAGCCATCGCGGCCATCGCAAGCATCAGCACAGCAATAACCGTGTCCTGTGCCCAGACTATCTTCTCGTGAGAGCATGGCTCCAGGCCGGAGCAGGTTTCCTCGGCGATCTGGCTCAGCGTGGTCTTGTAAGAATAGATAGCGACTGCGAGCAGGAGGAAGACGGCAGCAAGAACTGCCAGCATGCCCCTGTTTTCAGTGAAATTCATTGAAACTCCTCGACTGAAGAAACAGTTTCACCATCAGCTATTTAAAGCGTTTCAACTCCCGCTTGCCTGATGCTGTGGAGTCTGCTTGTAATGTGGCAGACCGAACTGCTACTAGTAGAATGAAAAACAGGAAAGGTGATCAAATGAGTAGTGACGGTGAAAATGGTGCTGGCAAGGGAAAAACAATCGACCAGCACTATGTAATTGGAATCGCAGTAATACTTGCTGCACTGCTGGTGTCTGCGACTGTTTACGTTTCGTTTTCCTCACTTTCGGATTCTCTTGGTGCAATCAAGCTCGCGGCAGCCGCCGGTGGCGCTCCCGCTGCTGCGGTAGCGCAGCAGCCCCGAGCCCAGCCCCAGCAGGCCGCCCCTCCGCAGGCGCAAGCTCCCCTCAGTGCAGGCAGCATCAAGCTCGACGGCCTGCCCTACAAGGGAGGGGCTGACGCGAAAGTAACAATAGTGGAATACTCGGACTTCCAGTGCCCCTTCTGCCAGCGGGCATCTCCGACCGTGAAGCAGATGCTTTCGGAATATGGGAACAAAATTAAGTTCTACTACAAGCACTTCCCGCTCTCCTTCCACCAGAACGCGCAGAAGTCGGCTGAGGCATACGAGTGCGCGCTTGAGCAGGGGAAGCAGTGGGAGTACCATGACAAGCTCTTCGAGAAGTCGCAGGCTGACGGCACTGGTCTCAACAATGCCGACTTGAAGAAGTATGCAGTGGAACTCGGGCTGGACGCAAACGCGTTCAATTCCTGCCTTGACAGTGGGAGGATGGCCGGAAAAGTCAGCGCCGACACGGCCGAAGGCTCGCAGAACGGCGTGAGCGGAACGCCCGCGTTCTTCATCAACGGCGAGGCGGTGGTCGGGGCGCAGCCATATTCGGCTTTCAAGCAAGTGATTGACAGGAAGCTTGCCGAAGCCGGCTGATGCCGGAGGCAGGGATTCGGAGAAGGCCCGCGGGTAGGTGGAGAAATGCGGCTTCTGCCAAATTGCTGCAGATGCCTGCCCCGGCATCCGAATCCCGACTCCCACGGCTAAGGCGCCGATTGGGAAGAATACGGTGAACCTTATGCTCTGTTTCATCGCGCTTGCAGTGTTTACTGTCCTTTCGCTGTTTTCGGCGAAGTACAGGCCGCTTGCCAGGCGCGCCTTTGACTGCGTGCTTCGCAAGATGACGCTTCGCCCGTGCGAAACAGGACTTGACGAAGAGATAAAAGCCAAGAGCCTCTCCTGGCTCATGGGATTTTCCCCAGGTGCGGCAGGGTTGGTGAGCAGGCATTTCCAGGCGTTCTCCTTTGCGTTCACCCTTCTGTTCTTCGCAAGCATTGCCCTTACGCTGCAGGGAGTGGCGAATTTCGCGATTTACGGCAACTGCAACGGGCCAGTCGGGGGTTTCTGCATATACAACGGGCTGCAGAATCCCGCGTTTCTGAAAGCGCCAACAACGCTGCAGGGAGTGAGTGCAGGTAATTCGAATGCGAGCATAACCGTGTTCGAGTTCGGCTGCTACACCTGCCCATACACAAGGGACTCGGAGGAGAGGGTGCTTGGCATGCTGGAGAAATACAGCGACAGGGTGCACTTTGTCTTCAAGCCATTCCCGCTCCCCAACCACCCGTATTCGCTTGATGCCGCTGTGGCTGCAGCATGCGCGGGCGATGCCGGCAAGTACTGGGAATACCGCGAAGCGCTCTTTGCCAACCAGAGCTACTTCAGGGACGGAGGGGACGCCGCGTTCAGGGAAATAGCATCCCGGCTGAACGTGAGCGGCTTTGATTCCTGCTACGGCAGCAAGAAGTTCCTGTCTCAAATCGAAAGCACTCTTCAGGAGGGCAAGGAATGCGGCATATACGGCACGCCCACCTTCTTTGTGAACGGGAAGCCGTTCGTAGGCGAAAATGCGGCAGCGGACGCCGAAGCCGAGATATCGCGAATTCTTGGCAATTAGGCGGGTGCCGAACAAGCTGCGTGAAGTCTAGTAGCTTCTTCATTACTTTGGGAACATATTCAGCAGCGTTCTGACAACGACATATCTCGGGCACCGGCATGCGCTTGGGTAGGTTTCATTATAAAGTTAATATAACTTAACTTTTACATGGAAAGCACATCTGCAGAGGAATACGCCCGCGCATTTTACTATCTACAGAAGAAAAACGGCATAGCCAGAGTGTCAGAACTTGCCCGTTACCTAGGGGTGTCAAAAGCAGGAGTCTCTGAAATGCTTTCTTTCATGTCCAAGAAGGGGCTGATGAAAACCAAGCGCTATGCGCCAGCTTCGCTTACCAGTGCAGGACTGCGCCTTGCAAAAAAGATGACCTTCCGTCACCGGGTTCTGGAATATTTCCTCTCTGAAAAACTTGGCATGCCTGCAAACAGGATACATGCTGAGGCATCGCGGCTCGAGCATGCCATTTCAGACGATGCAGTCGAGCGAATCTATTCCATGATGGGCAAGCCGAAATACGATCCGCACGGCTCCCCAATAGTGAGATAAAGGGGTCTCCATGTCTTTGAAATCACGCCTATCATCAGCTCTGGAGTCAGTATATGCGCTTTCAGACAAGCGCTTCTGGATGTTTTTTGGAACAGGCCTCATTGTCAGCGTGGCCTACATGGACCCTGGCAACTGGGGAACTTCCATTTCTGCAGGCGCACAATACAACTACTTGCTGCTTTGGGCAATTTGGTTCTCCTCAGGCGCGGCCATGCTTTTCCAATATCTCTCAGGAAAACTTGGCATAGCTGGACACACCATAGGCGACCTGGTGAGGCAGAGGTGGGGCGACAAGCGGCTTGTCTTCGGATACTGGCTGCTTGCCGAGCTTGCCATACTCGCCACTGACCTTGCCGAATTTTTGGGAATAGTGGTG
>JAWBPP010000030.1:0-1355 GCA_038824715.1 Candidatus Anstonellaceae archaeon
TTCGACGGCTCAGTAAGCAACATCTCAGCAGGCAAATTCACGGTAGAAGAAACAATCTGCAACCTTGATGGAACGCCTGTGAAAATGCTGCAGCGCTGGTTCGTGCGCAAAAGCAGGCCGGTCGCAGAAAAGTTCGACCCCAACATCCCTCTTCTCACAGGGCAGAGAATTGTCGACATATTTTTCCCAATCGCAAAAGGAGGAACAGTCTGCGTCCCTGGCCCGTTTGGCTCAGGAAAGACAGTCACGCAGCACCAGTTTGCAAAATGGTCTGACACGCAAATAGTCGTTTACGTAGGATGCGGCGAGCGCGGCAACGAGATGACCGAAGTGCTCACCGAATTCCCGCACCTTGAAGACCCTCACACAAAGAAACCGTTGATGATGAGGACAGTGCTCATTGCAAACACCTCCAACATGCCTGTGGCAGCCCGCGAAGCTTCAATCTACACCGCAGTCACGATTGCGGAATACTACCGGGACATGGGCTACGACGTTGCGCTAATGGCAGACTCCACTTCCCGCTGGGCCGAGGCCATGCGTGAAATCGGCGGAAGGCTTGAGGAAATGCCTGGCGAAGAGGGCTATCCTGCTTATCTTGGCAGGCGCTTGGCAGAATTCTACGAGCGCGCAGGAAGGGTGAAGTGCCTTGGCTCTGACAACCGCTCAGGTTCAGTCACAATCATCGGAGCTGTCTCCCCTCCGGGCGGAGACATAAACGAGCCGGTCTCGCAAAACACCCTGCGCGTCACAAAAGTTTTCCTAGCACTCGATGCATCGCTTGCCCAAAGGAGACACTTTCCGGCGTTCCACTGGCTGCGTTCCTACTCTCTTTACACAGAATCTCTTGAGAGCTACTATGTGAACCAAATATCGGCAGACTGGGTAGAGCTTAGAAACGAGGCAATGGCATTGCTGCAAAAGGAGGCGGAGCTTCAGGAAATCGTGCAGCTTGTGGGCCCTGACGCGCTTCCTGAAAAGGAGCAGGCGATTTTGCTCACCACAAAAATGATACGCGAGGATTTGCTGCAGCAGTCAGCCTACCATGAGGTGGACACCTACTCTTCCATGAAAAAGCAGTACTTGCTCATGAAAAACATAATGAAGTTCCACCACCGCGCGCAGTCGGCTGTTGACATCGGTGTGCAGCTCAAGCGCATACTTGACCTTCCCATCCGCGAGCGGATTGCAAGGAGCAAGGAAATCCCAGAGGACAGGATAAAGGAAATAGAATTCCTAGGGACAGAAATCGACCGCTCGTTCGACGGGCTGGGCAAGAAATAAAGTGAAAGACGGAAATGAAAACTATAGCAGAAACTGGAAGAAAACGGACGCATAAAAAACGAAAACGAACG
>JAWBPP010000030.1:1365-10888 GCA_038824715.1 Candidatus Anstonellaceae archaeon
CAATTAACGAATGTTTAGCGAATACACGAAGTTGGTGATTGGCATGAAGGAATACAAAACAGTCTCGCAAATCGCAGGGCCCCTCGTCTTTGTTGAGGGCGTCTCGGACATTGCATACGGAGAAATAGTGGAGATAACCCTTCCCTCTGGAGAGCGAAAGCGCGGCCAGGTGCTCGACACTTCTCGCGGCACTGCTGTCGTGCAAGTGTTCGGAACCACTGCAGGTCTTAACGTATCCGACACGCGCGTCAAATTCATAGGCGAAACCATGCGCCTCGGCGTTTCCACAGAAATGCTGGGCCGCGTCTTCACAGGATTGGGCGAGCCTCGCGACAAAGGTCCGCAAATCATCGCGGAAAAAAGGATTGACATCAACGGCGCGCCAATCAACCCCTACGCGCGCGCAGAGCCGCGCGATTTCATCCAGACAGGAATTTCCACAATAGACGGCATGAATACGCTTGTGCGTGGGCAAAAACTTCCAATTTTTTCAGGCTCAGGCCTTCCGCACAACCAGCTCGCAGTGCAAATCGCAAGGCAGGCAAAAGTCGCGTCGAGCAAGAACGAATCATTCGCAGTAGTATTTGCAGCAGTCGGAATTACGAACGAAGAGGCGCTCTTTTTCATGCGCGACTTCGAGAAAACAGGCGCACTTGAACGCGCAGTTCTCTTCCTGAACCTTGCAGACGACCCCTCGGTGGAGCGTCTCATCACTCCGCGTCTTGCGCTTACCACGGCAGAATACCTCGCATATGAAAAGGACATGCACGTGCTGGTCATAATCACTGACATGACAAACTACTGCGAGGCTCTCCGTGAAATTGCCGCAGCAAGAGAGGAAGTGCCAGGCCGCCGTGGCTATCCGGGCTACATGTATACGGACTTGTCCACCATCTACGAGCGGGCAGGAAGAATCAAGGGCAAGAACGGAACAGTGACGCAACTGTCCATCCTCACAATGCCTGGCGACGACATCACGCACCCAATTGCCGACCTTACTGGCTACATAACAGAAGGGCAAATCGTGCTCGGCCGCGACTTGCACCGCAAGAATATTTACCCGCCTGTGGATGTGCTCCCCTGCCTCTCGCGGCTCATGAACCTCGGCATCGGGAAAGAGCGAACAAGAGAAGACCACCGTGGCGTTGCCGACCAGCTCTATGCAGCATACGCAACCGGCCGCGACCTGCGCTCCCTTGCCGCAGTGGTGGGGGAAGAAGCGCTTTCAGCAACAGACAAAGTTTACCTGAAATTCGCCGATGTATTTGAAGAAAAATTCATCCGCCAGTCCCACCACGAAGACAGGACAATCGAGCAGACGCTTGACCTGGGCTGGGAACTCATGGGCATGCTGCCTGAGAGCGAACTCAAGAGGGTAAAGAAGGAGTTCATCGAAAAATACGGCAGGAAGTACAGAAAGAATTGAAGAATGAGGGAAAGGACGCCCAATTCCCATGCGGCTGGCTGGCAAGAAAATGGCGCTCCTTTCTTTCTGAAACCCGGATGAAAATGGTGTGCTAATGGCAGACAATCCAAATCCAACCAGGATGGAGCTTCTGAAAGCCAAGACTAGGGTAAAGCTCGCCCGCAAGGGGCACAAGCTCCTCAAGCAGAAGCGCGACGCACTTATTCTGGAGTTCTTCAAGATTTTGGGCAAGGCGCAGGACCTGCGAAGCGAGCTTAATGCGCAGATGAAAAAAGCCTACACTGCACTCGCTATTGCGCAGGCATACCACGGAATGCAGGAAATCGAGTCGGCAGCGCTTGCAGTCAAGCGCGCACCAGGAGTGAAAGTGGATGTCCGCAACATCATGGGCGTCAAAATCCCGTCGCTTGAATCGCAGCAGGTGGAAAAAGGCCTAGTCTCGCGAGGCTACAGCATGGTGGGCACGTCCGCAAAAATCGACGAGGTTGCCGAGGCGTTCGAAAAGGCGACCGACTTGGTCTTCAAGCTTTCGCAAACCGAAAACGCCATCCGCAGGCTTATTCTTGAAATAGAAAAAACAAAGCGCAGGGTGAATGCACTGGAATACGTGCTCATCCCGAGGCTCGAATCGCAGGCAAAGCTCATCTCCTTCAGGCTCGAGGAGATGGAGCGCGATTCATTCGTCATGCTCAAGACAATCAAGAGGAAACTTGAGAGGGCGGAAGAAGCAGCTTAATTTACAGTCTCCTTTTGCGCCCTGTAAGCCCTTGCGCAGTCAGTGCTCAAACTGGAATCCAGTTCGTCCAGCGCGGTGCCAACAAGGGCACTCGCGTTCTCCCAACTGGTGTTCGTCTGGTAGTAAAAATAAAATTCCCTATGGAACTCGTCTTCCGTGCAAAGCGCCATCATCTTGCCAGCGCTGTTCCGCCCATAATCCCATGCTGCGCCAACTGCCTGCCTGCCGCTTGAAACAGCGCTTGCGCATGTCCCGTTCTCAGCATACATCTCCGCAAGCTTGGCAAATTCGTCCAAATACGCTCCATAATCAGACTGAAATCTCTTTGCAATGCCTTGGTAATAGCTGAAGTAATTCCTGCACCCCTCAACAGTCTCAGCGTTGTAAAGGAATTTTCCGCGGAGCAGTAATTGCCTATCCAAATCAATCGCAGCACTCGCATTCTTCACTTTCGCAATCTGCTCTGCTCTCTGCTGCTGTTCAGGTGAAAGGGCAGGCTTTTCAGGTTCATTTTCCTTGCAAAGTTTGGCGTCAGAAACAGCTGTCCCGTCAGGGCAGACGTATTTCGCCACCTCTGCTTTCTTGCACAGGCTCGAATTCGTAACATTGCTTCCGTCAGGGCAGGCATAAGTCTTGTTCGCTACCTGCACATTGGCGGGCGTGCCTGCGCAACCAAAAAGCAGTGCGAGAATAACGAGAGCAGCAATCACAGATTTCATGCTAATTCTTCCCTTATCAACAATTATATACCTTAATCCCGTTTTTTTCGCATGCTGCAAAGGCTGAAGAAACTCGAATATGAAATCAAGTCCATAAAGGAGCGGAACGCGCGCGTAGAGCGCGACAAGGCATGGGAAATATCGAAGACAAGGCGCGCGATAATTTTTGCCTCCACTTATGTGGTAGTTGCCTCGGTGCTTATTGTTGCCGGAATACCTGACCCGCTCACAAACGCACTCATACCAAGCATTGCGTTTATCCTTTCAACTGCCACGCTTGGATTCGCAAAAAGCTGGTGGCTTGGCAAGAACAATGATTGAAAACGCGTGGTTGCCATGCCCCCGAAAAAAATTTACTTAGTTTACGATTTCGAGGAGCTCTGCGGGGTTTTTTCCTCCCTTGAAAACGCGCGGCTTGCGGTTGCCGAGCACCTTGCTCACATAAAGAGCTACACGCAGGCAAAGTCCAAGCGCCTCGGATTCGGCGAAGTCTCATTCGAAGTCTACCAGGACGATGGCGAGCGCCGCTGGATTTACGCCCTCCTTGCGAAAACCAAAAAGGACGGCGCAGACCTGCACCGCAGAAAAGTTGTCATCTATGAATACAACCAGGACCAGTACTACTCTTCAATGAAAAGGCTGGTTGCAAACGGCGCTGCAAACGCCCAGATTCAGGAAGGGCGTGGGCAAAAGCAGCTTCCAAAATGATTCATTTTTATTTCCACAATGCCATTTCCATCAGGTGCGTTCTATGGCAGAAAAAAAGCTTTGCCGCTCGGAGAAAAACAAGATTCTTGGCGGCGTGTGCGGCGGGATAGCGGAATACTACGGTTGGGACCCCACTCTTGTGCGCCTGGGCTGGGTCTTCCTCACAATCATGGGCGGAGGCGGCATAGTCCTCTACATCGCAGCCTGGCTCATCATGCCGCAAAGTCCAGAAGGGAAAAAGTAGCAGCCAGTACGGATTCCACTTGCCTGGCAGAAATTCCGCCTGCAGCCCATTCAATCCGGAAGTTCCCTCTCCCAGTTGGGGGTTCTGCTTGCTGACTCGGTTCATTCAATACGGATTTCCCTTGTCTTGCTGGAACTCGGCCTGCAAATCCTGCCACGTCTGCCCTGTCGCAGCAGCATCCCTCTTCTTCCTGCATCTTTCAGCATCCTCGTTTTTTCCCAATTTCGAAAACAAGTCTGCTGCCTTGCCAAATGCGCTTGCCTTTTCGTAGGCAGAGGCAGCCCGCTCCCACATTTCAAGCTTCAAATAAATATCGGCAGCCTTGACGAAAAGCATCTTCTTTTCAAGCCTTTCCGCCTTCGCAACCAGTGCCTGTTTTTCCGATTCTTCCATAGCATCCTTAACATACCGAACGAAAACCGAACTATTTAAATCCTGCAGTTTGGCACACACTAACAGGTGATTTTAATGGTAAAGAAATTTCTCGCAATCGCATTTGCACTCTTTGCTGTTTCTCTCTTGCTTGCTGGCTGCGTAAAGCCGCAGCCCCCAACAAACCCTGGAGGCTCGGGCAACAATACAACCGTTTTGCCCAACGATTCCTCCCAACTGAAGTCTTTCACCTCCACTTCTGAAATCCAGGATTTCCTCAAGTCCGCAAGCTATGGAGGAGGCTATTATTATAGGGGCAGGGGCTTTGGGTTCCCTGTGCCCACGATGGCAATGGCAAAAGCAGGCGCAGCAGAGGACGTATCAGCAGCGCCAGGGGCATCCGACTATTCGCAGACAAATATTCAGGTCGAAGGCGTGGATGAGGCAGACATAGTGAAAAACGACGGCAAATACATCTACAAGGTGGACGAGCGTGGCGCCTATGAGAACGGCAAGCAATTCGGCAAAGTGGTGATTGTGCGCGCATTTCCGCCTGAAAACATGGGCGTTGTTTCAGAAATAACATTTGAGGGAAGCGCACGCGAAATTTTCGCCTACAATGACAAGCTCGTGGTTTTTGGAAGCGTTTACCGGCGTGCAGAGCCTGGCGACGAGCCTCCCTTGCCTCCCGAAGCTTCGCAGCCAGGACAGGAACCGCTCCGGCAGGCCGTTGACACAATTGCTGGCCAGGCAAAAGCAGTCGCATCTGCAGGAGTTGCTGCTCCAGCAAAAATGATGGCACAATGCATTGACTGCCCGCCCTACTATTACGGAAACAATTTCGGCTTCATGAAAGTATATGACATCTCCAACCGCGCAAAGCCCAAGCTCGAAAAGGAAATAGAGGTGCGCGGAGGCTACATCAACTCAAGAATGATTGATGGAAAAGTCTATGCGATATTCCAGGACGCAGCGCGCTACGACTACCCCCTGCCGCTTATCGAAGTGGACGGGGTGAAGCGCGCAGTCGCGCCCACGGACATAAAATACTTCGACTGGCCTGACAGCAGCTACAACTTCGACACATTCATCCAAGTTGACCTCAACGACCTTGCAAAGGAGGAAGTGCGAAAAACCATACTCATGGGCTACTCGCAAAACCTCTATGTTTCCAAGGACAACATGTACATAACCTACACTTCATACGAGCGCTACTACCCGATGTGGCGCGCCTACGAGGGAACCTATGGCGCATTCATGCCAGCGGCCTCGAAGGAGAAGATAAAGCAAATCGACGCAATGAATGTTTCCGACTGGAGAAAAGACCGCCTCAAGGTCGCAGTCGCGCAGGACTTCTTGAATGCATATGTCTACAACGAGTCTTACTCTGGCAAGGACATAATCAGCACAGCTGCAAGGGAAGTGCTTGCAATGAAACTGCAGTCTGATCTGTCCTCAGCGCAGATGAAGGAAGGCGGCTTTTGGGGATCTGAGCGAACAGCCATACACAAGGTTGCTCTTTCCAACTTCGCCTACCTTGGCGATGCGTATGTTCCAGGGCACGTGCTCAACCAGTTTTCCATGGACGAGCACAATGGCTACTTCAGGATTGCCACGACCTCTGGCAGGCTTTCGCGCATGGGCTCTTCCACAAGCAACAATCTCTATGTTCTTGATTCCGGGCTTAAGCAAGTCGGAGAAATAGAGGATTTGGCGCCAGGCGAGTCGATTTACTCTGCGCGCTTCATGGGCGACCGCGCCTACTTGGTCACCTTCAAGAAAGTGGACCCATTCTTTGTGCTCGACCTTTCCAACCCCGAAAAGCCAAAAGTATTGGGCAAGCTCAAGATACCGGGCTACTCTGATTACCTGCACCCGTACGACGAGAATTACGTGATAGGGCTTGGCAAGGGCGCGATTGCAGCAGAGGAGGGGGACTTTGCCTGGTACCAGGGGGTAAAGCTCTCGCTTTTCGATGTCTCCGACCTTGAGAACCCGAAAGAGGTTGCGAAATTCGAAATCGGCGACAGGGGCACAGATTCCTACGCGCTTCATGACCACAAAGCATTCCTGTTCTCAAAAAGCAGGAACCTGCTTGTGATTCCGGTAACGCTTGCGGAGATAGATGAGGAAAAATACCCGCGCGGGGTGGAGCCGAACACCTACGGAGACTTTGTCTTCCAGGGAGCCTATGCGTTCTCGGTAACGCCCGAGGGAGGCTTCAAGCTCTTGGGCAGAGTCTCGCACGCTGACGATGATAACTACCGCAAGAGCGGCTGGTATTACGGGGGAGGAAGCACTGATGTGAAGCGCACGCTTTACATGGATGACTACCTCTATACCATATCGGACAAGTACGTGAAGGCAAACGAGCTTCCTGGGCTTGATGCAATATCAAGCGTGCAGATTTCGGACGGCTCGGGCAGCGGGCCAGTATGGTACTAGACACAGCCTTTGTTTCATTTTTTTACAAACTCCTGCAAGCATCGCGGTCCGACCTTGCTAGCCCTGCCTTTCATCTATCCCCAATCCTTCGCCAAGCGTAGCAACCTATTTATCAGTTGCCCTCGCTCTCTATTCCGTGGGGTGAATTTATGTCCAGAACAATCGTATTTTTGGCAGTGCTGCTGCTTGCCTTTTCAGTTGGCGTAGCATACGCCTTCTCAGGCGGCGGTGGCGGCGATGATAGGGCTAGGGGCGGCGATGACGGTTCGCTGGTGACCGGCGCCCCGCCAAACCCACCGGCAGACAATCCTTCCGGCAGGATGGAAAAGGAAAGGAGAGACAACAATGGCATGAAGGAGCGCGCAAACGAGCGCATGGCCGCAAAGGCAAAGATGATGTACAAGCTGCGCGACCGCGTCCTTGAGTGCGGAAACGAATCAACGGTGCGCGAGCGCGTGCAATGCAGGCTCAAACTCGCCCAGAAGCCATACGAAGGATTGCGCCACGTCCCTGAAGAATGCAGGGAAAAGGACAGTGATGATGACAGGAAAGAATGTTTCGAGCTTTACGACAGGGTGCAGCCCTGCCGCAACCTCACCACGAATGAGGAGAAATTCGCCTGCGTGAGAATGAGGCTCAACAAAACGGGCAACATAGCTTCCGAATTCCGAGGCTGCCAGGCCAGCCAGAACCCGACTGCGTGCATGGCGCTTGCAAAGGAAAAAATCCACTACGAGGCGAAATTCAAGATTTACAACCTTGAGCATGCCGCTGAAAAGCTCATGAACAGGGGCGTGAGCAACGAAACAATCACGGAGTTCATTGTCAAGCTCGAGCAATTCAAGGTCGATTTCGATGCTGCCTCGACAAAAGAGGAAAAGAAGGCAGTTCTTGAGCAAGTGCGGGCAGCATGGCAGGAATTCAAGAGAGCTGCCATAGCCGAAATAAAAGCCGCGAAGGGCAAGGCTCCAGAAGGCAATTCAACTGAAGGAGAGGCGAGCTAGAGGTGATATGCATGGCAACTACAACAAACCTGGTCGCATTGGCAGTCGTGCTGGTTTCGCTTGCGCTCCTTTTCGGATGCGCGCAGCAGCAGCCTTCCGGAGGAACTGGTGCTGCTGGAGGGGCAGGTGCGCCATCAACAGGCGGAGCAGTGGGTGCACAGCCTTCCGGAACCGGCGCCGTTCCGTCGAATTCCGGTCCAAGCGCAGATGAAGTGCAGCAGGACCTCGATTCCTACGACTCGGGGCTTGATGACAGCATAAACGAAGTCGGCGAATACGGCTGAGGGATTAAGAAGCTTTGTGTGGAGAAAACTGCGGTGGTAACTTGCAAAAGCAAAGCTTCCTTTTCCTATTGATTCTGGTTGGAATGGCGCTTCTTGCCGTCTACCAGGCATTCGTTCCTGCACCTGGCGGTGCTCCACAGGTGGCGATCCGCTTTCTTGGTCTTGTAGGATTCTTCCTCCTTTGTGTTTCTCTCATTATAGGCCCGCTTGCAGTCCTCTGGCCTCAGAAATTCGCCCAGCTGATTGAGCCGCGAAGGGCAGTCGGAGTTTCGGCCTTTATTTTTTCAGCACTCCACTTTTCCCTAGTGCTCTCCCTTTACTTCAAATTCGATTTTGGCTCAATCCTGTCGCTTCTGCCGCTTGCAATCGCCCTCCCGCCATACATAATAATGCTTGCAATGGCCCTGACCTCAAACGACTGGGCGACAAACAAGCTCGGCATGGCAAAATGGAAAATGCTCCACAGGCTAGTCTACGTTACATTTGCTCTGACATTTGCGCACTTTGTCCTGAGCGCAAATAGCCTCTTCCCAAAAGAAGGTTCCCAAGCGCCAATCAACCTTGCGGAAGTCGCGCTCCTCCTTCTCGGGGGCGTGGTCATAGTCCTGCAGATAGCGGGCTTTCTCACTTTCAGGAAAAGGCAATCTGCAAGCAAGGCTGCTGCAACAAACACAAATGCCCCAAATCAAGGATAAACAGCGCAAATAGCCCCCATCGGATTCGAACCGATGTATCCAGGTTCAAAGCCTGGTGTCCTTGGCCACTAGACGAGGGGGCTGAATATTTCTTTTAGAACTAGTACTGGCGGGCTATATAAACAATCGCGCCAGCCTTCTTGCCGCAAACGATGCAGTTGCCGTGCGGTTTCTCATGCCTGTCGAATCGTGTCCCTCGCACGTTTCCAGAAGTTTTCTCCTTCACCGCATCCGCGCACTTCTCGCCTTCCTTGTCATTCGAGCAGAACGGAACTGCCACGAGCTTGCCTTTTTCTATCTCCTTGCCAAGCTCGTCCATGCTTGAAGCTTTGGAAAGCATGGCATCAAACCCAGCCTGGGCTTTCTTCTTCATGTCGGAAAGCATGGCGGCAGATTCCTTTACAAGCCAGGAAGCCAGTTCGGACTCTTTTATCTGCGATTTCTTCTTCGCATCCCTTCGAAACACGGTTAGCTCCCCGCCTTCAGCTTCCCTTGCGCCAATCTCCACGCGGAACGGCACGCCTTTCATCTCCCATTCGTTGTACTTGAAGCCCGGCGTATTTTGTGAAAAGTCAGCCTGCGCCCGAATTCCTGCAGACTTGAGCAACGCAACAATCTCCTTCGCCTTCTTCTCAATCTTCCCCTCGCTTCCTTTCTTCGGTATCGGTATCACTACGACCTGCAGCGGCGCAAGCGAAAATGGCAGCACGAGCCCCGAATCATCCCCATGCACTGAAATGACCGCAGCATAAATCCTAGAAATCGCAGGCCCGTAGCAGGTTTGCCAGCAGTATTCGCTCTTGCCGTTCTCATCCAAATACTTCACATCAAATGGCTTTGCAAAATTCTGCCCAAGAAGGTGGGTGGAGGGGAGCTGCAGCACCCTGCCG
>JAWBPP010000031.1:0-10844 GCA_038824715.1 Candidatus Anstonellaceae archaeon
GTTGAAGTATTTTGCGTATTCTGAAAGGGGCTTCCAGACAAACGAATTGATTGCGAACACGACTGCAACGAAAACGGAAAGCCCGAGAACTGCTGAGGGAAGGTTGCCGTACGTAAATACTGCGGAGCCGAGGAAAGAGCCGATCCCTGGAAGCATATGCGTGCTTGCCCCGTAGTTGAGCATTTCTGCCGCAACAAGGAAATACCAGCCGCCGCCCCATGCCAAAACCGAGCCTGTGATGAAAGAGGGGAGGATTGCAGGGAAGACTACGTGGCGCACGTATTTCCAGCCGGAGAGCCCGTATGCGTTTGACGCCTCACGAAGGTCGTTGGGGATGCCCCTGACTGCCCCAAGAACCGAGAATGTGACGGACCATGCCATGCCTGTGAAGATGAGGAAGACGGACGCGATCTCATAGCCAAGATCGCCTGGAAGCGCGCCTGAGAAAAAGAGTATGGCAGGAGGCAGGTAGCCAAGCACAGGGATGGACTGCAAAATGTCAAGCAAGGGCAGCATGAAGATGCGCGCATTCCGGTAAAGCCCTGCCACAATTCCGTAGACCACGCCGAAGATGACCACGAAAAAGTAGGCGATGAACATGCGGATGATGGAGCGGATTACGAAGTATGGGAGGAGAGGCGTGAGAGGGTTGGAAAGGACCTGGTCAAGAACGCCGAAATAGATGAAGCCGAAGAATGGGGCGATGAGAAGGAGAAGAAGGACGGTAATAGTGGTTTTCAGGTTCTTCAAACGCCCTCACCCAAGAAATTGCTGGAAGAAAAATAAAGAAGAAAAAGAAAAAAGGAGAAGGCCTATTGCACGGCCTTTGCAACCACATTGGCGCTTATTGTCCTGTTCGGGTAGTTTGCCGGATCTTCATCGTTCCTGTACCAGATCCAGAGCTTACCTGAGAACTCGCCGCCCTGCGAAAGCGAAAGCGAGCTTCCGTCTGCTTTCTTGCATGGTTCGCCGTTCAGAGTCAGGTTGCCCTGCCTTGCCACATTGACTGGATAACCAGCTGTGGTGCCGAATGACGGGGGCGATGTTGATTTGTCAACAGTGCATGAGACCTTCACCACTGACACCGCATTGTTGTTTCCGTTCGTAATTGACAGGTAAAGCTTGCCGTCGGTTTTTATGAGCGGGTCTGCACAGGTGAAGCCTATCTGCTCGAATCTGCAGCCTTGCGGCGCGGAGAATGGGTTGATTATGAGCAAGATGGCAATCACAATGACAATGACCAGGAGCGCCCAGCCATAAGTCATCAGGTATTCCATCGCTGCCTGGCCACGCATGGACAGGGTGCGAGCAGTCGAGCCGTTGCTCGACTCAATTGCGGCTTGACCGCGGAGTTTTCCAAACACTGTTACCACCTCAACAATACGATGGAGCTGAAAGCGCATCCAACGTTTAAATATATATGCTAGTCAGGAAGCTTTCAAGCGCCATTCCCATCAGGAAGAAGATGGCAAGCGAAACTGCCACCAGGAACGGAATGTAGGGGATGCCCTCCTTTTTGCTGCCTTTTGAAATCACGCCAATTATAAGCGAAGAGAAAACCGCTGTCATTATTGCGCAAAGGATGGTGAAGAGAAAGAAGTCGGCTGAGGAGATGGAAGGCTTTGTTGGCGTGACGACCGAGGCCTGGAAGCCTGTTGCCGCGTATGACGAGGGCTGCGAAGGAAGGTTGGAAAAGACATTTTCAAGTATGGCAATCAGCCTGCCGGAGATTGCGAACAGGAACGGGGTGCCGATTGCGCCTGCGAACACTATGAATATTATGTACATGACCAGCGAGGCCGAGATTTCCTTGCGCAGAATCATCATTTCCTGGCTGTCCTCCGCTGTCCGCTCGAGTATGTCTGCAAGCTTGCCGCCCGACGCTATCCCCTGCTTTATGAGCGCAACTGCACGGCGGATGGCTTTGGAGTTGAAGCGCTCGGGCAGATAATCGATTGCCTGGTTGAACGGAATTCCGCCGAATGTTTTCTTTGCGACATTGGAAACTTCTTCCGAGAGAATGCCAAACTCCGGCTTTGCCGCGTACCACATTGCCTGGTCAATTGTCATCCCTGCACGAACGTTTGCCGCAGAAAGCGAGAGGAATTCTGGAAGGACTTCTTCCACCCTTCGCCTGCGCGAGTCTGCCATTAGCATGAGTGAGACATATGACACCAGGCAAACGATTGCAACCGAAATGAAGACCGAGAGAACTACGAGAATTGCAAGCGGGAACAGCGGAGTGGAGACCGTGGCGCCTTTCCAGATGAGCGATGAGAAGGAGAAGAGGAACCCGCGCAGCGGCGATATGTAAAGTGCAAGGAGATAGGCAATGACTGAGCCAAGGAGGCAGAGCATGACCACAAAGCCTGCGAATGCCTCGGGGGAATAGCTCATGCCTGATGACTCAAGAATGGAGCCTAGCTGGCGCATCTTTTCCCTTGGGAAGAGCCGCCCGATCATTTCGTATGCAGGTTTTGCCATCATCACCACATCAAACTCTTATGCCATGTCGCGTTCGTTTCCATCACGTTCGTGCCAATAGTTTCGCCATTTTGTTTTCAACTCATGCTATGTCGAATTTCGGCCTGGAGTTTTCCATCATTGAAAGGAATATGAACTGCACAAGGCCGATTGCCACGAGCACCCCGAAGAGGGCTGAAGAGCCGAATGCCACGCCGCTCCCTCCGAGGAACGAGGCCAGTATTATCACGAATGCGACTCCTAGCGAAGGCATGATTATCCCGAAAATCATGAAGAACATCACCAAGGGGTTGAGCTTCTGGCCATATGCCTTAAGCTCGATTATCTGCTCCTTGGAAATCTGGTCAAGCGACGCCTCAAGCGCTGTTGCAACATCCGAGCCCGAGGAAAGAGAGTTTGCAAGCTGCAGGACAAGCCTCGTGAAATATTTCGACGGGTTGGAGTCTGCAACCTCGTGCATGGCAGCGCCCATGGGGACGCCAAGCGTCACCTTCTCCACAATCTTGTTGAATTCGAGGGACATTTCCCCGTATTCGCGCGAAATCCCAAGCATGGCATCGAAAAGCGGCACGCCGCTTTTCAGCTCAATAAGCATGTGGCGCCCCGCGAAGACCAGCTCCTGTTCGATTTTCTTGGCGCGCATTATCGCCTTTACCTTCGGGAACTGCATTGCGTAGATGAATGCGAGCAGATAGAATAGAGGGGCAAGGACCAGGACTAAAGAGAGGGCATATGCCTCGCTTCGGACAAGAAGCCACAAGATGATAAGAAGCGCTGCGGAAACATAAACGGCGGTGAGAAGCGAAACCTGCACAAAGCCTGCAGGAGTATAATGCATTCCTGCTTGGACAAGCGATTTTTTCAGTGAAGGGAAATGCTGGGCGACCGAGTTCAGGAATCCGCGGAATTGCTCTGGGTCCTTTGGCCCTTCTGCTTCGCGCATTGGCTGCGCAACTAATGGCTGCGGCACCTTTGATTTGGGCTTTTCAGCGCCCTTAAGTTCATATTTTTCCCCAGCCATGAAAATTTCCTCTGGAAAATTTCAGACATCGATACAGTTGGATGACACGCCCGATTTGCCGTCCGACTTAACGACAAGTCGTCTTGCAAGACGACTGTGTCGAACGACTTGACGTTCGATGCTCATTGGAACACATTTCTGCTTATCAATTTTTATACTTCTCTTATTTCTTCTTCTTTTCAAGCTCGCGCTCAAGGTTTGAAAGCGCTGGGTTTTCTGCCTCAGGCTCGCTTTCTTGAGAGGCTCCTTGAGAGGACTCCTGCAGCTTTTCGCGCGCCTTTTGCATGAAATCGTCGCGCGTCATGCCTCCCATCTTGTATATTTCATAGAGCCAGACCAGGTTCTCTTTAGCATATTGCTCGACGAATTCGTCGGTCTGCTCCTTTGCCTTTTCCTTGACTTCCACATCCTCAAGCTTGCGCTTGAACTCGCCTTTTGCCATGGAGTAGTCCACTGGCGCTGCGCCCTGCCCTTCCTGCGGAGGCTTTGGTATTTCTGTTTCGTCGATTTTTTCCTCCTCTTCATCTGGAAGAGATGCTTCGCCTGCGATGTCGTGCGTCTTTTTCGCTGAAAGTGGCGTGCCCTGGAAGGGAGGCGGTGATGGGACTGCTAGTGGCTTTTCCTGCGATTGCACAGAACTGAGCTTTGCCGCAAGTGCAGCCGCGTTTTGCTGCCTTCGGCGCCACTCTGCGATTTGATCAGGAGATGCTTCTTCAGGCAGGGAATCGTCAGCCGCCTTTTTTGGAATCGCCCGCCCGTAATCCGGAGAGAGCTTTGCAGGAATTTTTTGCACTGGGGCTCTTGCTCGTTCTCCTTCGCTTTCTGATTCTTCTTCTCGCGTTTGCATCCGGGGCTTTTGCGGCAGCGATTCCTCTTCCGCTTCCTCTTGAGGCATTGACTCTTCTTCGGTTTCCCCATGCCGCATTTTTGGAATGAGCTTTTGCCTTGCCGGAGGGACATATGTCTCTGGTGCTTGTGCCTCTTCCTCCTGCGCCTGCTGCCTTAAGCCGCCAGGCAGTATGCGCTTGCCCACCTTTATGGGCACTGGTTCTCGCTGCGTTTGCGGAGTTGGAAACGCCCTGCTCCTCTTTGGATGCGGAGCCTCTTCTTCAGGTTCGGGCGCCTGGGGGAGAACCCGTTTTTTCGGCGCAATTGCTGGCTGTTCTTCCTCTTCGCGGGATTCCGCAGCTTCTTCGCGCGGGAGGATTCTTTTCCTCTGCATAATTGTTGGCGGCTCTTCCTCCTCTTGCTCAGGCTCTGCCCTTGCCGGAAGGACTCGTTTTGCTTGTGGCCTTGCAGGCATTTCCTCCTCAGTTGCTGCTGGCTTTCGCGCGAGCGGCTTTTGCGAGGTTTTCCCTTTGCCTTTCTTTGATACTTCGACTGTTTCTTTTGCAGCTTTCTTTTTTGCCTGAGGCCTTTTTGCAAGAGCTTTTGGGGCGGTTTTTGGCGCTACTTTTCCTTTCTGCAGAATTGGCTTTGGAACAGGCTGTTCGACTTCCTCTTGTGCGGAGAGCAGTTTCTGTTTTGCTTTCGGAAGTTTTGGCGGCTCTTCTTGCTCTTCTTCCTCACGGAACTGCTTGGGCGATGGCTTGGGCTTTGCTTTGGAGGCTGGCACTTGCTCTTCTTCAGCCTGTTCGAGGCGCAGTCTTTGCTTTGCCTTTTGAACGGGCGCTGGCGCCTGTTCTTTTTCCTGCGCCTCTTCTTTTGGGGCGATTGCGCCAGCCTTGTACTTGTCGGGCGAAAGCTCCTCGATAATTCGCTGTATTTTCCTGAGCCGCTCGGACTCCACAACCGGCTTTTCAGGCTGCGATTGCGCTTTCGATTCCTCGCCTGCAAAAATCGGCTGTATTGTTATTCCACCCACCGGAGCGGGCGAAATGATTGGCGGAGAGGGTTCTTGCAAGGAAGGCTTTGGTTTTCGTGCAGGAATGCGTTCTTGAACGGCTGGTGGCTCGTGCTCTTCGTCTGCAGCTACCTCTTCCACTGGTTGCTCAGCCACTTCTTCCTGCTCTTGCATGGCCGGCTCAGGAGGGGAGATTTGCTTTGTTTTTTCTGCGGATTGCTTTTGCAGCTTGCGAAGCAGCCGCTCGCGCGCGGAAAGGACAATTTCCTCCTCTTGCCGTGCAGCCTGCGCTTCCTGTTGCGCAGCCCCTTTCCCCGTTTCCTCCTCTTCCTGTGGCTTAAGCTCGATTCCCTCGAGAATTTCCGCCTCTTTTTTCTTTCTTTCCTCCTCGCGGCGAATCTTTGCCTCGATTATTTCGCGCAGCCGCGGAGAAAGCTTGGATGCTGATGATGCTGGCGCCTGGGCTTGTTGCGCAGAGGGCTCGGAGATTTCACGCTCCACTGCAAGCTTTTCTTCTTCGCCCCCGGATATTTCTGACGATTGAGGGCCGATTTTTTCCCCTTGCTTTTTGGAGGAAAACTGCGGCTCTTTTGAAGGCTCGATGAAATCCGCTTCTGTCTCGATTTTTTCGGGCTCTTCTTCAGGCGGCTCCCAGCCAGGATGCTCGCGCTCGAATTCCAACGCCTCTTTTGGAACTGACTCTTCGGCAACTTCTTCTGCTTCGTGCGCTTCTTCAGGGGTGAGAGGGATTGGCGGAGGCTTGGCACGGAAAGTCTGCGTGACTGAAAAACCTGCGGACGTAGGTTGTTTGGATGCTGAAACTTCAGGAGGCTGCGGAGGAGTTAATGGCTGCTCAGCTTTCTTTTTTCCAATGGGGATTTCTGGAAGCTTTATCCCGCCAGGCTTTGCCTTTGAAGGCGGAACTATCGTGGCTTGCAGTTTTTCCTGCGGAAGCGTTGGCGCCTGGGGAAGCTCGCCCGCAGATGCAAATTTGTGAAGGTCGGCCTCGAGTTTCGCCTCGTCAATTGGCTTTGCGCCTGGTTTTTGCGATGACAGCGAGGTTTGCAGGCCGCTCATGTAGAGCTTGCGCTCCACTTTTTGCGCTTCTGAAAGAAGATAGGCATATGTGTAGCTTTCGTATTCCTGCGGGAATATTTCCTCGTCAGGATGGACGGAAAGCGAGCCTGAAATCGGGCTCGGCTTTGCTGCGAGGAGGTTTTTTTCCATCTCCCGCGCGCGGGCGCAGGCCGTCGCAAAATCAGGAACTGCAGGGTCGGAGGAATCTGCCATCCAAATCAGCCCGAATAGTGAGCGGGGGCGAAGCGAAGATGCCTAAGCCTCCTAATTGGCAGGCTAAACTGAGCCGTGCCACTCTGAATTCTTGGTCGCAAGCGAGAGTATTTCGTCCGGGTTCGCATAATACTGCGAGACAATGGCGCCCACGGTGTTTATGCTCTTGTAGCCGCGCTTGACCATCCAGGAGAAAATCTTCGCCTTGTCCGACACATCCTGGTCGATTTCCTTTTGCGAAAGGCCCGCATAGAGGGAAAGCGTTGCAGCAAGGGTCACCATCTTGCCTGTTTCTGAAATTCTGTCTGACTTCACGTCCCAGCGGTAAAGGGTGTTTATGTCGCCGCCTTTCTGCACTTCTGCGAATTCGAGCGTGCGGCGTATATTGAGCCGCCTGTGGCGGAACTGCACCACTATGCCGCCAAGCGAGGAGAGCGTTTCCTTTGGCATGGAGATGGGCGGAGTGGTAAGCCTTGTGATTGTTTCTGCCGCATTGTCTGCGTGTATGGTGGCGTAGACAGAATGCCCGGTGTGCATTGCCTCGAAAAGTATTTCGGCCTCGCGCTGCTTCCTCACTTCCCCCATGATTATCCTGTCGGGCCTCTGGCGGAGCGCATTTACGAGAAGGTCAAGCATGGTGACTTCGCCTTTCCCTTCCGCGTTTGGCTCGCGGGTGACCATGGGCACCCATTGCAGAAAGTGCGGCAAAGTAAGCTCGCGCGTGTCCTCAATTGAGATTATCCTCTGGTTTGCAGGGATGAGGCAGGAGATTGCATTGAGAAAGGATGTTTTTCCTGAGCCTGTGCCTCCTGAAACGAGAAGGGAAAGCTCGTTTTGTATGGAAAGCCAAATCAGGCCAGCAACGTGGGGCGAAATGCAGTTGAGCTCGATGAGATAAGGTATTGTCCAAGGGTTGCGGCTGAACTTGCGGATGGTTATGGTGTTGCCGAACGAGGAAACTGGAAAGAGCGTGGCATTCACACGGTCGCCTGAGGACAGGTGGGCGTCCATCACAGGATTGAGGATGTTGATTTGCTTGCCTATGCGCCTGCCTATCATTGCAGAAATGTCGTAAATTGACTCTTCGGATTTTATCTGCACATTCGTTTTGCACCAGCCGTATTTCTTGTGGTAGACCCACACTGGCTCGGTGGAGGAGTTGATTGCCACCTCTTCAAGCTGCTCGTCATGCATGAGAGGTTCGAGGTCGCCCAACCCAAGCGAGTTTTGGAGGAGGTAGGCTGTGAGAACTTTCTTGTCGGCCTCTGAAAGAGTGGGGAAGTGCTTGCCCAAAAGGAATAAGGCTCTGGATTCGAACTTCTTTTTCACTTCGTCGCGCTTCTTCGGGTCCATTATCTCAGTGATGTCGAGCTTGACGGTTGTGATAAGCTCGCCTTTGAGTGTGTTTAGCACCATGCGCGTGCCTTCGGAAAGCTCGCGGACGTTCACTTCGTAAAGCGGCACGAATTCGCCTGGCTTGCTCTGGATTTTCGCAAGCACCTGTATGCCTTCGTTGTCATAAACGTAGGAGTCGATGGTGCCCTCGCGCTCGGGCCGCTTTTTCGCCTCAACCATAATTTTTCACCCTTGGTGCCAGCAGGCAGATGGATGCCGTTTCTTCGGCGGGATTGTTTAAAAAGGATGAGCATGTCAACATAGTGTATGGACCTACTTGCGCTTGGCACGCCTGTAATCGACTCTTTTGCCAAAGCCGACGACAAAACGCTGAGAGTGCTGAAGCTGAAGAAGGGCGCGACCAACCATATGGACGCCAAAAGGCTTGCAACAATCGAGCGGAAATTTTCCGGGAAGATATTCTACAGCTACCCTGGCGACAATGCCAGAAATGTCTGCGAAGGGGTGGCTGCGCTTGGCGGGTTTGCAGGTCTTGCTGGCGCAATTGCCCCTGACAAGGCAGGCGCGGAAATAGCCTCCAACCTGTCTGCTTGCGGGATTTCGAATTTCCTGCAGGAGAAAAAGGGCAGCACAGGCAAAATCCTCGTCCTTGTGACTCCGGACGGGCAGCGGACATTCTGCGCCGACCTTGGCGTTTCCACGCATTGCAGCAGGCTGGAAAAGATAGCTGCCTGGCGCTCCAAAATGTTCTACGTCACTTCAATAACGCTTTGCGAAAAGGGAGAGCCAATCGCATCAATTGCGCAAGAATACCTGCACGGCTTTTGGAAACTTGGCAAGAAAATCGCCATTTCCCTTGAAAGCCCGCCCATGGTGAAAAAGAACAGGGCGCACCTGCTCAAGGTGATTGGAAAATACGCGGATTTGCTTTTCATGAATGAGGAGGAGGCAGAAGCCCTGCTCGGGGCGGATTTTGCCAAGTCTCTTCCCAAACTCAAGCCAAAAATACCGGTTTTCCTGAAAAAAGGCGCAAAAGGCTCCTCCGTTTTCCTGCATGGCACAGAGCACCGGATTCCCACTTACCCTGCAAAAGGAGTGGACACCACTGGCGCAGGGGACGCCTATGCTGCAGGCGTGATTTACGGATTGTCCAGGAAATACTCGGTTGTGGGAAGCGCAAAGATAGGCTCCATGCTTGCCGCGCGAGTGGTGGAAAACTTCGGGGCAGGGATACCGCTTGCGCATGCGAGAATAAAGCTGAAGCTCAAGCCGAAAAAAATAAGGGTTTGAAAACGGTTGCGCCAGTGCAGCTCAAGGCGAAAAAAAAATACGCGTTTAGGTTAACCGTGGCGGCTCGCCAGCTTTTCCGCCTCTTTCTGCGCCGACTCGACCAGTTTTTCCTCATCTAGGGTAAGAAGCTTCCTGTCCTTCATTACTATCTTGCCATTGATTATCGTATCGGTCACATTCCCTGCATTCGCGGAATAGACGATGTTTGCCGTCCAGTCATGCACTGGCGAGAGGTTGGCTGATTTTGCGTCAAGGAGTATGAGGTCTGCAAGCTTGCCTTCGCGTATGCCGCCCGCATGGATTCCAAGCGCGTGCGCGCCGCCTAGGGTTGCAGCAGTGAAAATCGAGCCTGCGCGGGCAACTCTGGCATCCCAGCGGGAATTCTTCTGCAAAAGAGCGCAGAACTTCATTGCCTCGAACATGGAAAGCGAATTGTTGGAGGCGCAGCCGTCTGTGCCAAGCGAAATGTTCATGCCAAATTTCTGCATTTCAGGCATGGGCGCCACGCTTCCGCCTGCAAGCTTGCAGTTGGATGCCGGGTTTAGCGAGGCTGAAACCTTGCGCGAGGAAAGCAGCCGCACTTCCTCGTTTGTGAGCCAGACAGCGTGCGCGGCAACTGCCCTGCGGGAAAGAACGCCAAGCGAGTCGAGGTAATAGGCGGGCCGTTTTTTGTGGGCTTTGAGGCAGTCGAACACTTCTTTTCTTGTTTCGGACAAGTGGATGTGATAGGGAACCGAGTATTTCTTTGAAAGCTCGTTCGCTTCCTGAAGAAGCTCTGCAGAGCATAGATATAGCGAGTGTGGGGCGAACGAGCATTTTATCCTTCCGTTTGCCTTCCCATCCCAATCTTTGACGAATTTTTCGGCAATATATAGCTCGCTTTTCCTCTTTTTTTCGTCTCCCAAATCTACCATGCCATAGCCCAGGACAGCCCGCATGCCAGACTTTTGCACTGCTCTTGCAGCCGCATCCATGTGGAAATACATGTCCGAAAAGCAGGTGGTGCCTGACTTTATCATTTCTGCGCAGGCAAGGGAAGCGCCAATGCCTACTTGCTGGGCGGAAAGCTTTACTTCTGCCGTGCGCACGCAGGAAAGCCAGGAGTGGAGCTCCATGTCCTCTGCCATGCCTCGGAAAAGCGACATCGCCGCATGCGTGTGCGTGTTCACAAATCCCGGAAGGAGAAGCTTGCCTCTTGCGTCCAGCTTTTCATCTGCTGAAACCGAGATGGAGTGCGCTATTTTTGCGATGTTGCCGCCTTCAATGAGAACGTCGCATTTTTTCCCAGAAACAAGCATTGCGTCTTTCAGCAGGAGAGACATGAAAGCATTATAATCCTGCGATTTTTAACGCTATTTATTCTATGGCACAAAAGGCAGGCAACAGGAAAGTAATCGCTGCTGCTGCAATTTTCGCAGTCATAGGGATAGCCCTCCTTTTCTTCCTCTCAGAAACGCCCTCCAAGCTCAGCGTGGGGCAGGCGCTTGCCACTAACGAGAACACCGCGGTCATACTGGAAGGGAAAGCGAAGAACATAACTGATGGCAAGTTCCTTCTTTG